>DAOTTY010000336.1:0-3155 GCA_034437575.1 Anaerolineae bacterium | reverse complement strand
ACAGCCTACAACGCCCTGGCCCAGTCCCTGGCCCGTGAGTTTCACATGTTGGCGTCTCTCAAGCATCCGCACATCATCGACGTGAAAGACTTCGGCTTTGATGCGAAGACGCACCCTTACTTTACCATGCTGCTGCTAGACGACCCCCGCAGCCTGCTAGATGCCACCCGTGGCCTGACCCTGGAGGACAAGCTCAACTACATTGTTGATTTGCTGCAAGCGCTTATCTACCTGCATCGCCAGCGCGTGCTGCACCGCGACCTGAAGCCGAGTAACGTTGTTATTGACCAAATGGGCCACCTGCACGTACTGGATTTCGGCATTGCCACTTCTGGCGACTATGCGCTAGAAATTGCGGGGACGATGAACTACCTGGCCCCAGAACTGCTGCTGGGGGAGGCCGTCAGTGTGCAATCTGATTTGTACAGCGTGGGTGTCATGATTTATGAAGTGCTGGCCGAACAGCCGCTGTTCTCTATCAAAGGCAATCGCTCACTGGCAATGGATATTCTGCAACATCAACCGGATTTAGCCCCAACCAACGCCCCCATAGCAGTGCAGCAGGTTATTGCCCGGCTGCTGCTTAAATCGCCAGAATATCGCTACACTGATGCCCGTCAGGTGATTTTGGCGCTGTGCCGTGCTATGAACTGGACGCCCCCCAACGACACCGCTGTGCGCGAGAGCTTTTTGATGGCGGCTAGCTTTGTGGGGCGGCAGGATGAACTGGCGCAGCTTATGGCGGGGCTGCAACGCACCCAAGAAGGGCACGGTTCATCGTGGATTGTTAGTGGAGAATTGGGGGTGGGGAAGTCGCGCTTGTTGGATGAAGTGCGGGTGCGCGCACTGGTAGCGGGTTATAATGTGCTGTGGGCTGTTGCGACTGCGGGCAGCGAGCGCTATCGCGTCTTCCACAGCATCTTAGCCCGCCTGCTGCTCACAACGAGCGTGAGCGCCGAAGAAGCCATCATGCTTCGGCTGGTGGTTCAAGAAGTTGAGCGCCTTACCGCTCATGAGTTGTCGCAGCAAAACGCCCTCACCCCGGAAGACATCGCCAACAAACTGCCCCAAACCATCAAAAACGTGATTCTGCGGCAAAAAAACCCGCTGCTCATCATCCTTGAAGATGTTCACCTGGAACCGGAAAGCCTGGATTTGGTACAAGATATTCAAGCAAACATCCAGTCTCTACCCATTATGATTGTGTGCAGCTATCGCAGCGACGAAAACCGCTACCTGTACGGGCGGCTGGCCCAGGATTCGCATCATATCGCGCTGTCACGCTTCACCCGCCGGGAGATCAATACGCTGGCATCGAATATGTTAGGGGGGGCGGGCAGCAACCCGGCGGTGCTGCGGCTGATTGAAGAACAGTCTGAGGGCAATATCTTCCTGATGATTGACCTGATTGAACTGCTGGCAGAAAACATCACCAACATTGAAGACCTTGACCAGGTTGAACTGCCAGAGTCCATCATGTCGGCCAGCTTTCAAACTGTCGTCAAGCGCCGCCTGGAGCGTGTGCCGCTGGATTACCGGCCCATGCTGTATTTGGCGGCGGTCATTGGGCGCGAAATCGACTTTGATCTGCTGGAATATATCGACGATGAGTTCGACTACGAGGAATGGCTATCCTACAGTGGCGATGCAGCCCTGCTGACCATTGAACAGGGGCGGTGGATGTTTGCTCACGACAAAATACGCGATGGGCTGCTGGTCATGGTCGATGAGGGGGAGGTGAAGCGCCTTAACCGTTTGGCAGCCGAAGCCATCGAAGCGGTTCACCCTGGCGATGCGGCCTATTACCTGCGCTTGCTGGAACACTGGCACCACACGGGCAACCTGGTAAAAGAAATCGACTACCTGCACAAGCTCGCCCGCAGCGTAGATGTGGACACCGCTACCCACCTGCTAGACCGCACGCTGCACCACCTGCCGGGCGATCACGCGGGGCGGTCAGCACTGCTGGACCTGTACACGTCTGTGACGCGCAGCAGAACCAACCTCAATTCCACTGACTCAGTTGAAGGTTGACACGACCATCGCGGTCACAATCACCACAGCGGCGAACGCCACCAACCACGCCCAGATGGCGGCCCGCTGTTGTTCCCCGCTCAGTTCGTCATCCACAAAAAATTGCAAGTGGTTACACGTCAGGCAGTGCCGCGCCTTCACACCCAGTGACGGGTCTGGCCGGAAGAAGCGAAAGCCGCGCCTGTACGTCAGTGGGGTAAAGCGGCTAACGACCCCCCACTCAAAATAGGTGTTCCCGCAGATGGGGCACGGATGATCCCCGGCTTTGACATCGTAGCCTTCGATTTCATAGTCGTTCACAGGGTGGGTTGCCTCTGTATACGCGGTCAAAGTGGCCCCATAATATGACGCACTTCGACAGGATTTGGAAGCGAGACGTATGCTAAACCGTGAGTGGAGCCGGGCGGGGTGGGCGCTGCTGGCGCTGATCCTGGTGGCCGGGGGCTACCTGTACACCATCGGCTATGACCGGGGCCTGCCGCTGCTGGAAAGCCGCGACGAGCGCCGCAACCTGCATGAAATCTACGCGATGCGCGGCATTACCGACGACGAACTGTGGAAGCCGGGTTACCCGCCAGGGATTTTGGCCGTGAATTACGGCGCTCAGCGCTACACCGAGTGGGCCACCGGGCTAAGCGCGGTTGAAGCCGCGTGCGATGTGATTCGCAATATTCGACTGGCGGGCATCCCCGTGAACTTGCTGAGTGCGCTGCTTATCGCGCTGCTTGCGGGGCGGTTGGCAGGTGGCCCCGCCGGACTGCTGGCAGCGGCGGCGTGGCTGTTTAACCCCGCTATCCTTGACCAAACCCAGTACGCCTTCCCACAGGTCTACGAACTGGCAACCTACCTTGCCGCGTTTTACTTGGCGCTGCTGGCCCTGCAAACGGAAAAACCCGCCTACGCGCTGGCCAGTACCGCCGTCGGGCTGCTGGCGGTGGTGTTCAAATACCTTGCCTTCCCGGTGCTGGGATTGGGTGTGGGCGCGTCCGTGTGGCTGCTGCGCCGCCATGTGGGTGTGTGGCTGGGTGTGTTGAGCGTGCAGGTCGTTATGATCGTGACGTGTGCGGTGTGGCTGCTGGCCGGCTATGATGCTTTCCGGTTGATCGAAGCGGGCCACGAGG
>DAOTTY010000335.1:0-8477 GCA_034437575.1 Anaerolineae bacterium | reverse complement strand
ATTCCAGCGAAATGTCAGAGCAGGGTGTAGGTGGTAATGGCGCGATACGGACGAACCATTTCGGCAAACCTCTGAGCCGTTCAAAACGCGACTCAAGCAAGGCCATTTGTGCGGGTGTGAGTCTAACCCCCGTGTGATAGATTTTCTGAACGTGCTTAACGATGGGATGCAAGCCACGAAAGGTCTATGGTCTGGGCAAAGTTAAAAACGGTTTGGCACGAATCCATCAAACTGCCGTTCCAGTGCTTTTCCAAAACACCCCAAACCCGTCACTTTTTGAAAAAAGTGACCAAAACTTGCCTTTTCATATGCAAAGCGTCCGAAAACACGGGTTCAATGGGTGCTAACCCTTTGCAGGGGTGCGGGGACAGCCTCACTGTGATGTGAAAACTTGACTTTGCAATAGCCCTAACCTCATCACAATTGGGGTCGGTTTACCGGGCAGCTCGCGTTAAAATAGATGATCGTTGCATGTCAATGGGAATCCGCCAGCTATGCAACGCAGGCACCGTAAAGCGCTCCAGTATGCTTACCGCGCCCTTCGCGGTGATTACGCCATCAACCCCGGCCCAGCCCTGCCGTTGACGCTGCTGTATTGAGTTAAACCGTTGCGGGGGTTTGTGCGTCCTCTTTTGTGCCACGCGATGGAATAGGACGGGCGCTTAGGCGTCCCCAGGCCACAAACGCTGCCAGCCCACCTAAAATCACATTGGCGATGATGCCCTGATAGCTGGCATCCACAATGTGCGTGATGATGGCCCCCACCATCGTTAGGGCGAGGCCCACGCCAGCCCAACCCGTGAGGAACGGGGCGATGCGCGTTACGGAGGGCAGAATCAGACCTAGACCGCCTAACACTTCTAACACACCAATAGTAATAATAATCCATGCCGGGAACAGGACAGCCCAACTCATATTTGGGTTGGTGATGAGTGTGTCATACGGCGTGATGGCCTTCATTGTGCCGGAGGCGATGAATACCAAACCGAGCAGTACCTGCACGATCCACAGAGCATATTTCATAGTGAGGGTCCTTCCTATTGGTGTATTGTCTATTTGGGTAGCAAGCTATAGTTAATTTAACACATCAATCGGACGCGAGTCCGTTAGCGTTGTGTAAGATTTTTAGCTGTGCTGTGGCAAAGGGCTGCCCAGATTTGAGGATGCCGTAAACGAGATGCAGTAGATGGCGCTTTCTCTCTCTCTTCCTTGCTTACCTCACCTCTTTCCCTTTTAATCGGAGCCGCCATTCAGGGCGGCGAGCGTAACGACGGCCTTGTACTGGAATGCCAGGCTGTATAATCTCTGTTGGTGCTATCAACCGGACGAGGTGCCCTTTATGCTGAAGGCTATTGCAGCGCTGTGTTTGCTCACGCTCACCCTGGGGTTGCCTACCATTGGCCAGGCTCAACGCCACACAGTCACCCTACTGAACCCCACCACAACCACCTATGAAGTCGCTATTTTTGAAGGTGCATTGATGACAGCCCCACCCCCCACCTGGAATATCATCCCTGATTTTGCCCTGCTCAACGCAGACACGCAGGGTGAGTCTACTTGTGTGACGGGCGCTCCCTGGGGCAGTGGTGCCTGGGGCATCGAAGCCGGGTCATTTCAGGATGCCACAGGCCGCGCCACTGACCGCCGTATCGAGGCGTTCCGCTTTGTGACGAACCAGCGAAGCGGTTACCTCTATGCCCGCGATGGGCAAAGCCGCTGGGCGTTGGCTCGTTACATCCAGGGGACGGCGTGGCCAGGGTCGTTGTGCGGGGCACCTATCCCCTGGCGGGTGCCGCCGCCCGTCAATGTCACCCGCGGTGATACCCCAATCACGCTAGACATCCAGCACACGATAGACACCCACAACCTGCTCACCGATGACGATAGCTGGCTGATGTTTGCCGTCAATATGTGGTTTAACAGTGACGATGCCCCTAAGCGCCTTGTCGTGGATATTGTGCTGTCCCACGAGTGCAACTTTGATCCCCTTTGCCGCATCCGCAACTTCGAGTCCGACGATGCCTTTCACTACATGACGCGGGTTGTCCCCCAGGCAAACGCCCTTGACGCCGATACTGCCGTCACAGTGGATGTGCGCCAGGTCGTGCAGGATGCACTCAACGCGACCTATCTAAATGAAAGTGATGGCGGTGCGCTCGGCCCCAGTTACAACGCGCAAACGCTGAACCTGGTGCAGTTGGAGTACGTGATTGAGGTTTACAATGCGGAGGGTGCCGCCTCGGTGGACTATCTGGGCCTCCGCACAGAGTAGCAGACTAAATCTCGCCCCTACATGCAACTGGGCTGGGCGATGAGGTCACTGCAACAACGCTTGCAACTGCTCAAACACACTGCGCGACTGCAAACTGCTGCCGTCGTCCACGACCAGGCTAAAGCCTGCAATCTCGTTGCCAGTGGTGACCGTGCTGGTGTTAGCAAAATTGAAGTTCCACAGCATCATCGGCCCCACATAATCCAGCGACTGCCCCACCTCAAACGCCCGTGCGATGTACTGCGCCTGCTCCTGCGGCGTGATAAGCGCCATCCACGCTTCGGGCGGCGTTCCGTTCAGGTCGCGCCACGTCGTCCAGCCGAACTCCGTTACCCACAACTCCGCGTCACTGTCGCCATAGCGCAGCATAATGTTGCGATAGTCTACCAGCGTATCCAGGAAGAAAAAGCGCGGGTCCTGATCCCAGCCGCGTGAGTCGTCCGTCGCACAGCACACCACATCCGGCGCGTTGCCCCACCCATACGGATGCACGCCCACTGCCACATTGCTGTACCCCCCCAGCCCGTTCTCGTACATCTCCCGCAAAAACTCGCGGTCATCACGCGAGCCATCACTATCCAGTGTGGGTGCCAACCCGGCACTAATCACCACAATATCTGGTGAGTACGCCCGAATGCGGTTGTACGACGCATCGAACAGCCGCATATAGTCGCCGCCCGTCATTTCGTATTCCCCCGTCCACTCACGGATGAGGTTCGGCTCATTCCACACTTCGATGGCGTCTACGCTGCCACCGGCGGCGGCCAACATCTGCTCAATGAAGCGGGCCAGGTCTTCGGGGTCGTCTGGCGGGCCAGCTTCTGACGTGCTGCTGCGTGCCCAGTCTGGTGCTTTGGCAAAGCTGAGCATCACGTTGTACCCGGCGGCATCTGCCGTGCGGATGTGCGAGTAAAATTCCTCAAGCTGCTGCGTCGATTGATTGGGGGAGTCCGCTTGCAGGTAGCGCCAGTTGGCCTGCATCTTGATCCAGCCCATCCCCAGCGGGGCGGCACGTTCCATTACGGTATCCCACTCGTCAGCGGTGATGTTGGTGTACATTTGCAGGCCCATGTCTGCCCGTGTAAACGAAACGCTGCCCACAGATGGCAATTCGTTGGCAAGGGTCACCCGGTCAATAAAGCTCTCACCCCCGCGATCCGTCACCGTTCTGGAACTTTTGCCGTCGTTGCTGCCGCGTTCGCTGGCGCTGTCACCATCTCCCGTGTCAGAAGTGCCCCCGTCTGCCGGTTCGATGTAGTAGTCTTCGCCTTCACCCTCTGCCGTCCAGCCCTGCACGCCGTTGTAGTCCACCTGCCACCACAAGATGAAGTCCGTGTCATCACACACCGGCCCATCCAGAATGACGATGCCCTGCCCGGCGGGGATGAACCCCAAAATCGTCGCTGAGGTGTTGGGTTCTTCGCGCAGGCGGTTCGCCAAATCCGGGTTAGCGGTGATAAACGCCCGTGTGCCCGCACTCAAGCGCGACGGCGGCGAGCCGGGGCACTGTGCCGAGGTGTTGGATGGGTCGATAGTGGGGCGTGGGGTGGGGGTGGGGGTGGCCTGCATATTGGGGAAGGGGTCTTCACAGTCCCCGATTCCGTCGCCGTCCGTATCCGGTTGCAGCGGGCTGGTGCCGTTGTCTACCTCTTCGCCGTCGGTGCAGTTATCGCCGTCGGTGTCCCGGTTGAGCGGGTCGGTGCTCCAGCTTAGCACTTCTTCGCCGTCGGTCAGGCCGTCGCCGTCGGTATCCGCATTATCAGCCTCGGTGCCCAACTCACGCTCTTGCAGGTTGGTCAGGCGGTCGTTGTCATCGTCCCGCTCCAGGATGGCAATCGTCGTCTCAGTGACTTGCAGCACCGCCTGGGTTGCGGCAACCGGGGTGGCCGTCGCTGCGGCAATAAACACACTGCGCCGCTGGAAGGCGAATACCCCCGCGAAGATCAAACCGCACAGCAGCAGCAGCACCAGCGGCAGCACCACCATCCACACGGCAAAGCGCGACGTGACCGCCAGTTCGCCGCTGCGGGTTTGGGGACCGCCCGCCACGTCATCAACAGGCTGCACCACCACATCGAACGGCATTGAGCGAGCTGCCCCAAACAGCGGACGCCTGCGTGGTGCTACCCGTACCGTGATATTTTCTGTGCGGCCTGGCGGGATAGCGTACTGCACACCGCCTTCAATGCTAAAGTTCACATCGCCTTCGCGGTCACGGGTTTGGATGTTGTAGGTGTCGTAGGTGTTGCCTGTATTGCGAATTGTCAGTTCTACCCGGCCCCGGTTGCGAATCCGCTCCGGGTAGATTTCTGTGTTGAAGCTGTGGTAAGGCTCAATCACCAGCACACACTGCACAAACACTGCGTTAATCTGCTTGGCTTTGGCCCGCACCCGGATTTCAAAGGCGTGTTCGCCTGCGGCACTGCGGCTGGCCAGCGGCGGGTGGAATGTGACCGATGTGGTTTGCCGGTTAAACGGCATCAGGTCAATTTCATCCGCAGATTGTGTAATCCACTCCGGCGGCAGGCCGAATATCTCCACCTCGAACGTCTCCACGAAGTCGTTCTGGTTGGCTACCTCAATTGACATGGCCGCTGTGGACCCGGCCACCACATTGATAACACTGGCACTGACTTCAACGCCGATTTTGTCGTGTTCCGGGCGCTTACGCTGGACGGGCGCACCAATGTCTGTTTGGTAATCGTCTTTGTCGGTGGCCGGGGTGAGGGCGGCGGCGCGGCGGGCTGCCGCCAGCTTATCCGCTTCGAGCTGCTCCCGCGTTTCGATGCGAACCCAGTAATTCCCCAGGCGCACCGTCTCGTCGGCTTCCCAAATTTCGATCACGTCTTCTACAAGTTTGTAGTTGCCCAGGTATGTGCCGTTGGCGCTGCCAATATCTTTGATGCGGAAGGTGCCGTCGTTGCTGCGCTCAATGCGGGCATGGCGTCGGGAGACGGCATCACCCGGCAGCACCACATTCTGGTCGTCACCCCGCCCTACTGTCATCACCGGGCTGGTGACATCTATCACCACTGTGGGCGCTTCCTCGCTGTAGAAGGCCAGCCGGTCGTACAGCACCTCTCCTTCTGGCTGCGGCGGGTCAGTGAGCAGCGGCATCTCGGCGGGCAGCGCCTTTTCCATCACGACGGTGGCGTCTTCTTCGCGGGCGACGCTGCTCATGAACGTGCCGGTGATAAACTCGCCCGTGCCAATCGAAGCGCCTTCCTGGCTGGCGATGGCTGTTGCGCGTTGCAGCGCCCGCGCCATATCAATCGCCGTTTGGTAGCGGTCAGCGGGCTGCTTGGCCAGGGAGCGCATGATTACCGCTTCGATTTCAGCCGGGATGTCTGGCCGGAACTCTGATGGCCTGATGACAGGCTCGCGGGTGTGCATTCGCACCGCTTCGGTAATCGAACGCGGCTGGAAGGGGGGCCGCCCGGTGAGCATTTCATAGAAGGTGGTGCCCAGTTCGTAAATGTCCGCCCGAATGTCGATACGGTCGCCCCGGCACGCTTCTGGCGACAGGTACGGGTAGGTGTTCTGCGTCCCGTCCATTTCGTGGATGTCTTCGATGAGGGTGGTGCGGGCCACAGTGAAGTCCGTCAGGACGGGGGTATAGCGTTGGATAGGCCCGACAACGCCTTCGGCCTTCAGCGTCACACTTTCTGGCTTAATATCCCGGTGGATGAGGCCCTGCTGGTGCGCGTAGTGCAGCCCGTTGGCAAGCTGAATCACCATGTCGATGGCGTCTTCAAGCTCCATCATCTTGCCCTGGTCGCTCAGGCGCAGCAGCACACTTCGCAGGGTGCCCCCGGTTACCAACTCCATCACCATGAAGTACTCATTGCTGATGGTGTTGTAAGACATTACAGACACGAGGTTGGGGTGTTCCAGGCGGCTAAGCACCCGCGCTTCTTCTAAAAATGCCTGCCGTGCAGACGGCTCCGCAGCGCGTTCTGGCAGCAGGATTTTCAACCCTACGTCACGCTCCAGGCGCACATCCGTCGCCTTATACACCGATGACAGCGAACTCACACCGATGTAGCGGTCAATGCGATAGGTGCCCAGCGTTTGCCCCACCAGCCCACGCGGGTCTTGCAGCGCCCACGCAAACGGGTTTAGCACCCCCGTCCCACGCTCAAAGCGCACCCAATAGTTGGCAATGCGGATCGTTTCGTGCTTGCGCCACAACACCTGCGTTTGCGGCACCAGCAGCGTATCGCCTACCCACGTCCCGTTGCGGCTGTCGCTATCCGTCAGGTAGATGTTGCCGTCGTTCCGCAGTTCTATCACCAAATGCTCCCGCGAGATGCGCCGCCCGCGCAGGCGAATGTCCTGGTTGGAAGCACGCCCGATGGTCAGCACCTCTTTATTCAACTTTTCTACCTGAATCGGGAACTCTTCACTGAGGAATATAAGGCGGTCACTGGCCCGAAGCTCATCACTCAACGGCGGGATAGACAGCTTCGGTGGTGCTTCGTCCAGCGGGCGCGGCATTAGGACCGTGTCTATGGTGTCGTTACGCTCGTCATCACGAGATGCCGCCGCACTCGATAGGCCCCGTGCCGCCAGGTCTGAGATGATGCCGCCACCTGTAGAGCGGGTGATGCTGCCAATGGTGCGCCCTGCCTCAAACGTAAGCCAGAAGTCGCCAATGCGAATCACGCGGCTGGCGTTCAGGCGGTAGGGTTTGTCTGCTTCCAGGCGTTCCTGGTCGAACCAAACCCCGTTCAAAGCCCCCATATCACGGATGTAGTAGAACTCGCCCCCACGAGTAACAGCCGCGTGCCGCCGCGACACCCCCGGTGTGTCTAGCTGGATGTCGTTTATGTCGTTGCGGCCCACCATATAAACATCTTCGACCAGTGCCACTACCTGCGGCGCGTGATTTTTGTGGTAAATCACCAGGCGATCATGAACGACCTGCTCCGGGGTCAGCTTGGGCGGCTCAACTTTGGGCATGGCATTGCTAGGGACAATGCCCAGCAGTTGCGTTGGTTCGCCGTCAGGTTCTTGCGGTGTGTACCCCGCATCGGTGGCGTATTCCTCGTTGTACGGCAGGGCTGGGGCGGGGCGGTTATCAATGATGCGCGGCAAAAACTTGAGCCAGTACGGCCCAATGCGAACCGTCACCCCCTCATACAAGATCACGGGCTTGTTCGCGTTCAGGCGGCGCTCGCCCACAAATGTGCCATTGGTGGAGTTGTCGTCCACCAGGTAATAAAAGCCGTTGGGCTTGCGTTCCAGCACAGCATGATCGCGGGAGACGTTCTGGCTGGGCAGGTAAACGTCATCAGTTTGCTCGCGCCCGATGTTAAACACAGCGTTGTTGGGGTCTAGCGTGACAATGAAGCTGCCCTCAGCGCCATACACTGCAAGGCAGTCGAAGTCGTTTTCGGTGTCTGTACGGGTCGCTGCTGGGATGTGCAGCGGAATCTCCGGCGCGATGTTGCTCTTCATCGGCTCGGTTTCAATTTCGGTGATGAAACCTTTGCCTCCGTCATCATCATCGTACCGCCCAGGTTCCGCATACGTGTCGCCATCGTCGCGGGGGGCGTCACTGGCGGGCGGCTCAGCCTCCCCCTGAATATCCGTTGGCAGTTCCTCTATAGGCATTTCTTCCTGCGGCGTGGGCACACGGTCGCGGTCTGGCGTTATACGAACCCGCGACGATGGCGGGCGCGGTTTTGCCTCACTGTTGGGCGTTGGCTCTTTGGGCGCAAAGCGCATCTCATCCGGCGTGGCAGCGGGTTGATCGGTTTTCGGTTGGGCTGGCTCTGGCGGCGCTTTCGGCTCTGGTTCCGAAGGAACGGGCGGTGTAATCATCAGCTTTTCGGTGGGCAGCGCAATTTCGGGCAGCTTGGACTGAGGCTGTTTCCCCATTTTGATGAAGGCCGTCAGGTCCGTGATGATCTCTTCAGCCGATTGATAGCGGTCGTGGGGGTCTTTTTCCAGGCATTTAACAATGATGGTTTCCAGCGGTTCAGGAAAGCCCCGCACAAACTCCGACGGCAGCGGCAGCGGCTCACGCATGTGCATCCGGGCGGCTTCGGCAATTGACTTGGGGTTGAAGGGCAGCCGCCCCACACTCAACTCGTATAAAATAATGCCCATTGCGTACAGGTCGGTGCGCCGGTCAATGGGATCGGCGTTTACCTGCTCCGGGGACATATACGGGTAGGTGCCGATGGGCTGCTGCGCTGTG
>DAOTTY010000334.1:0-20944 GCA_034437575.1 Anaerolineae bacterium | reverse complement strand
CGGAGGGGCACACCAGCCGCTCCGTTTTTGCCTATGGCTGTCGCAGCACCAGCCTTAACAAAACAAAGGACAACTGCATGACCACCCGTACCCTCCAGACGATTGTCATCGTCAGCGTGGCTTATGTTGCCGCGCAAATTTTTGCTGATGTCGCCAGCTTGCGGATTTTGCTAATCGCGGGCCTGAGCATCGACGGCGGCACCCTGATTTACCCCTTCACCTTCACCCTGCGCGATATGGTTCACAAAGTGGGCGGCATCGTCATCGCCCGCACGCTGATCTTCGCCGCCGCCGGGTTGAACCTGCTTATGGCCGGGCTGTTCTACCTTGTGGGCACCCTGCCGCCAGATTTAACTGTGGGCGAACAGGCCGAATTCGCGGGCGTGTTTGCCGCGCAGGGCCTGCTGCGGATTGTGTTCGCGTCGATTATCGCGGAAGTCATCTCTGAAAACATCGACACCGAAGCGTATCGCGCCTGGGTCAACCGGATGGGCCAGCGCTACCAATGGGGGCGCGTGCTGTTTAGCAATGCGCTCAGCGTGCCCGTAGACAGCGCCATTTTCGTGGCCATCGCTTTCGCCGGGATTGTGCCCGTCGGCGTGATGGTCAGTATTTTTGTGGCGAATGTGCTGGTGAAGGGCGCAGTAACGCTGCTCTCTATCCCGGCAATTTACCTCGTCCGTGAGCGGGAGGTGCCCATCACGGACGCCTGAACTGTTGCTCACTTCGCCAGCGTTTACTTATCGGGTTCCTATCGTGGGCCTGTGCGCTTTGCCGGTAAAGCCGTCAGGAAGCGTGAAAATACCAGCATCCCTTACCTGACAGTACGACCATAAAATAGCGTGGATGCCCCATTTTGCCCCTGCCCTTTCTCCCACGTAACGACTCAGCTTGCCCCCCACCCCGGCGCTAAAGCGCCACCCCTCCCCCACTGTCGCCGCTACGCGGCGGGAGGGAGGGGTCTGTGCCGCCTTCGGCGGTGTTCCCCTTCCCTCATTTTGGGGGTAAGGGGCCAGAGGATGGGGGAATTCAGCCGAGTACCTGAGTCGTTACCTCCCCACAGTGAGGAGAAAGGGAGCCAAGACGGTTCGCTAAAGTCCCCGTGTGGGCGAGGGAATTTAGGGGTGAGGGGGCAGAAAACCCGTGTCCCCGCTGTCGTGCGCCTACACCTACCTAACAAAGCCTACGGGCGGCGGCGCATCCACACCGCCGCCGCCCCCACCAGCAGCCACCCTACCCCACTGACCGCCGCCCCCACCCGCACCGACAGCGGGCGGTAGCGAAACGTCACGGTGCGCTCACCCGCCGGGACGCACACCGCCCGCAGGGTCGTGTACGCCCGGTGTATCAACACCGGGTCACCATCAACGGTGGCCTGCCAGCCAGGGTAATACTGGTCGCTCAGCACCAGCACGCCGCCGTCGCCCGCCGTCTCAATCGTAACCGTGTTCGGCTGGTAGTCCGTAATGCGTGCGGACGCCTCACCACCTGTGGCGCAGTCCAGCGGCGCGTGCAGCACCGCTGTGCCTCGCAGGTCAATTTCACTGCTGGCCATGCGCTCCAGCGCCGCGTCCAGGTCGGGTTCTAGCAGCGCGTCGGTCGTCACCCACGCTCGCGGGAACGGGTCAGGGTTTTCGTAGTAGGCCGCATCGTTATTCACGCCGATGAGTTCCCAGCCCGCGTCGGCGCGGGGTTCCCAGCTAAACACGTAGCGCAGGCCCATCAGCCGGTACAGCGGATGGTTCGGGTTGTGGGCGGCGGCGGCTTCCAGCGCGGCATACCGGCTAATCTCCAGCGGATCATAACCCTTGAGGTGCTGGTGGCCCGTCGTGCTGGCGATGTTCACCGGGTTGGTGTAGTAGTCGTCGGGGTTAGCGAAGGCTACCACACGGGCGTTCGTTTCATCTGGCGGCACCGTGACCGCTCCCCCCTGCCAGATGTTGGCGTCATTCACATCCGACGTGGTAATCACGGGCAGCGCCACCCGCCACACATCCCAGGTGATGAGCGCCAGCGCCAGCAGCAACCCTGTATTGAAGCGCTTTTCCCCCGCCAGCAGGTGCAGCACGCCCCACGTCGCAAAGGTCATCACAGCGGCGTAGCCCAGCACCCCGGCTATCTGCGTGGCCCGGATCGGCATCGGCTCAACGTGGCTGGCGCTGGCATACCACCCACTAAAGAACACGCTCCCGGCCAGCAGTGCTGCTCCAATGTACGGCAGCGCCCGCAGTGCCGGGGCCAGGGTGGTGCGGCGCTCGTCAGGCGTGGCCGCTTGCAAGTGCGTCAGCAGCAGCCCGGTCACACCCGCCAGGCCCAGCGTCACAAAGTACAAAAACCGCCCCGGTGCCCTGAACAAACTGAACCCCGGCACCCAGCGCACCAGCAGCGCGAACAGCACGCCATCCGCGCCCAGGGCCAGCCCCAACCCCAACCCGGCCAATCCAGCCCACAGCCACACCCGGCGGTCACCCAGGCGCAGCACCAGCGGCAGCGCCACCAGCGCCAGCAGCCCGGCATAGGCGGTTGTTTCCTCGAAGAAGTCTGCGCCCCAATAGCGGATGTGAACGGCTTCCGGGTTGCCATATAAAAAGGGCAGTGCCAGGGTGGCAAGCTGGGCGGCAGGCAGCCGAAACGTATCGACAAAGGCGAGGGTGGTGTCCGTTCGCGCCGTTTGGCTAACGAGTTCGGCAGTGGGCAGCAGCAGCGCCAACCCCAACACAATCCCGCCCATGCCAACCACCGCCAGCCGCCACAACCCGGCGCGGGCCGCTGGCAGCATGTCCTCTGCCGTCAGCGTATGATACAGCCACAGCGCCCCCAGTCCGAGCGCGGCGTAGAGGACCATCTGCGGGTGCCCGGCCAGCGCCGCCAGCCCCAAAAATACGGTAGGTGCCAGCAGGGATGCCCATGTGCGCTGCCCCAACGCGATGTGATAGCCCGCCAGCGCAAACGGAATCCAGGCGAACACCGTCAGGATGGTGTAGTGGCCCGCATACACCCGCGACCCGGCCCAGCCGCTCATGCTGTAGATGACCGCTGCCGCCAGTGCGCCCACAGCGGTGATGCCAAACGCCCGCGCCAGCACGTACATGCCCCACGCCGCCAGGAAGACGTGCAGCATCACCAGCACGCCTATCGCCCTGGGCACAGATACATCCAGCCCGGCGGTCATGCCCCACAGCAGCCACGTCCCCGGATAGAAAATCGCAGCCTGCGGGTTGCCCGCCACCGGGAACCCGGCGAACTGGCGCGGGTTCCACAGGGGTAAATTGCCCGCAGCGATTTGCTGTGAGGTGAAGCTGTACAGCGGGTAAAAGTTCCCGGTGAAGTCGTTGCCAGCCAGCGCGTGACGCGGGTTATCCGGCAGGACGGCGGGTTCCAGCAGCAGCAGCGCCAACCCGAACAGAATCAGGGGGGCCAGCCAGCGCCGCCGCGTGAGTGTCGTTTCCATAAAGTGTAAGGTGTCTCGTGTTGTTGCATCTGGCAAACCATAGCCCAAATGCTGACCAACGCAAGGTCGCATCCGGCCCGCTTGTCAATGTCACACCGGTGTATTAGATACTTTTCCGCGTTTATCAATTTATGATTTTACTCTGGTTAATTCTGTGATAACCTTGGGGTTGTTCAAGTGAAATCAATCACAAAGGAAAGCAATATGAGTGAAGGCATCAGTGTGTGGACGGTTCTGTTTGCCGCGTCAATGACGGCGGTGTTTACGGGGCTGGGCGCACTGCCTTTTCTGTTCGTAAAAGACATTAGCGACCGTTGGCTGGGCATTGGCAACTCGGTTGCCGCCGGGCTGATGTTAGGGGCCAGCATCGGGCTGGTGTGGGAAGGGGCCAGCTACAGTGTGCCGCGCCTGTTGGTGGGCGTTGTGCTGGGGCTGGCGCTGATTTATGGGGCGCGTAAGCTGCTGGAAGGCCGCGAAAACGAGCTTGAACTGGGCGATTTAGAACAGGCCGACGCGCTCAAAGTGCTGCTCATCCTGGGCGTGATGACCATTCACTCATTTGCCGAGGGCATCGGCGTGGGGGTGGCCTGGGGCGGTGGCGAGGCGTTTGGCACGCTGATTAACACAGCCATTGCGGTGCATAACATCCCGGAGGGGCTGGCGATTAGCCTGGTGATGATTCCGCGTGGGTCGCCGGTGTGGCGGGCGGCTGGCTGGAGCATCTTCTCCAGTTTGCCGCAGCCGGTGATGGCGGTACCCGCGTTTTTGTTCGTGCTGCTGTTTGAGCCGTTCCTGCCGGTTGGGTTGGGGCTGGCCGCGGGCGCTATGTTCTGGATGGTGTTCACCGAACTGATGCCCGAAGCGCTGGAAGACGTGACCCGGCGCACGGCGTATGTATCCATGGTGACATCCGTTGTGGCCATGTTGATCTTTCAGGCGGTGATTGGGTAGGGTCTGCTGACGGGCGCACCGGCACATGCAGCCCTCTACACCACCGACGACCTTCAGGGGACGGCCAGCGTGTCGTCCCACAGTTAACAGGCCCCTGCTGTGAAAAACGTGTAAATTTGCCTACAAAATGCCCCTTCACGGCTGAAGCTGGTAAAAAACACCCATCCGCGTTGACACTGCTGCTGCAACTGTCTACATTGAGGACATAGTTAGATGGTTACGGGAGATGGGCTGTGATGACGAACAATACGGTTTTGCTGATCGAAGACGACGCTGACCTGAACGAGCTTTATGCGGTGTACTTGCGCCGCGCAGGCTATGACGTGGTGGTTGCTCACAATGCCGCGCAAGCCTTCGACTATCTCAACGACAGCACCCCAGCGGCAGTGGTGACCGACCTCGGCCTGCCCGACGGTAGCGGCACGCAGATTATTCAGTGGCTAAACAACAACGAGCCGTTCGCTAACACGCGCATTATTGTGATTAGCGGCCATGACAACGCCAAGAAGCACCGCATCTCCCGCTATCACATCAATAGCGTCCTGCTTAAGCCGGTGCTGCCCCGCCACCTGCGGATTATTGTGGAGCAGGAAGTCAACGGCCTGCCCACGCGCCGCATCACCGCATAGGTGGGCAATAGGCAAGCCAGCAGTCGATTTCTAAGCCAGCATAAGGCATTTTTTCAGATAGCGCTCAAGTGTTGACGGTATCTGTCGAGCGTATTCAACCGCTCACACAAAAGGAAACACCATGCTGCCAATCATGAACCTTGCCGCCAACCTGTTCTTTGAACTGCCTGCCCGCAACAAAGCCCTCACTACCCTCGCAGACGACCTCCGCACATCGGGCACGACGGTGCAGCAGCGCATCGCCAACGCCTCTGATACGCCGCGCAGCCGGGAGTTCGCGCTGCACCTCATTGGCATTGAGCGGTGGGGCCAGCGACGCCTCAAAGTCGCCCTCGGAGAAGACCTCATCCGCGATGAGTACGACGGCTACCGCCCCGCACAGGACATCGCCTTTGAGCAGCTCCCCGCCGAGTTTGAGCAGACGCGCCAGCAAACCCTCGATCTGGTCACGGCGCTGGAAAACACCGACTACAGTGACAAAATCGAACATAACAGCTTTGGCCCGCTGACGGTGCGCGGCTGGCTGAAATACCTGGACAGTCACGCGGCGATGACGGCGAAGCTGGTGCGTTAAACTTACGTTAGATTGTGCACCAATGCTTGACACCATTGCCCCTGGCCTGTCCTATAAGTAGGTGGAGCCGTTGAACAAAACGCTTCGTCAATCACAAGCCGGAGGAGGCAGAGTAACATGAGCAATTGGACAGCCAACAACATCCCTGATTTGAGCGGCAAAGTCGCCATCATCACCGGGGCTAACGGTGAACTGGGCGCGGAGATGTCCGCGAAGCTGGGGGCGAAGGGTGCCCATGTCGTCATGGCAGTACGCAACGTGGAAAAAGGTGAGGCCGCCCGTCAGGACGCGCTCAAGCAGCATCCGAACGCCACCCTGGAGCTGATGCCCCTGGACCTGGGCAAGATGGATTCCGTGCGCGAGTTCGTGGACGCTTTCAAAGCTAGGTTTGACCGCCTGGACATCCTCATTAACAACGCGGGCATTATGGCAGTGCCACGCGGAGAGACGGTAGACGGCTTTGAGAAGCAAATCGGCGTGAATCACTTTGGGCACTTCGCGCTCACGGGCTGGCTGCTGGACCTCATCACCGCCACGCCGGGGGCACGGGTCACGTCTGTGACCAGCACCGCCAACTTCTTTGGCCACATCAACCTGGATGACATCAACGGTGAAAAGGAATACGACCGCTGGCAGGCCTACATGCAGAGCAAGCTGGCTAACGCTATCTGGGCCTTTGAACTCGACAAGCGCTTCAACGCCGCGGGCGTGGATGCCATCGCCAACACCGGGCACCCGGGGCTGGTGGTTGGCAACCTGCAAACGAACAGCGTGCAGCAGTCTGGCACACAAAACACCGAAAATATACTATACGCCATCATGGGGCCAGTGGTTGGGCACTCAGCGGAGATGGGCGTGCTGCCGATACTGTACGCGGCAGCGGCCACAGACGCAAAGGGCGGCGCGTTCTATGGGCCGCGCTGGTTCCACTCACGCGGCTACCCATCAGAGGCCAAAGCGAACAAAGAAGCCTACGACGCCGACCTCAGCCGCCGCTTTTGGGAACTAAGCGAAGAGATGACGGGCGTAACGTACCAACTGCCGACCTCGGCAGTTGTATAATAGCGTTGATGGGGGGCGGCAGGTGTCGCGCCCCGCTCAAACCGCAACCACAAAGGGCAATATCATGGCCGACGGGCGCAACCGCAGTGACATCAAACCCGGCATGACGGTATCTATTGTGCTGAAGGCCGACCAGCGCACAGGCAAGTTGACGCAGGGCGTCGTGAAAGACATCCTGACGAAATCGCCCAACCACCCGCACGGCATCAAAGTGCGGTTAGCGGACGGCCAGGTGGGGCGGGTGAAGGAAATTGAGACAGAGTAGCGTAGGCATCCAAAAATCTGGGGCAATTATCTGTTAAATTTTAACGTTGCGCGCTACTTGACAACCTGTGGTATTCTGTTCTCAACACAATGTACGAGTAAATCACTCGTGCGGCAGTTGGGGGCGTTCCTGCGTGCGGATGATATGCACGAAAAATGCACCATACCACAGGTATCCAAACCCATAGGAGTAAGGCGAGAATCGCCGTAATGTTATGAAGCGCAACCGGAAACAAGATAGCGAGCCTGCCAGTATCATCGTCGTTCCGACCCGTGCCAAACACGCCAGCGGCATTGAGCAGCTTCAAGCCGAGGCGTACCAGTGCGACCCTCACGAGTGGGACGACACCATCACCGCAGAGAAGGCCCTTAGCAACATCGCCATCTTCCCCGAAGGTCAGTTCGTTGCGATTGACGTGGCAACCGAGAAGGTCATCGGCCTTACAGTTTCCATGCAGATTGACTTCGACCCGGCCCAACCCTTCCTTGAACCCTGGACGACCACAACCGACTACGGTTGACTGACTACCCACAAGCCCGACGGCAATTGGATGTATGGCGTTGAGTCCTGCGTACATC
Organism: Anaerolineae bacterium; assembly: GCA_034437575.1. Taxonomy (GTDB): domain Bacteria; phylum Chloroflexota; class Anaerolineae; order Aggregatilineales; family Phototrophicaceae; genus DAOTTY01. Next base: position 13,434 of record DAOTTY010000334.1, on the reverse strand, counting down.
CTGACTATCGCGGTCGCGGCGTGGGGAGCAAGTTGATGGATGCACGGTTTGATGTGCTGCGCCAGTTGAATTTGCGCGGCATGGTCGCGGGCAGCGCCATCGTGGACTATGAAACCGCACCGTACCTCACAGCAGGTGAATATGTGCGGCAGGTGCAGGCCGGTCTGCGGTTCGACACAAACCTATCCAAGCAGTTGCACAAGGGCTTCCGCGTTCACAATGTGATTCCGAACTATCTGGATGAGGAAGCCGACGGGACGCTGGGATATGGTGTGGCGATTGTGTGGTACAACCCGGACTACCGGGAAAACGCCACTACAGCCCGTCACATCAAGCGGCGCAACTACAGCTTCGCGCTGCGCCCGATGCGCTAACGCAGGCGCTACAGCATCGACAATCAACCAGGGGCACGGATGCACGTCCGCGCCCCTGCTTTGGGTTACCCCTCAAACATCTGTGCGACGACGATGTTGTGATTGCCAAACACAGGCTGCTGTTGGTCAATTGATTTCCCTGCTGTTTTGCCCTCATCCCCCAGCCCCTTCTCCCGAACACTGCGCTGGAAGAGGGGTTTGGGGTGAGGGCAACCGTTTCTGCCAGCACATTGAAATACACCCCCGGCGGGGATTGCAGCGGGCTAGAAGTCGCTCGTGAAGTCCTTGTTGTGCTGCTTCAGGCGCGGGTCGTTGCCCAGGGCAAAATGCTTGGACATATCCGGGCTGTAGCGGCTGGCCTCCGGCTGGCGGCCCAATGCCTCCGCCATAGCGCGAATGTGATGCGGCCCGGTGCCACAGCAGCCGCCCACGTACAGGGCACCCGCCGCAACGGCCTTGCGGGCGAAGTCGCCCATTTCGTAGCGCGTGCAGGTGAACGGGTCCAGGGCAGTGGGGAAGGCGCGGTCGTTGGGCAGGTCGTGCGGGCAGCAGAAGTCCTCGTCCACGATGCTGCTAAACGTGGGTTGATCCGGCGTGGTGCGGTAGGCCACCGGGAAGGCCGCCACGCGCCCGTCCTTGACCACGTTCGTGATCTGCTCAACCAGGGGCAGCAGGGTTGCCGGGCCGCGATGGCAGTTAAGACCGACAATATCTGCACCGGCCTCGCGCAGCACGCTGCACGCCTTCGCCACGTCGGGTTCGTCACGCAGCATACCCCCGCGATGGACGGCCAGCGTCAGTACCAGCGGCACGCCGAACTCGGCACACACCTCACGCGCAATCTGCGCCTCACCCAAATACGCGAACGTCTCGCCCACGATGTAGTCCACGCCTTCATCCAGCGCCCAGCCCACCTGCTCGGTGAAAATCGCACGGACTTCGGCGGGGGTGGTGTCGTCGGCGGGGTCGTAGATATTGGTGTTGCAGATGTTGCCCGCAATCAGCGCGTCGGTGCCCTGGGCGGCGGCTTTGGCGATGCGAATCGCCTCGCGGTTGAGCGGTTCCAGCAGGTCTTCCTTGCCGATGAGGCGCAGCTTTTCGCGGTGGCCATAGTAGGTGAAGGCCAGCGCCACGTCACTGCCAGCCCGCAAAAACTCGGTGGTGAGCTGCTGCACCACTTCCGGGTGTTCCAGCACGACCTCCGGCACGAAGGCCCCGGCCTGCAAGTAGCCCCGGCGTTCCATCTCGAACAGATAGCCGCCACCGTGAACAACGGGCTGGCCTGCGTCAATGCGCTCTAACAGGGAGCGTTTGGGTTGTGTCATGCGCTTTTACGTCCTTACAATGTTGGGTAACATCAAGTGAGAGTTTACAACATTGTAATGGCTGCCTGTACCAAGAAGCAATGGTAGGGGTTTGGCGCACCCCCCCAATGTGTGCCGCAAAGAGCGCTACGTCACCAGGCCCTTAGTGATGTTCATGAAGATGGATTCGAGATCGCGGGTTTCTTCGGTAATGTCCACGATGCTGATGTCTTCGGCGGCGAACAGCTTACGGCGCAGGGCAACGGCCTCGTCTTCCTCCCCCGTGAACTCCACCCGCACCCGCTGCCGCCCGCCCTCTGGCTCCATGTCTTCCACGCTGTTGACGGCGGGTAAATCGCCCATCAGTGCTTTGACCTTCGCCACGTCTGCGACTTCCTTCACCTTGACGATGAGGTAGGTATGCGGGGCCAATTCCTGGCGCATTTCGTCCATACTGCCCTGGGCAATCATCTGGCCGCCTTCAATGATGCCCACATGCGTACACACTTCCTGCACATCTGCCAGGATGTGCGTGGAGAAGAAAATCGTTTTGCCCATCTTGGCCAGTTCCACGAACAACTCGCGGATTTCCACACGGGCACGCGGGTCCAGGCCCGATGCAGGCTCGTCCAAAATAAGCACCTGCGGGTCGTGGGCCAGGGTGCGGGCCAGCGATAGGCGCTGCTTCATACCCATTGACAGCTTATCCACCATGTCATCGCGCCGGTGGGTCAGGTCTACCAGTTCCAGCAGGTCGTCAATCAGGGTTTTGCGCTCTTTTTCCGGGATGTCGTAGCAGGCGGCGAAGAAATCCAGGTATTCCCATACGCGCATGTCCTCATAGACGCCGAACTTATCCGGCATATAGCCGATGGACTGGCGCACACTGCGCGGCTCTTCCGCAATGGCATGACCGGCAATCCACGCTTCGCCGCTAGATGGGCGTGTGAGCGTGGTGAGCATCCGCATGGTGGTGGTTTTACCGGCCCCGTTAGGGCCGACGAACCCGTAGATGGCCCCGGCGGGCACCCGCAGCGACAGGTCTTCTACAGCGACGAACTTACCATAGGACTTTCGCAGGTTTTTTGTTTCCATGATGAAGTCGGACATCGGTTCGCTTCCTCAAGTCATTAATTGGGGTTGGCTACTGTTAGTTTACAGCAAGTTTCGCAATTGCGAGACGCTTTTTACCTACGGGTATAGGCGCACGCCAGCGTGAATACGGGTTTGCTGCCCCCTCACCCCTAAATTCCCTCTCCCGACCGCCGCTGCGCGGCCAGGCGACGGGCGGGGGCACCGGGTGCCGCTGTTTAAGCCCCTTTCCCAGGGCCACAGGCCCGTTCAGGAGAGAGGTTGGGGTGAGGGCTGAGTCGTGAACAAAAACTTGCCTTTTCGGACGCAGAGCGTCCGAAAGCACGGGTGCAAAGGGTGCCAACCCTTTGCAGGGGTGCGGGGACGCTGTCCCCGCGATGTGAAAACTTGACTTTGCAATAGCTCTACCCCAGGACAGTTGTCTGGCTGCAAGGGGGCACCACAGCGCGTATAATAGGTTGATGCTAGCCGTACTCATCACACTGCGAAGGGACGTGCCCCACCCATGAAGGCCAAAATCTTTATTTCGTATTCCCGCCGCAACAAGGCATTCACCCAACGCCTGTTCGACGCGCTGGTTGAGCGCGGCTATGACCCCTGGGTAGACTGGGACGACATCCCGTTTAGTGTGGACTGGTGGCAGGAAATTCAAGAGGCCATTAACGAAAACGACGTGATGATTAACGTTGTGTCTTATCACTCGCTGACCAGCCGCGTGGTCAATCAGGAAATCAAATACGCCCGCGACAACAACAAGCGCATCATCCCGCTGATTGCCGAAAAGGTGAACATCCGCGAGGTGGTGGGCGAACTGTACGACCAGCCCTATGAAATGGACGCCCGCGCCAACTGGAAGTATCTGCGCACGCTCAATTGGATTTACTTCTACCGCGACGAAGACAACTTTGAAAAGGGCATCGAGAATATTATCGACGCCATTGAAATCGACTACCCCTACCTGCGCGAACACACCCGCCTGCTTAACCGCGCCCAGGAGTGGAACGACAACAAGCGTGGGGCGGGCTTTTTGCTGATGGGCGAGGAACTGGCCGACGCCGAGCAGTGGCTAAGCCGGGCAGAAGGCGAAAACCGCACGCCCCTGCCCACCAACCTGCACGTCGAATTCATCACCACCAGCCGCGAGTACGAAGCCGAACAGCAGGCCCAATATGATGCCATCCGGCGGCAAACACGACGCCTGCGCGGGGCCACGATTGGCCTGATTATCGCCGGGACGCTCACCGTGACGGTGGTGGGGTTCTTCCTGTACCAATCGCTGCGGATTAACCGGGAATTGTTCATGGCCCGCGAAGCCAGCCTTCTGCAAAGCACCCAGGTGCGCCAAACCCAGGTGCAAGAAAGCACCCGCGCTGTAGAAACGCAGCAGTCACTGCTGGCCGCTGGCACCGAAAGCGCGTCCACGCAGCAGGCCATTCTGGCCGATGTAAAGCTCCAGCGCGAACGCGCCGACGCGCTCCGCCTGGCATCGGAGGCGGAAAATGTGCTGGAAGACGGCGACCCGAACCGCTTCGCGCTGCCGCTGGCCATTGCGGCCCATCGCGTCGTCACCGGCGGCACCCCGCCCGTTCGTGTAAGCCGTATCCTGGGGGAAGCGGCCTATCAGCCGGGGTTGGAACGCTTTTTGGCCCCGCCCGATAGCGACACGGCCCACCGCCTGCCCGTTGCCGAGATGGCCTTCAGCCCCGACGGCACGCAGATTGCCAGTGCCAGCCAGGATCGCACCATCCGCCTGTGGGACGTGCAAACGGGCAACCCACTGGCCACGCTCACCGGGCACAGTGGCCGCGTGCTAACCGTCGCCTTTAGCAGTGATGGCACGCGCCTCGTTAGCGGGGATAGCGACAACGCCGTTATCTTGTGGGACGCGGCGACGGGTACACGCTTGCAGGTCTTCAATGGGCATGAAGACCGCGTGACGGATGTGGCCTTCAGCCCGGACGGCACGCAGGTGGTATCGACCTCGGCTGACACCAATGTGCGGGTGTGGAACATCGAAACGGGCGAGAACATCCGCATATTGCAGTTGCACGGTACCCGCGTCACACAGCTTGCCTACCACCCAGACGGCACAACATTCGTCACCGGGGACGCGGGCGGGCAGATCATTGTGTGGAATGCGGCCCAGGGCAACTTCCTGCGCCGGGAAGACCGTCACGCGGGGGCCATTACCAGCATGGCTTTTTCTCGTGATGGGTCGCGCTTGCTGACCACCTCATTAAACGGGCGCTTCATCTTGTGGGAAGACCTGCAAACCGGTGCCCGCCAGGTGAACGACCAACTGCTCGGCAGAGAGGCGTTAACGGGGGGCGGCTTCATACGAGATGACACTGCCGTATTCAGCACCGACGCCGGGCAGCTTATTGTATGGAATTTACGCGCATTGCCCGATGAATCCGGCGAAATCCGGCGCTTAAATGTGCCCGGCACCCCGTCACCAGTGACAACGCTCACGCTCGGCCCCAATCAGCGGTTAGCCGGGGTGGCCTACGATGACCGCCGCCTGGGCCTGTGGGAACTGGAAAACGGCGATGTCGTCCAGCGGCAGAAGGTGCAAAATGTGCCTATCACCGGGCTAACCCTGACCAGCGACGAGCAGTTGGTGTACCGCTACTTCAACGGTGCCATCGTACAAACTGATGCTGACGGCACGGTGACCGTGTTCAACGAAACCGACCTCGGTGTAAGCGGCGGTGCCCTGTTCCCGGATGGGGGCACCCTGTTGGCCCGTGACCTTGAAACGGATGCACGGGTGCGGGTTGACCTGAACAGCGGTGAGGTGCTGGCAACGTATCCGCTGGGGATCAACCCCACCACCACCGTTTTCTCCCCGGATGGGCGCTTGGCGGTTTCCCGCACGACCAGCCTGGGGCCAGATGTGGCCGGGCAGCGGGGCGGGTCGCATGTGGTGTGGGACACTGAAACAGGCGAAGACGTTATCACGCTGAGCGCGACCAATTACTTGCTAAGCAATGACCCGGCCTCGTTTGCCTTCAACCCGGCGGGGTCGCTGCTGGCCGCCGTTAGCGGGGAACTGACGCTGCTGGTGTTTGACCTGGAAACGGGCACGGTCGCCCACCAGTATGACCGCTCGCGGGTGATTACGTCCGTCGGGTTTGCGGGGGATGACCTGCTTATTGCCGGGTATATCGACGGTGGGCTGGCCGCGCAGCAGCTTAGCGGTGCATCTACCGTGACGGACTGGCGCGACCTGCGTGCCCACGCCACTGCGGTGAATACGCTGGTGGCCAGCCGTGATGGGGCCTATTTGCTCTCTGGCAGTGACGACGGAGAGGCGGTCATCTGGCAGACGGACACGCTAGAGATCAAGCGGCGGATGCAAACGGATACCACCTCGGTGACGGGGGGCGTCTTCAATGGGGCAACCACCCAGTTTGCCACGCGCTCATCGGATGGGTCGGTGGTGTTGTGGCGCTTAGAAGATGACGCAGTGCTAATTGATTGGGCGCTGCAAAACCGGCTTATCGTCCAACTCACGCCCCAGGACTGCGCCGCCTTCCAGGTGCCAGACCCGTGCAACGCGCCGCCTACGGTGACAGCACGCCGCTAAGGGGCGCTTTCGTCCAGTCGAATAGGTTGTGGGCGGCAATCAGGGTGTCCATCGTGGCGGCCACATCTGCCGGGAAGGGGGCGCTGCGCCGCGCTTGCAGGTCAGCATGGGTGCTGAGGGCTTCCATCGTGGCGGCCAGCTTGTCGTGGGTTTCGTTGACCATAAAGTGCATGTACTGGTAGCGCTTGTGGCTGCGGGCAATCAGCCGGGTGTACACCGTCAGCGTCTCGCCGTGATGCACCTCGGCAATGAACTGGGTGACGTTTTTCAGCATGAACGCGCCAAGTTGCCGCTGCGCCACGTAGCGATCTGTGACCCCGGTCAGGCTGGTCAACTGGCGAGACGCCTTCGAGAACAATTCCCAGTAGTACATCGTGTTCATGTGCCCCATGATGTCGATGTGTTCGTCCCCGACGGTAAGGTGCTGCGTTTGGGGTAGCTGGCGCACTACCTCCAATCCGATTGTAATGCGTGCCATCTCGCCTCCGGTGTGTGGTGGGTAACGATGCCTATCAGTGTTACAAAGGGGTTTGTGTTTCGCCAGCCCGATTGACAAACCCGCTGAAAGTGAATGCCTTTAACCGCGAATGGTTATCCACCGGGCGGGCGTACCTTGCGGGGTGGCACAACCGCGATTTTGCGTCAGAATAGCGGGGAATTTCACTCACCAAACCGGAGTAACCCCCTGTGCCTGACTCGATAACGATCACGACGGATAAAGCCGTTGACTTCCTGATTGACCTGCTGAATACGCCCAGCCCAACCGGCTACACAGACGCGGCCATCGCGCTGTGTGAGGTGGCCTTTGCCCCGCTGCTGGCCAAATTCCCTGGGGCAGCGGCGGCGCGTACTACCAAAGGTGCCCTGATGCTGCACATCCCTGGCGCGGCGTCAGCCCATCCGCTGGGGCTGACGGCCCATGTGGATACACTGGGCCTGCTGGTCACGGAAATCAAGAAGAACGGGCGGCTAAAGGTGACCAACCTGGGCGGCGTGATGTGGGGCGGCATCGAAATGGAAGGTGTTACCGTCCGCACGCGGGGTGACGAGCGCATTCGCGGCACCATTGTGCCAGAAAACGCCAGCGTCCACGTCAACCGCAGCATCCGCAGCACCCCCCGCAACGAGGACACGCTCGAAATCCGCCTGGATACCCGCACCAGCAGCGCCGCTGAAACCCGCGCTCACGGCATAGAAGTGGGCGACTTCATCTTTATCGACCCGCGTGTGGAAACCGGCCCGGCTGGTTTCATCCGCAGCCGCTTTTTGGACGACAAACTGAGTGTGGCCTGCCTCTACGCGGCGCTGGAAGCACTGGGCGCAGCGGGCACCGTTCCAGCCCAGGACACGGAAATCCTCATCAGCAACTACGAGGAAGTCGGTCATGGCGGGGCGGCAGGCTGGCGCAGTGACCTGTACGAACTGATCGCCATCGACATGGCCGCCGTCGGTGAGGGGCAAAACTCCGATGAGTACCACTGCACGATTTGCGTGAAGGACAGCAGCGGGCCGTATCACTTCCACACAACGGAGCGGCTGCGCCGCATTGCGGACGCGCACCACATCGACGTGAAAACAGACATCTACCCCTACTACTCATCCGATGCCAGCGCATACTGGCGCAGCGGCGGCACCGCTATGACCGGGCTGGTGGGGCCGGGCGTGGATACCTCCCACAGTTATGAGCGCACCCACATCGACGCGCTGGCCGCGACGGGGCATCTGTTGGCGGCGTATTTGCGAGATTTTGCAGTGGATTAGTGCGGGGCCATCGGGGCGAACTGGCGCGTTCGCCCCGGTGGGATATAAAACGCTACGCGATGGTCACGTCTTCGTTCAGGTATACATCCTGGATGGCATTGAGCAACTGCACGCCCTCGTCCATTGGGCGCTGGAACGCCTTACGCCCGCTAATCAGGCCGGTGCCGCCTGCCCGCTTGTTGACCACTGCCGTGCGAACCGCGTCGGCAAAGTCGTTGTCGCCGCTGGCCCCGCCGCTGCTAATCAGACCGGTGCGGCCCATGTAGCCGTTGGCAATCTGGTAGCGCGTCAGGTCAATCGGGTGGTCGCTGCTCAGGTCGGTGTAGATGCGCTCATCCAGCTTGCCGTAGGACGAATCGCCACTGTTGAGCGCCTTATAGCCGCCGTTAGACTTCGGCAGCTTTTGCTTGAGGATGTCTGCACCGATGGTCGCGCCGATGTGGTTGGCCTGCCCGGTCAGGTCAGCGGAGGTTTCGTGGTTGGTGCCGTTCACGTTGAAGGCGCTGTTACGCATGTAGCACCACAGCACGGTGGCCATGCCCAGTTCGTGCGCGTAGGCAAACGCCTCGCTCACTTCCTGAATCTGGCGGGTGCTTTCCGCACTGCCGAAGTAAACCGTTGCGCCCACCGCTACTGCGCCCATGTCAAACGCTTGCCGCAGGGTGCCGAAGAAAATCTGGTCGTGGCTGTTGGGGTAGCTGACCAGTTCGTTATGGTTAAATTTAACCAGATAGGGAATCTTGTGGGCGTACTTGCGGGCCGTCATGCCCAGCACCCCAAACGTGGACGCTACCGCGTTGCAACCGCCTTCGAGGGCCAGTTCAACAATCTTCTCCGGGTCGAAGTAGTCCGGGTTGGGGGCGAAGGACGCGCCAGCGGAGTGCTCAATGCCCTGGTCTACTGGCAGGATGGACAGGTAGCCCGTGCCACCCAGACGGCCATGATCGAACATGCGCTGCAAGCTGCCCAGCACACGCGGGGTGCGGTCACTGATGCTGTACACGCGGTCTACAATATCCGGGCCGGGCAGGTGCAACCGGGACTTATCAATGGTGGTGCTGGTGTGGTTCAACAGGTAATCGGCATCGCTGCCCAGGGCTTCTGCAATACGATCCAGGGTGTATTCCGTTTGGGTAGGTGCTGCGACCATATGTCGGGGTCCTCTCTAAGTGGTTATGCTAACGATATGCCCATTATAACAGTCATGGCCATGGGTGTGATGTGTGTTTGGGCGCACAATGCTACAATTCGCCCGAAAGCAACCCAAGTTGAAAGAAAAAACGTGGGTTTGCTATCGAATTTTGCAAGTGGGTGGGGCCAGGCACGCCAGCGGCTTGACGCGCTAACCGCTCACCTTCACGCCAAAAGGGGGCGCTGCCACGACAGAGACGACACATAGCGACCGTTACATCTACATTAAAGTTGTAGATAGCGGCGTGGGCATTGACGAAAAAGACCTGCCGCGCATCTTCGATTCGCTCTATCACTCAGACGCATCGCGCATGGACTTGCGGGCCGGGTTGGGCCTGACGGTGGCCCACCAGATTGTGACGGTATGATTTACGCAGAAAGTGAAGTGGGCAAGGGCAGCACCTTTACGATTTCCCTGCCCACACTGTCAGCGGCGATCACCCAAATTCACGAGCCGATCAAGCGGCCCCCTCAGTAGCCCTGGGCGGGTTAGCTGGTCAGGTCGGTTGCGGGGTAGGTGTAATACAGCCGGGCCGCAACGCCCCCCGCAGCCGCCAGCAAATCAGCCGCGCCACCGTGAACCAGTTCAATCTGTGCGCCGTGCGTAAAGGCTTGCAGCTTGAGGTCGTTGGCGATGTCGCTATCTGTGGGCGGGTAGGGCAGCAGCAGCAGTTCCACGCGCTGTTCAACCAGCGCCTGCACCACGTTTGCATGGCCAACGGCCCCGCGCCCGCCTGCTTTTGCCAGGTTCACCACCTCACGCACCATCTCTGTCTCGCGCTCACGCTCATAGTCCAGCGCAACGGGCATAACAGCCTCCAACAGGTTCGCCGATGGCGCATCCATCGGGGCAGGGGCCAGCCCGGCCAGGTGGCCTTTGAGCGGGTCGGGCAGCTCGTCGTGTAATTCGTGGGCAGCCTTTTCGTCACCACTCAAGATCATACGCGGGCGGCCCATTTCGGCAGATAGGGCCTGCAACTGCTCGACCACCTGCTTGTAAAAGCGTTTGCGGTGCGCGTCGATCAGATGATCGTAGCTGTCGCGGTCGGTGCCGCCGGGGGTGCCGCTGCCGCTGCCCTGCCCCTTAAACCCGGACGGCATCAGTGTGCGCTGGCGAAAGTCGTAGTCGTCCAGTTCTATCTGCATGTCGGCGTGGGGGGTTACACTGCCCAGGTAGGCACTCGTCAGGTAGGCGCGTTCGCGGTCTACTTGCACAATCAGATAGCGCTCGTACTCGTCTAGCGCCCACAGCAGCGGCGTGATAAGCGCCTGCCCAAAGTGTGACTGGCTTTGCAGCGCGACGGGCAGGTTATAGGTGTAAAGCTGGTCACCATCGGCATACAGCACGAGCGTTTTGGCCGTTGGCGTGTAATCTGCAAAAAACCTGTCCACCTGCACGCGAATCGCGTCCAGGGCGTCTGCGTCGGACTGATGCACCAGGGATTGTGAAGCACTTTGCAGCGCGTTTTTGAGTTCAATGCGCCAGGCAGGTGTTTCCGCCTGGTTTTCGCGGCGAGCGTTGTCTACATGCAGGTATAACGTGAGCAGCGGTCGCCCAAGATCGTTCAAAGCCGCTTTCAGGTCGGTTATGTTGAGCATAGGGGTAGGTAAACCTCCGATTGCATGGTGTGAGTTGCTGTGTTGCAGCCCACCGTGTAGGGTTAAAAAAGCATAGCAGGGCAATCATAGAAGCGTATCAGACGCAAACAAAAATCCTTTGAGGTCACTACGCGGTCGCACCACAAAATAGTAACGACTCTGCCCTGACCGTTTGAACAGGCACAGCGCGGCCAGGCATGTGCCGGTGGTGCCGCACATCTGCAATAGCAACCCCAAAACTACCCCCGCAGCCCCAACGCAAGCGCCTGCTGCCACGCCTGGACGACGTTGGCCGTGTTCTGGCCTGCGCTGAAGCGCCCCGTGCTGAGCGCCCGCGCCCGTTCGCCCAAGCGCCGCGCCTGCGCCGGGTCATTGAGCAGGCGCACCACTGTCTGCGCCATGCCGTCTACGTCGCCTTCCGCCAGCAGATGCCCGTTCACCCCGTCCGTGATGACCTCTTTCACGCCCACCCGGTCAAACGCGACCATCGGCAGCGCGGCAGCGCTCGCCTCCATCAGCACGCGGGGAATCCCCTCATACGATGAAGTCATCAGGTACAGGTCGGCTATCCCGTAGTAGGCGGGCAGTTCCGCGTGGGGCACAAACCCCGTCAAAACCGCCGCATCTTGCAGGCCCAGCCGCGCCACAATCCCCGGAATATCGTCCTTACTCCCGGACATATCGCCCACTACCAGCAGCCGCGCCTCCGGTTCCATGTCCATCACGCGCCGGAACACAGCCAGCAGCAGCGGGACGCGCTTAAACGACACCGGGAACCCGGCCCAGATAACAACTTTGTGCTGCGGCTTCAAACCCAGTTTGTCCCGCGTGGCTTGCAACACGTCATCCGGTGGCGGCTGACTGAACGCATCCGACGCCGTGCCCAACGGAAACGTAAACACGCGCTGCGGGTCGCCACCGCGTGCCAGGTAGGTGCCGCGCTCGTGTTCGTTGACGGTGCGGTACACATCCGCCCGCATGGAGATGAACTTGCCCAGCGCGTTAAACGGGTAATTGCGGAGCGGGTTTTCCGCCAGCCATGCCTTGTTGTCAATGAAGTAGCAGTGATTTTGCACCAGCACCGGCACCCGTGAGCGGTTCCGCAGCCACCAGCCCGCCAGCCCCGCCGCGAACGGGTCTTGCGTGGTGATAAGGTCGGGCCGGTCACGGCGGCTCACATCGGCGGCCAGCCGCACGGCATCCGGGACAAAGGTGAAGCGGCTGCGGCTGTTCGTCGGGATGACGGTCAGGCACTCAGACGGGTGCCGCACCCCACCTGCGCCGGGTGGCGTGTAGGTGATAACGGTTAGCTTGCCCGCGTGGGCGGCGTAGTCCATATGCCGCCGGAGCGTGTCGCCGTCGGGTTGGGTGGCCATGCGGCGGTCCAGGCTAATCATGAGTACGTGCATGGGGTGTCCTATGATGTTGTGGTGCAATCCATGTCGGCGCGGGGCAGGCGCATAAAATACACGCCCGCGCCGTCATGCGTGAACGTCTTCTCGTGCTTGAAGCCGGCTTTCTCATAGGCGCGGATGGCGGCGGCGTTTTCCGGCAGCGGGTCGATAATCGCTGCCGGGACGTGCGGGTGACTGAAGACGTAATCACACAGAAAGCGGCGCATGATGCGCGGCCCCACCCCACGATGTAAATAGTCCGGCTCACCAATGAACACATCCACGCCCACCATATCATCCGTGACGGGCACATACGGCTTGTAGTCCGGGTAGTGACGCACCCACCACATCTGGATGTAGCCCATCTCGCGCCCGTCCAGCAGCGTGATGTAAGCGTCTACACCGCTGCCCGGTTGCAGGTAGTGGCGGTACTCCTCATTGGCGAGTTGCAGGCTGGGATTGGACGGGTGCCACCAGCGCGAGACGTGCGGCAGGTTGCGCCAGCGGTGCAGCGTCGGAATATCCGCAACGGTGATGGGCCGGAAAGTTATGGTCATAGAAAGCGGGGGCGAGGCACGCCTCGCCCGTTATCCCTCGCTGAAATGGGCTACGACTGCGTAGCCAGCAGCGCCAGCGCCACGTCTACATCCGGGCCGCGTGCAATCACGCTGTCGCCGCCGTCTAGCGTGCGGAAGCACACCGCCGCCCCAGCAGCGGCCCAGCAGCCGTCGGTATTGACGGGCACCTCAAAGCGACGGGCACCATACGTGCGGTATATCTTATCGAACTCGTCACTGTCCTGGGGCGTATCCCAGGTAAGGCGCATCAGCATAGCATAGTCGCCGTCGTTGCTAAAAATCTGGTAGCGGTCACCGCCCCAGCCGTCACCGGCCACTGCCCACTCGGTACGCTCCAGGTGATTGTTCAGGTAAGAGCGCAAATAGAACGCGCCTAATGTGCCTTCATCCAGCACGGCCCAGTCTTCGCTCAGGGCCGTGTCGGTGGCGTCCAGCGCAACAGGGATGGGGTCTTCGCGCTCGAAGTACTTCTGCGGGTCAATAATCTGCTCAGTGGAGGTGGGCAGGTCAGCAAACGCGGCGTCTACCGCCTCATAGCCGCCCTCGTTGATA
>DAOTTY010000333.1:0-2005 GCA_034437575.1 Anaerolineae bacterium | reverse complement strand
GGACTGCTGCAGTGACTGTATCGCTTGCTGATCTACCTTTTGCCCGCCGGCCGCGTTCCGCACGAGCTGCTCTACGGTATCGCGGTCCAGGCCGTGTTGCTGGGCCATCCCCACGAACCTGCCGGTAGGGCCATAGTAGCCGCCCAGGTCTTGGGGCTGCAGGCCCATTGCCTGCGCCGCGTTCTCGGCCCGGTTGCGTTGGCTCCCGCCCGCCGCCACGCCTACCCCGGTGGCGATGTCATCCAAGCTGCGACTGATTCGCGGGGCCACCGTGTCGCCAATGACAGCCCGCATCGCCTCACGGGCATCGGGGTCATTCATCGAATCCCGCACTGCTTGCGGTAGCCGGTTAAACAACTCGCGCCCGCCCGGTGAGCTTAGCGCCGGTTGCCCTTGCTGTCCGGCGAACATTGCGGCTGCATCTATGGCGTCCATCCCTTGATCCTGGTGGTAGTCTTCCGCCACCGCCTGCGTTGCTGACCTGACCGCCTCAACCCACTGCTCGCCAAACTGAGCATTAGCCGTATACACGCCGTCCGCCCAGGGGTTGGACGGCTGGTATACACCTCCGCCCCCACCATTCCCACCACTGCCACCCCCGCTATTGTTTCCTCCACCGCCTCCACCGTTCCCAGAGTTAGGGGCCGGTGTACCATCAGGGAGCGGCATTGCGCCCTGCCCCTGCGCCCCACGCCTGTTACCTTGCGCCAACTGGTTAAAGGCATACATCGCTGACCAAGGGCTACCACCCATGCTTAACCCCGCTTGCGCGGCTTGGGCCGTAGACGCCCCTGCCAAAGCATCTGCTGGGCTTGTCCCCTGGCTCTTCATTGCTGCGAAAGCCATCGCGGGCGTTTTGAGTGGGGAGCGAGCCATTAGAGCACCGCCAGTCAACGACATCAAGCCCCCCTTGGTCGTACCTTCTGCCATATGCCCCATGCTTAACATTGCCAATCCCGCACCACCGGTCGCCGCACCTAATGCCATTGAGGCACCTGCGCGCATAACGCCACCGCCTTGGGCCATCCCCAGGTTGGTCGAGAGGGAGTTGCCAAAGGATGAGAAAGCCTGAGTCACAGCGGAAAAGCCGGCCTTGATAGCGAAAAGCTCCATCAACAACGCCATCGCCGACGCGCCCAGCAACGCGGTCAATGACCCACCCTGCAAGGCCGCCAATTGTGCCGCCATGCCCACCGCCGTGAACACAGCCACCACGGCGGTTTGCATAAAGAGGTTCTGGTACATCTTGAGCAAGGTGGTTGCCATGTTCTCGAAGGGTAGGAACACCGAGAACAGCAGCGACAAGGGCAACGTCAATAGCACGAACGAAGCCGCGACACTCAATAGGATACTGGCGACGCTATCCAACAGGCTGATGAATGTCACCGGGAGGGTCAATGCCATCCGCGTGACCCCTTTCCAGGCCTCCTCTTTGGCCTCGGTCCGCTGATCCGCATTTTGCCCGTTGTCAATGGAGCTGTATGGAAAGAAACCCCGCTTGAACGAGGTAGGCAGCGAGACGGACAACTCTGACCCCGCGCCAAAGACAGGGATAGCCGCCGCCGCTGCGTCGTATGACGTGATTCTCCCATCACCGTTCATATCGGCGGGGCAATCACCACCGCCAATCTGAACGCCACCAAAACTAAAACTAGGGACGAAGCATATCGCATTGCCCTCGCCGGACGATCCTCCCCCCATTTGACTAGCCAGCTCGTTAAAAGCTGGATCATTAGCCATGTCGGCAAAGGCCGTGTCGGCAATGGTTTTGGCGAACTCCAAGCGGGCCGTTTCCAGCCCTTGGGCGATGTCCGGGCCATAGACCATCACGATGGAGATCAAGATGCCAAACATGATGACCTTGCCCAAGCTGGCCATGCGAAACTCTGGGATGTAGGGTTCAAGCAGGTAACCCAGGCCCACCAACGCCAGGGCTATCGCCGTCAACACCACGCCCAACCCCGTCGATTCGATGACGCTGACCACGATGCCTATGGCCAGGGGG
>DAOTTY010000332.1:0-14523 GCA_034437575.1 Anaerolineae bacterium | reverse complement strand
ATGGGGATTGACGCGGAAGACCTGAAAAACATCTTTGAGCCGTTCTTCCGGGCAAAGGGTGTGAACCAGATTCACGGCACGGGGCTGGGGCTGAGCATCGTCAAGGACTGTGTGGAGCGGCACCAGGGGCGCATCCATGTGGAAAGCGAGGTTGGCCAGGGCAGCACGTTTACAGTGGAATTACCGCTGCAAACGGTGGGCCAGCGGGTGCCAGAGTTGGCGTAGCCGCCGGGGCTATGTTGTGAACATCTCATCCACAGGGACGAGTTGACCCAACACAGGCGATTGGAACGTATTTCCCGGTTGGTAAGCGCCAACCCGCTTGAATGTGCTGTCATCCTGGGTGTACACTTCGATAATGTCCTCGTCCGGGTCAATGATCCAGTATTCGCGCACGCCTTGCTGCTCGTACAGGTTAAACTTAGTAATGCGGTCATGCGATGTGTTACCCGGTGACAGAACCTCGACGGTTAAGCCGGGCGGCCCTTCCAGGTAGGTGTCTTTGTCCACGCAGGCCCCGCCTGCCGCAACCCAGAACACATCTGGCTGTACCGTTTTGCCCCCCATACGCACATCCATCGGCGCAACAACCACCCGTCCGTTTGGAATCAGATCACGCAGCAGATAGCTCACGTCCGTGACAATGTATTGGTGTCGCGCTCGCGGGGTGGGACTCATGCTTTTTTCGCTCCAATGTGGATAGACCACCCGCCCGTCAATATATTCCATCGGGATCATGGTTTCTGGCAGGGCATGGTATTCGGTGGTCGTCATCGCGGTGCCGGGGGCAGGTAGGCTGAGTGCTTCCCAGAAGGGGTGTGTTATGTGATCGGTCATGAGCTGCCTTACATCTTTTTGCTAAATCGCACAGGGGCGCAGCATCGCCGCGCCCCTGCGAAAGTATACCCCGCCTACTTCGCATACTCCACGCTGCGGGTTTCTCGGATGACCTGCACTTTGATCTGACCGGGATACTGCATCGTCTCTTCGATCTTCTTGGCGATGTCCCGCGACAGGCGCATAGCCGATAGGTCATCGACCGATTCGGGCCGGACGATAATACGCACCTCGCGCCCGGCTTGCAGCGCATACGTCTGCTGAACGCCGTCAAAGCTGCTGGCGATTTCCTCCAGCATCTTCACCCGCTTGATGTACGCCTCCAGGCTTTCACGCCGCGCCCCAGGCCGCGCCCCGCTAATGGCGTCTGCCGCTTCGACAATATAGGCTTCTACATACTCCTGTTCAACCTCGTGGTGATGGCTGGCAATGCAGTTAATCACCGTTTTGTTCACACCGTAGCGCTTGGCGTAGTCCGCGCCGATGATAGCGTGTGTGCCCTCAACCTCGTGGTCAATCGCCTTGCCGATGTCGTGCAGCAGGCCACCCGCTTTGGCAATTTCCACATCAGCCCCCAGTTCTGCCGCTATCATCCTGGCGATGTTGGCCGTTTCGATGGCGTGGGCGTGCATGTTTTGGCCATAGCTGGTGCGAAACTTGAGCCGCCCCAACAGCTTGAGCAGTTCCGGGTGCAGGCCATGAACCCCGGCCATATACGCCGCCTGTTCGCCCTCCTCGCGGATGGTGGTTTCAACTTCAACCCCGGCGTCTTCAACCAGCTTTTCGATGCGGGCCGGGTGAATGCGCCCGTCACTGACCAGCTTCTCCATCGAGCGGCGGGCGACTTCGCGGCGGATGGGGTCGAAGCTGCTGATGGTCACGGCTTCGGGGGTGTCGTCCACCACCACATCAACGCCGGTGGCCAGTTCAAAGGCGCGGATGTTGCGCCCATTACGCCCGATGATGCGGCCCTTCATGTCATCAGACGGAAGTGGCACCACGCTCACGCTGATTTCGCTAACGTGTTCGCTGGCGAGGCGCTGCACGGCCAGGGCGATCAGGTCGCGGGCGCGTTTGTCGGCAGTGTCGCGGGCCTCGGCTTCCACCTGCCGGATGATGCGGGCCATGTCGTTGCGGGCCTCGTGTTCGGCCAGGGCCAGCACTTCGTTGCGGGCTTCGTCCGTCGTCAACTGGCTGATGCGCGTCAGTTCGGCCTGGAACTGCTCCTCCGTTTTGCTCAGGTCGTTCTCTTTTT
The DNA here is from genome assembly GCA_034437575.1 of Anaerolineae bacterium. Lineage (GTDB taxonomy): Bacteria > Chloroflexota > Anaerolineae > Aggregatilineales > Phototrophicaceae > DAOTTY01. The sequence goes on along the minus strand of DAOTTY010000332.1, from coordinate 12,431 downwards.
TGTCCAGGCGGCTTTGGCGCTTGTTCAGGTTGGCCTCGCGGGTTTCCATACGGTCAAAGCGCTGATCCAGTTCGTCACGACGGCGCTGCAAGCGCTCGTCTTCGCGGTCCAGTTCGCGGCGGCGGCGGCGGGTGTTTTGCTCAGTTTCTTCGGTGATAGATCGCGCTTCTTCTTCAGCCTTCCGCACGATTTCCAGGGCCGATTCGTGCGCATCGTTGACGATGGCGCGGCCTTCTTCTTCTGCGAGTTTAACCCGCGCCTGTCCCAGTTCGTCCTGGCGCTTGATGTAGCGGTTCACGGCAACAGGGATGGCCACAGCCACCCCGCCCGCTGCCCCAACCACCAGGCCAATCAGTAGGTATACGATATTCATGGTCAGGCATCCGTAGTAGGTACAGATGCGTCTCCTTTCAGCGTGTACATGTGTTCAGTTGTATGGTCAAGCGGCGTGCGCGTGCGGCGCTTCATCGGCTCAATTGGCGAAGAAATCTGGCTCGGTTTCGCTCAGTTCGTCGATGAGGCGATTCAGGACGGGGATCACCACGTCGTAGCCGAAGCCACGCCGCTGTAAAAAGCCCCCCAGCTTGCGCTTAAAGTCCTGGTGGCTGCTGCCCCGATAGCGTGACAGCTTTTTTTGTGCAGCACGGTACGCCAAAGCCTCTGCGTCCACATCGTCAACCACCTCACGGATGATGGCATCGGGGACGCCCTTTTGCCGCAGTTCCGTTCGCAACGCGAGCGGGCCACGCGGCTTGAAGGTATTCCGGTTGTCTACCCAGTACCGCGCAAAGGCGGCGTCATCCAGGTAGCCCAGGTCGGTCATCCGCTGCATGGCGGCTGCAACGACGCCGGGTTGAAACTGCTTTTTTTCCAGGTTTTGACGAACTTCGGTGCTGCTGCGGGGACGGTAGCTCAGGAAGTTGGCGGCGGCGTCTACGGCTTTAACGATGGCGTCGGCATGTTGCAAGCGGGCAACATCAGCCGGGCTAAGCTGCTGGCCTTTGTGCAGTGCGGCTGCATCCATCAGATTCAGTCCGAAGGCGAATTCGCCGTCGATGTAAACATTCACGCGCTCTTTGTTGCGTTTTTGCACCTCAAGCGCGGTGATTTTCCCTTCCATAGTCCCTACCTGATGCAAAACAGCCGTGATCGCCCCGTCTGTGGTGGCAGGTCACGGCTGTCTGATGGTCTTTGGATTCGCGGTAAGCTGGTATGATAAAGTTAGCTCGCCGCAAATGCTGGATGAGTGGGTTGGCAGCGTGGCATCGCACACGCTCGTTTTGTTGTAGCAGGTGAGCGGGTTTGGCGTGTGTAGTAAGCTGTCGCGCCACCCGGCCTGCTCTTTGCTTTGTAGCACCGTTTGTAAAGCCCGGTGCGGGGCCATCAATCACCAGCAGACAACCGTCTGTTCGTCTTGTTTTATTGGTGGCGACTTCAGAATAACGGTGAATAAGCTTGAAGTGTCCACTGCTTTCTATTATGCACAGTTTAAACAATTGCACAACTTGCGAGATGAATCCGTGCTAAAATCGGCGGGGCATCTCACGCACACACGGATAACGGGAGCGGTATGGTCGCCGGGCGCAATCACATTCTCATTAATGGTGGGGGCACGTTCGCAGGCAATGCGATTGCGGCGGCGCTGCTGGCGGAAGGGGCCAGCGTGCAGATGATCGTGCGCCCTGGGGCCGATGCGCTGCTAGGCCCGCTGCGTGATGAAGTGGAGTGGTGGACGGGCGACCCCTGGAACCCGGCCAGTTTGCGCGGGCGGGCACGCGGCGCAGCGGTGGTGATTCACACAGTTGGCAGCATGATCGCCTACCCGCAGCAGGGCCTGAATCACACTTACCTGAACACGCTGTCTTTGCGGAATGTGGTCAATATGTGTGTGACGGACGGTGCCCCGCGCTTGCTGTATGTAAGTGCCGCCCGCGCGCCCTGGCTGCCGCGTCACTACATCCGGGCCAAGCGCGACAGCGAAGCGTACATCGCCCGGATGGGGTTGCAGGCGGTGGTGGTGCGGGCACCGCTGCTGTATGAGCGCGGCTGGCGCAGGCCGTTTGTCTTCCGGTTAGTTTCGCTGACGGCGGCGGTCACACCGTTTAGCGGGCGGTCTGCGCCGATGCCGGTGGATGTGTTCGCTCGCGGGGTGGCGCGGCTGGCGCTGGGCAAAGCGCAGGGGCGGGTGATCTACTTTGCACGGGATTTGTGGCGGCTGAACAACCGGAACGAACGGCGCGGCCTGGTGCTTGAGCCAGCACCTACCCCGTTCATCCCAGAACCGCCGCCTGGCGAGGACGATACCAAGCCCAACCACCTGGTGCCTCGCAACGATCTGTAGGGGGGCTGAAGCCGCGTTTTAGGGCCGGGTGAGCTTGCCCATAATCCTTTCGGGGACTTCCGGGTGGGTGAAGCCAAACTGACGGTATAACTCTTGCGCGTCCCGCGTGATGAGCATCCAGCGGCGCACAGGCTTGAGGTCAGGATGCTCAAATACGACGGTCAGCATGGCTTTGGCTAGCCCCCGCCCGCGATACTCACGCAAAATGAACACATCGGCCAGGTATGCAAACACGCTGTAATCGGTCACCACGCGCACAAAGCCCACCTGAGCGCCGTCACCGGTGTAAAGGCCGAAGCAGTGCGCGTGTTTGAGCGCGGTTTCCAGTTGGGTGCGGGTGCGGGTTTGTGCCCAGTACGATTCTTCCGTCAAGAAGCGGTGGATCATGTCCACATCCAGGCGGGATTTGTCGTCGCTGATGGTGAAGCCGTCAGGGAGCATGGGGTGTCCTCAGGTGTTGTGGGTTCGTCAGCGTGAACTGTAGCGGGCCGGGTGGGGTTGTGCCAATGCGATTGGCTCTAGCGGGCCTCGTCGTCGTCCGGGGTGACGTGGCTCCAGGTTTTGCCCTGTTTAATCCAGGTGATGTTTTTGGGGAGGGGGAGTGCGAGGAAAGCGCCTTCACCTTCAAGGTATCCGGCAAGCCAGGAAACCGAGTTGGTAGGCATTTTTGCTATCCTCGCACATATCATTTTAGGTGGAGATGGCCGAAATCGAATCGGCGTCCCGAAGATTAGTTACCACGCTTCTACAAGCATAGTCTGTTTATTGTGTTTCGCAGCCAGGAACCCGCACAGACACGGTATGCTGGCCGCTAGCCGTTGGACACTTGGCACCCCCTAACGGCGTCCGAGGTGTCGCATCCTGTTTAGTCATATGATGCCCGCGTTCCGCGAACAGGAACACTTCCGGCGGACAGCTAGCCGTCTGTGGGGCTAGCACCTCTGGCTACTTACGCAGCCTGGAGGTTGTAGGTGTTGTTGTTTGCACCTATTATGGTTGCCCTTGATGTCGCAGCTAGGGCACTGCGGCTTGCCACGCAGCCACATCCTCCCCGGTCGAATCCATATCATCCCCATGTAAAACTGCCAAAAAGTATTGTAGCACAACCCGGCCCCCCGTCCAGATGTGAACCATCCCGAACCTGTAAGAACCCCGTCAGAAACTGCTGCTTGTGACCGCCACGAACGCGGTGTTATAGTCCGGCTTATGCGTTACAACAGACTCTTTACCATCATGGCCGGGGCTTGCGTGGTTTATGCGCTGGCCCTCTATTTTGACCTGCACCCGTTTTTGCGGGGCGGCTTTGGCTGGCGCTGGGATCATGACCCTGCGCCGGTTTATCGTACTGTGCTGCTGGCCACGCTGTTAACCGGGTACATTGCCGGGGCTTATGCGCTGCTGCGCTGGACGGAGCGCGGCCTGTATGCGGTGTTGTGGGCGATTGCAGGCAGTGTGACGCTGGCCCTGGCCGTTATCTATGTGAAGCACGGGCAAATTGGCTACGAGTTGTTCGTCCGCACCGTGTCGATGGTGTCTACCGGGCCGCATCACGCCGCCGCCCACCTGGACCTCAACGCGGATACGCTTCGCAACTGGACGGAACTGGCCCGCACTTTTGACCCGGAAAACGAGCTAATCAGCCGCCATGTGATTCAGGCACCGCCGGGGCTGCCTATGCTGCATGAAGGCGCAAACACCCTGTTCGCCGCCATGCCGGGGGTGGCGCGTCTGCTGCATTTGGCGGTGCTGCCCTACCAGTGCAACAACTACGCGCTGCTGAACTACACCCCCGCAGAGTGGGCGTCTGCATGGGTTGGGATGTTGATGCCGCTGTGGGCCGCGCTGACGGCCCTCCCGCTTTATGCGGTGGCGCGGCGGTTGGGGCTGCCGCCCCGGCAGGCGGTTTTGTGGTGGCCGCTGGTGCTAATGCCCGCCGCTTTCGCAGGCAGTTGGAACACCGTCTATCCACTGCTGACGATGATCGCGTTTTATTTGTATGCGGTGGGCCTGGAACATCACTGGCCGCAGCGGGCGGCGTGGGTGTTGGGGGCCGGGTGTATTTGCGGCGTGCTAACCTTCCTCAACTTTGCGCCCGTGCCGGTGGTGATGGTGTTCGGGTTTTATGGCATTCTGTTGGCGGGGGAATCGGTTCAGGTTGTTGGCCGGGCGCGCTTTGATAAGCGGGGGATGGTGCGCTACCTGACGTTCGCCGGGCTGCGGCGGGCGGTGGTCATCGGGTTGTGGTATACGCTGGGGTTGGCGCTGCCCTGGCTGGCGTGGCTGGCGTTCGGCGGTGAGACGCCGCTTGAGATACTGGTCGCGTCTTTTGATGTTCACCTGGAGTTGGAGCGGCCTTACCTGCCCTGGGTGTTTTTGCATGTGTACGACTGGGCGCTGTTCGCCGGGGTGCCGCTGGTGATCGCCAGCGTCCCGCTGCTGCGCCACCCACACCCGGCAGCGCAGCGCCTGGCGTGGGCGCTGTGGCTGAGTGTGATTGTCCTGACGGTTAGCGGTGTGGCCCGTGCAGAAACAGCGCGGGTGTGGTCGTTTTTTACGCCGTTTGCGCTGCTGGCTGCGGTGAGCTTTGTGGTGGCCAATCGCAGGCTGTGGGTGGTGTTGAGTGCGGCCACCGCTGGCCTGTTTTTGGCGATTGCCCCTACCTGGCAGGTTTTCGACGCGGCGAGCCAACCTGCCAGGCCGGAACCGATCCGGTATGTGCTGCCCATGTTCAGCAGCACCCGCATCGACTTTGACGGGCGGATGGTGCTGACCGAGTGGGACATCATCAACTACATTCAGGACAACCGTGTGCTGATCTGGTTCCAGTGGGAGGCCACCCAACCGATGACCACGCCGTACTGGTTTAGTGCGCTGCTCGTCGGCCCGGATGGTGCCCCGGTGGGGGAATCCGTCATTTGGCAGGGGCAGCAAACCCATTACCCCACAACGTGCTGGCAGGTGGGTGAAGGGGTCATCGACAATGTGACGCTGACGATTCCGCAGAATGCCGAACCGGGTGACTACTGGCTGAGCCTGGCCGCCTTTGCCGATGAAGCCGCCCCAATGGAGCGGCTGCCCGTCACCCTGCCTGACGGCACACAAGACACACAGGTCGGCCTCGGCCCGATACCGCTGCCCTAGCCGACTGTGCGCCTACCCTGCCGGGTCTTCCGTCGTGATGGGCGCAGGGGCTTCCAGGGTGGGTTCGGTAGGGGTTTCCGTCGCCTGGGTCGGGGTTTCCGTCGCCTGGGTCGGGGTTTCTGTCGCGGTTTCGGTCACCTGGGTGGGGGTGGCGGTGGCGGTGACTTCCGTGACGGTCACTGTAGCTTGGGTGGCGGTGACTTCTGTGACGGTCCCTGTAGCCTGGGTGGCTGTCTCGGTAATCTGCTCGGTGACGGCTTCTGTGGCAACAGCAGACGGCGTTGCTGTAACAAGCAGCGGCGCATCAACAAACGGCAGGTCAACACATGGCCCCTGGGCGCTCACCAATGACGAGGCGATCCACACAAGCTGGCCGTTGTAATTCGCATAGAACCAGCCTACGTTTTGCCCGGTGGCGACCAGCGTTGTGCCTGCGGTGATGGCCCCCACAACCGGATAATCTATACTTGGCCCCTGGCGTAAGTTCGCGCCTGTGGTCGTCGTCAGGATGCACGCATTGGCCGGGAGCGGGGTGCCGGTGACGCCAGGGGTGCCCGCCGCAGGGGCCACACCTGACAGCGATACTTGAATAGCCCCGGCCTGCTGCGGGTCAGCCGCGCTCAGGGACAGTTCATACACGCCTTCGCCCGCCGGGATGATGAACGAGGCGCTTTCTACACCGCCAGCGACCACTACAATCGGCTGGCCGTCGGGGTTGTTGAGCGTGGCGGAAAATTCAAAGCCGACTGGCTGGCTGGCAATCGTCACGGGGACGGGCTGCGGCCCGGCGGTGATGCTGTACTGCTGGCTGGGTGCCCCCTGCGGAATGGTGAGGAGGGTGCTTTCGGTCAGGGCGATGCTTACAGTGAGCGGACGCTGGCGCAGGGCGAGTGAATACGTGCCAACGGTGCCACCCTGGCTGCTGACGATGATGCTGTACGCGCCGTCCTGGGGCAGCCGGTAGATGATCTGCGCGGCGTTATCCAGTTGCAGCAGCGGGTCATCCGTGCTGAAGGCCAACTGGCCAGCCGCACCCGTGAGGGCGATGCTTGGCATCAGGCCCGGCTCGTGGCCCAGCGCGTAAATCACGACAACATCGCCAGTGACACCGTTAAAGGTGTGAAAGCCCTGCGGTGCCTGTGCTGAGAGGGCATTGGTGACGGTTTGGCCATAGGTGATGGCCCCGGCCTGGGCGTTCAGTACCGCCGCCGGTGCAATCAAGCTGAGAACGAGCAGACTGCCGATGAGAAGACGTTTCATGGGGTGGCTCCTTAGTAGTGGTGTGATCCGCAAAACCTGCGGGGTAAATGAAAACAACAGCCTAACTATGGCCTACATCGGGGGCCAGAGCAAATGTGACATCTGGCAGGGCAGGGCCGTGGGGGGGGGGGTGTCGCATTCAACCCGCGTGAATTAACCCCGGTTAAATTAAACATCCTGCTGCGGAAACCTCACCCAATACTCAGTTAAAAAAGGTTTTCAAATCCAACATAAGTCACAGAAATGCGGGTTAACGACTGCTACGATACATACATAGTAAAAAGTTAAACAAAGAGGGAACCCCCACCATGACACACATTATCACCAGCCTGTGCCTGCGCGACGGTGCCTGTGTAGAAGTTTGCCCGGTAGAGTGCATTGTTGCTGGCCAGCCAGCAAGCGAATGGCCGTGGTACTACATCGACCCGGATACCTGCATTGACTGCGGCGCTTGCATCCCGGAGTGCCCGTATGAGGCCATCTTCATCGAAGAAGAGGTGTCTGCGGAGTACGACATGGCGGCAGGCCAGAAGCGCAAGGATCACGACAGCAAGGAAGAAGTTGAGTATGCGGGTGGCGAGGTTGTAGACCTGACCGAAGACATTCAGTTCAACTACACTTTCTTCTCCGACGGCCCCGGCTACGACGCAATGGGCTAAAACGGGTCCTGGCCCGTATGGGTGGGCCGCCACATTGGGCGGCCCCTGTCCCCCCTTATGGCGTGCTGTACACCGCCACAGATTAATTTAGACCGCGCACGGCCAGCGCGTCCCCTGCCAGGTTGAAGGCGATAGCATCGGCAACTTCCATTCCCACAAGAACCGGCACAACATCATCCCCGGCATTGAGCGCGGTGTAGTCATAGGCCAGCACGGGTATCCCGCCGGAGGGACCATCTGGGGCGCTGGTGTGCGTGACCACGATGAACGGGTTGCCATCACGGGCCGGGCTGAACGCCGCCTCGGTGACAATCAAGCCGTCCTGCGTCACAATGCCCTCGGTTTCGCCGTCGCCGGCGTCCAGGCGGCGCAGCGTCGGCCCGTTGCCGTACACAAACTCACCGCTGCTATCAAGCGGAACGGTCGCCACAAACGGGAAGCCGCCCGCATCGTTCAGCGCCTCGGAGTAGGTGTTATCGCCCAGGCCGCCGTCCGTGTACAGCCACAGCGCCGCTGCCGGGTTGTCGCCTTGTGTACCCGCCACCACAGCCAGATAGCCCCCGTCTTCGCTGAAGGCCGCATCCAGCACCGGGTAGGGGAAGCGGATGACGCGCAGCAGCGCGGCGTCTGTATTCCCTGTTTGCAGCGTGACCACATCCCACAGGCGCAGCACCCAGGTTGTGTTATCAGAGTCGTCTGTACCGGAGCCGGTTGCCAGCACGGTGCCGTCGGGGTTATAGGCCATCACATTGATTAGCGCGGCGTGGGCCGTCACGGTGGTGGGCTGTGGCCCGGCTGCGTCCAGCACAATTTGCCCCGCCGTTAGCCCAACGGTAAGGGTCTCATCCGGGGCTATAGCTATGGCCGACGGGCTGTTGATGACAGCCGTTGCCAGTGCAACCGGGTTGGCCGGGTCGCTCACGTCGAAGCGCTGCACCCTATCTGCCGCAACGGTGAGGGTGTCGTCGTCGGCCCAGGCGAAGGCTTGCGCTGGCATCGCGTTGAGTTGGGCGGCACGCTGCACCCCGCCGACGGTCGTCAGGGTAAGGGCCGCCGCGCCGGGTACCTGCACGCCCTCGCCGTTGCTGTTGGGGCGCTGCACCAGCGGCATGAGGTAGTAGCTGTTGTCCTGGGCGCTGGATTCCGCCGTCCAGCCGACCACGCCGTCAATTTCGACCTCCCACCACACAAAGCCGTCGCTGCACTGTGGGCCGCCCAGCACCAAATCCAGGCGACGCCCTGGTTGAATCTGGCCCAGGCGTTCGCTTTCCGTCGTCGGCAATGCCCGGATGCTGTTGGGCAGTCCGCCGAGTTCCACCTGCGCGGTGACCGGCCCGGCAATAATGCGCGGCTCTAAGTAGCCCGCGAAGTCCGGCGGGCAGGGGAAGTCGCTCACGGTGAGGGTGGGTGCAGCAGCACCGGGGATGGCAGTGACCTGTACATCTGGGGCGGGGGTGGGCGGTGCGAGCAGCCCATTGGCCAGGGTGGTGCTGCGCGGGGGCAGTGTGGCCGGGTCACAGTCGCCGCTGGTGGTAACGACGGTGCCCGCGACCCAGCCGTTTTCGGTCAGGTACCAGGTGGTGTTCTCATCACGGCCCAGCACCAACCGCTGCGCTTGTATCTCGCCGAGCGAGTCGGCTTCGGTATTTGGCCGGACGCGCACGTTGGCAAACGGGCCGCTGGGGCTGACGGTGCAGGCATCTGCTGCCTGCGGGACGGGCTGCGCGAGGGACATGCCGCTGCCCGCTGCGCCGAACTTCTCATCACACGGCTGGATGATGCTGCCATCCTGGGCGGTGTGCAGCACGTACTCGGTTTCACCATAGAACAGCGTCACGATAAACGGTGTGCGGGTGGTATCGGTTTTGTAGCCGGGCACAAGCGGGCACATCACGGCGCTGTCGGTGGAGGGTAACAATACCTGGAACCCCCAGCGATCTGGGCGGCCCAGGGTGGGGATGAGCGATTGGGCGCGGGCGATGGTGGCCTCAAAGGCGGCGTCGGGCAGGGTTTGATCCTGGGCGCGGGTAACCGGGACGGCCAGCAGCAGGCAGGCGATCAGCAGCAAATGGCGGAACATCGGCTCTCTCTTTCAATGTCGGATGCAATCTGTCCCGACAGGGTAGCGCAAAGCGACGTTCGGTGCGAGTGACGGCGGGGGTATAGCAGGGGGAAAATAAGGCATCCACGCTGTTCTGTAGCCGTACCGGCTGCGCCCCTACCGATGCGCTATCGGGCTACTATTCCGATTGATACACCCGCTCCGGGTCGCGGTCACCCCAGATGCGCTTGTCGTCCAGGATTCGCACCGTCATGGCCTGCGTCACCGTGATCTGGCAGCTCAGGCGCGGGTAGCCGAACTGCGCCGCCAGCCTATCATGCCAGTGACCCGGCGGCGGCTCGTTCGTTTCAATCCACACGCCGCACGTTGCACACAGGCCGCGCCCCCCACAGTTCAGCCGCCTGGTCAGCGGGGCATATGGCGAGAAGCCGTTTTGCAGCAGCATGAGCCGCAGGTTAGCGCCGTCTGGCACGGTGAGCGTGTGCGCTTCGCCGCCGGTGAGTACCGTCAGGGTATGGTTTGTCATTCGATGGTAACCTCTATGATGTGGGCATCGTTTGTGTCGTCTATGGGGAGGCGCTGCCCCGTTTCAAAATTGTACAGGCCCAGCGCCAGCCGGTATGCCCCCGGTGGTAGATCACCCGGCAGCGGCACCGTCGCCCATGCGCCGACCACCACTTCATCCGGGTCATCCCACGTAACGGGCAGCCGCGCCCCGGATGCCGGAGCGCCGTCATACTGCGCGACGGGGGCTGTTTCGCCCGCTGGCAGCAAATGCACGAACATGGAGTCGTTCGCCTGTGGGGGGCTGGCCGCCTGCCAATACGGGCGCAAGCGCAGGTCATCGCCGGGGGCAGCGGCGGTCTTGTTCAGGTCGTAGCCCACCATGCGGATATTCTCACCATAAGTCACGTTGACCGTTACCTGGGGTGGCAGCAGCCGGTAAACGTACACGGTGTGCGGGTTAACGGGGGCGGGGGCAATCGTCTTGAGCAGGTAGAGCGGTTCCACCCAGTCGCGCAGGGCGGCGGTGTTGTACACGCCCTGCATGTCGGCCTCTGTTGCGGCGAAGTACGTGATACCCTGCCGCCAGAAGTCCGCGTGAGAGGTGAGCGCCGGGTTGTTATCCAGCACCCACTCGAACGTGGTCGGGCGGTTGTAGCCGCTCCAGGGGCGGTTCCATGTTTTTTCCAGGAAGCCGCCCGCCGCCAAAATGACCTTGCCGTCAGGGTTGGGCAAACTCGCATCGGACCAGTCCCAGATGCGGGTGTACATATGTTCCTGTTGGTAGCTGCGGGCAAGCGCGATGTTAGTGTTGACAGCGGGCACGGTCACGGTGCCAACCAGGGCCACCGCCGCGCTTGCCGCTACCCACCGCAGCCAGGGCCATTCACGCTCCTGGCTGGCCGCCACCAGCACCGCCCCCGCCTGCGCCGCACTCAGGCCCCACAGCAGCAGCAGCCCCGCCGCCGCTGGCAGCGTATAACGCACCCGGTACCAGTGCGGCTCCCACGTCCGCAGGATGTCTACGCTGGAGGCCAGCAGGATACACGCCAGCGCATACGGCACAATCACGGCCAGCCATGCCAGGTTCACCGCCGGGTAGTGCCGCCAGCGGGCCACTGCATAGGCGATCACACCCGCAGCGATCACAGTGAAGAACAGCCCCACCCCGGTTGATTCTTCCAGGGTATAGAGCAGGTTATCCCAGTTACGGCTGATAGAAAGCATATTCGCCACGCCGTTTTCCCGGAAGCGGTCAGCCTCGCGGTTTTCCAGGGCGAGTGCATGGTGCCCGAACACCAGCCAGCCCGCCGTCACTGCCGATAGCACCGCCATGCCCGCAATCCAGGGGACGGCCCGCCAGCGCCGCCGCCAGATCAGCACCGCCGCCGCACAGCAGGGCAGCCACAGCGCATACACCAGCGAGTATTTGGTGTAAATCGCAGCGATCACCATCAGCAGTGACCCGACCACCGCCCAGGCCGCGTCATCCTGAATCGCCATCACGGTGAACAGCAGCGCCGCCGCCACCATCGGGAAGATGAGCGGGTCCATCAGGGCGAGGTTGCCCGTGCCGATAATACGCGGGGCGACGGCCCACACCAGCGCCGCCATGAACCCGGTCACTGCACGGCCCAGCGTGCCCAGTCTGTGCCCCAGCCGCCAGCCCGCCAGCGCCAGCAGCAGCACTGTGCCCACATTGAGCGCGGCGCTCAGCCCGCGCAGCGCCCGCACATAGTCAGGAGGGTAGGGGAACTGCACAAACCGCTCCACGAGGCGCTGGCTCCATACGCCCACCCACACCTGCACCGGCGGGAAGCCCTGCGCCCAGGCGATTTGCCCGTACTGCGTGCCCAGCGGGGCATCGGGGCGCACCTGATAGGCGTGGATAAACCGGAACGACTCGTCAATGTGCTGCATTACGGGCAGGTGCCGCTCAACGGTGATGAGGCGCATTGTCACCGCCAGTATGAGCAGCACGACGCTCCCGGCGGTGAGGGTGAGGGCACGCCAGCGCGGTTTAAGGCGCGGGGCGCTTTGGTCTGTGGGGGTGACGTTGGGATTGGCGGCGGTTGTCGTCATGGGGGGGGAGTTCCGAGTTGTGCGAATTGGCCAGAAGTGTACAGAGCGGGGGCGGTCGCCGTCAACGGATGTCATTGGCTTAAAGGCCCCCTGGCCAACCTGGGGTACGCCCACAAAATAGCGTGGATGCCCCATTTACCCCTCTATCCCCGTCCACGCTGTCGTGCGCCCATACCTGACCTGCACAACGCCAATTTAACGGCCCCCACGCGCAAGCCGGGCTAGCGCATCGGCGCGGCGTCTCGTACCCTAGCCCGTGATTCACATCATTTACCGTGATTGCTAGTTAGAGATTCTCCACCCCTCACCCCTAAATCCCCTCTCCCACAAGGGGCGAGGGGACTTTCAAAGACCCTGGTGGACCCTGTGCTTGCTCCCTTTC
>DAOTTY010000331.1:0-4291 GCA_034437575.1 Anaerolineae bacterium | reverse complement strand
TCATGTACGCACACGATTGCTGGTTCTGCGCCCCGGTGATGCGTCCATCGTGGGGTTCGGCCTCCCGTCATACGCGGAACGCGCCTATAATCCCGGCCATAGCGATAACCTGTCGGGGTAGTGACCCACGCCCTAACGGGGATTTGTTGGTTTGTCCCGGCGTTTTGGTCAACCGATGAGACAAATAGACGCCTTGATTTGCATTATGTCAAGTGGAATCCTAAAGATATATCCAAAATGGAATCTGGCTTACGCAGTGACCGCGTGGTGCAACTCCGCAAAGAACGCGGCATGACGCAGTATGATCTTGCAGACGCGCTAGGCATTCAGCAAAATCAAGTTTCACGCTACGAGCGGGGCCTCGTCAACACGCCGCTGCATGTACTCATCACAATGGCCGACCTGTTCAACACCACCACAGACTACCTGCTGGGCCGCTCCAACATCCCCCACCCCGGCACGGAACCCGACCCCAATCCCGACCTCACCCCGGATGAAATCGACCTGCTGCAAACATACCGTCGTCGCTCCCCGGCAAACCAGAAGCTGCTGCTCGGCATCGCCAAATTGATGGATGACACCCAGGGGGAGGCGTAGTACAGCGGACGAGGCAAGCCTCGTCCCTACAGGTTATGTGGGCGTACAGATTGCTGCCGGGCGCTACACAAAATCTAGCGATTCATAGAACCCCGCCACAACCGGTCCACACGCAGCAGATAACCTGCCGCCACCACCGCCGCCAGTATCGTCAGCGCGGCCCCCCAAAAAAACAGCACCGGGCGATAGCTAAAGCGTACCGTTTGCCACACCTGCGGGTCACCTGGCGGCAGGGTTACACTCAGGTAACCGCCCGCCGCTGTAATCTCTGCCCGTTCACCGTTCACCCAGGCCACCCAACCCGGATATGCCACCTCACTCACGACCACGACCTGTTCCTCATTGGGGTGCGGCGGTGCCTGCACCACCACCCGATCTGGCAGGCGCTCTACCAGCCGCGCCGCTGATGTCACACGCGGGTTGTAAATCACCTCTACAATCTGCGGCTCAGCCACGGTGAACGTGTACGGAATCGCGTCAACCTTCACCATCGCGCAGGGGAGTCCGATTTCAGTGTCGTGAACCGGGCTGGCCGTGATCGTTTGGTAGCCCTTGGTGTACCCGGCAAAGGCGCGATCTTTCGGCTCGCTGGGAATGGCATAAGGTGGATACAGGTCTTTCAGGTAGTTGACATTGCCCGTGTAGGCCCTCGGAATCGCAAAGTAATCGGCTTCAATCGGGAACAGCCGCGCCTGCACATTATAGAAATCCCCCGCCTGCGAGTAACCTAGCTGATAAATCGACAGCGGCGCATAGGGCTGCACCTCCCGCAGCCAGGGCGCACACTCTGCACTGACGCCCGTCCGCTCATACACCCCGTCGAAGCGATTCCACGTTGTCACGGAGTGATACATTGTGCCTGCCGTCGTGGCCAGCAGCAGCAGCGCCAGCGGCACGCGCAGGCGGTTCGGCAGCGTATACGGCTGGCCGTCTGCGTTGGTGAGCGCTGTCCACAGGCTATCGGCTCGCATAGCCACCAGGATTGCCAGCCAGAACGACGCCGCCCCCAACGCCCGTCCTACAAATCGCCACCGCGCAATCCCCGGCAGGTTGTTATACATCCAGCGGAACGGTTGCAACCCGCCAATGCCCCACACAGTGAAAATCGCAAACAGCACCAGCCCCACCAGCCAAAGCCGCCGCCCGCCTGCAATCCCCTCGCGTGATGTGAGCGGATAAATTGGTGGCATCACGATGAAAATCAGCGCCAAAAACCACCCCGTTACCACAAAGCTGTAGTGGAATTGTTCATCAAAGCCCTGCGGCACAGTGGCAAAATAGAACGTGTCCAGGTTGGTTGCGATGAACTGGTACAACACATGCTCAACGGGCATGGTGCGGCCCGCGTCAATCAGCGGTTTGTGCCCGCCGATGTACCCACGCTTGGCGAAAATAGGGAGCAGCGTGGCCGCACTCAAGCACAGCGTTAGCACACCTGCCACCGCGAACCGTCGCAGCACAGGCCGCAGCGCTGCCCAGTAGTTGCCGTCATAGCGCCAAAGCAGCATCACCGCCCCCACACTGACCAGCATCGGCAGCGTATACCAGATGTTGCCCGCATAGAATTGCAGCGCAAATCCCAGCGCGAACAGCACCAGCGGCCAACGTGCCCTCGGCAACCGAATTATGGCCACCGCAGCCCCCAGTATCCAGGGCATGTAGGCTTGCTGCACCCCAAGCTGGAAGAACCCCGTTGCCACCATCGCCACCATGTTGCCCTTGCCCAGCATCATCGCGGCCAGCAGCAGCCGTCCCACCGAACGCATCCCCAGCATATACCCCAAAAACCACCCGCCTGCACCCGCCAGCAGCGCGTAGGTTACCACGCTGTACAGTATGCCGCGCTCCGCATCCCCTGTGAGCAGTGGCGGCAGCATACTAAACGGATTTAGCATAAACGAGAACGGGTTATCAATGAGTGGCTCCCCCTTTTCATTATAAGGGTTCCACAATGGCAGATAGCGGTTGTCCTGCCAGCCCTGCACCGCCAGATAAGCCGGGCTGGTCAGCCACTCCGCTTCAATGCCTGCCAGCCGTTCGTCGGGCTGTGCCTGCCAGTACGGCGTCATCACCACTGCCCCCACAATCACAATCGCGGTGAGTTCGCCCGCCGCTACCCAGTGCGGCACCGCCAGCAGCCCTTCTGTTGAGGGCGCGACGGTTTGCGGGGCGCAGTCGCGGGCTGTGCGATAGACGACACGCACACCCCGCCATGCCGCCCGCCCGGTGTACACAGTCGCTGCAATCACCGTTGGCACCAGACTGGCAAGCAACAGCCAGCCCGCGATGTTGCGCGGCGCGACCAGCAGCACACCCACCGCCACCAGGAACGCGACCACAAACCCGATTTCTATTATCTTTGAGTGCCGTTTGGGCGGCTCAGTCTGGGGTAGGGGCGGGGCATCCGGTGTGGCGTCGGGTGGTGGGGCATCGCTGTTGCGGGCGCGGCCAAACGGACGGCGCACTTGCTCAAGCGTGAACATTACCCCGGCCACGATGGCCAGCAGCACCGCTCCGAGGATAAAGTGATTGTTATTCCGCTGGTTTTCCACCAAAGCCCTCCGTAAAGGTGGCTGCAAACATCAGGCAGTGCATAAGCGCACCTGGCAGATTTCATTGTATATCAATGTGGTGTTTGGGTTTGTTTGGATTGGGGGTAACTGCTCAGGCACCAGGGGCTGCTGTTTAAGCCCCTCTTCCAGGGCCGCAGGCCCGTTGGGATGAGGGCTGAGTCGTTACCTTCGCCGTCCGCAGCCACCCCGCAGGTGGTGTACAATTGTACAATGATGTAACACATCATCCGCTACCTTACATCTACCATGACCCCATCCCTGCACCCTACGCTGATTCAAGCCAACCTCGCCCTGTTCGAGGGCAACCGCGCCGAAGCGCTGCGCCTGCTGCGCCAATATGAAGCGGAGCGCCCCGCCGACGCTGACCCCCACCGCAGCATGGTGCTGTGGCTGGAAGCCCAAACCCAAACCGACGACGAAGCCCGCATCCATCTGCTGCACCAACTGCTGCAACAGGTGGATGTGAAAGACCCCTACAGCCAGATGGCCCGCGACTACTTGCAAGCCGAAGAAGCCTACGCTGACCCAATTCAGCGCAGTCACGCGGGGTGGTGGGCTACCGGAGCGGTGATCGCGCTGGTGCTGGTGGGTGGGGTCGTTGGCGCTTCCCTGTTCACAGCGGATAGTCAAGGGGCCGCTGTGCTGCCCACGCCGACGGTCACGGTTACCACCCCGCCAAATTTGCCTGACCGCAGTGAGCCGCTGGTTGCGCCCAGCTTCACCGCCCGCTATGAGCGCGGCATCTTGCAGGTGGCCGCACTGGAAGACGACAGCGCCCGCGTGATCGACAGTGGCACGGGGCAGGTTGTGCTGCCGGTGGCGGGGGCGCGCTTCTTTGCGCTGGAAATCGCGTTTGAGTGTCGCAGCGGCGTGTGTGATGAGCCGCCGCAGGCAGCCCTCACGCTGCGAACAGGCACGGAAGACGACATTGCGGTGAAGGCGGATGTGCAAATTGCCAACACGCAGCCGCTACAGCCAGTGGCGTTGGGCCGCACCACACGCGGCTGGGTCGTGTTTGAAATTCCGACGTTGAGCCGGGTGGAGGCGCTGCACGTCAAGCCGCTGGCCGATGAGAACGACACGCCGCCATTGGTTATCGACCTGCCGACGGGGTGAGGGCC
>DAOTTY010000330.1:0-10062 GCA_034437575.1 Anaerolineae bacterium | reverse complement strand
CGTCGTGCGTGGGTCTGTCGATCAATGAAAGTTACAAAAGATCTGTCGCAGATAGTGGAGATAGGTGATTGCATGGAAAAGCACGAGGATAACTATCTGCATCTCTAGGGCGTGCGTGTGAACTGATCCACAAATTGCGCGTGCAGTGGATTACATTCACCAAAGTATGGATCAGACGATCTCGGTTGACGCTCTGGCAGAGATGGTCAATATGAGTGCCACTACATTTCATCGTCATTTCAAAGAAGTGATGCACTTGCCGCCGTTGCAATATGCAAAATCAATTAAACGGCATCGCGCCCAGGCACTCATCAGAGAAGGCAAACGAGCAAACGAGGCGGGTTATCAAGTCGGTTACAATGGCCCAGCCCAATTCAGCCGGGAGTACAAACGACATTTTGGCTACACTCCTTCGGCTGAGTGTTAGGTAAGGGGTTTGGGTTTAGCCCGCCGTGCTTTGCGCCAGGAAGCGTCCAGGTTGTCAAAATCACAGATTTGCGGGTGAAGATTTCGATATGTTTTCATTGCTTGGTACACGGCGCAGTCGCTAGTGGGGCCAGGACAACACCGAACTGCAATTTGTACTGACCGCAGCGGCCCTGAGTTGTTTGTCTAACGGGCATTGGCTTCCCTGGCCATTGTGTCACACAGGGAACGCTCACCTCACCAAACTAACAACACACATCTAAAATTAGCTCTTACTGTTGAACCTGTGGCTGCCTAACGTCTATTTTCCAGGGAGGAGGAGACGTTACAAAAAAGCGCAGCCGGGAGCGCAGCGTTGCGCCCCCGCCCATACCTATATTTTTTAGAATCGGTTTTGGCTTATTCGCCCGTAAAGACGGCGAACAGACCCGCTTCAACAATCTGCAACACCGGGTCGTGAATCGGGTTGCGGTCTTCGGCAAAGCTGAACTCGCCCAGCGGGCTGGCAAAGCCTTCAATGCTTGCCAGTGCATCACGGATCGCTGCCGGGTCAGCGCTGTTTGCACAGCGGATAGCGGTAGCCATCAGCCAGGTGCCGGTGTATGCCTGCGCTGCGAACTGGTCTGGCAGGGCACCCGTAGCTGCTTCATAGGACTCAGTGAAAGCCGTTGAGTACTCGTCGGAAGCGTTCACGTTCCAGGCCGCGCCCACGATCACGCCTTCAGCCGCTTCACCCGCCTGTTCCACGATGGCCGGGGAGTTGAGGCCGTTGCCGCCGATAATCGGGCCTTCAAAGCCCTGCTCACGGGCCTGTGCGATAATCAGGCCGCCCTCAGCCGCCAATGCAGACACAATCAACGCATCCGGGGCGTCGGCCAACAGGTTCGTCAATTGTGCAGAGAAGTCCACGTCTTCGCGGGCGAACGTCTCTTCACCCAGGATTTCCACGCCGTTTTCTTCCAGAGCATCAATGAACACCTCGTAGCCACTGAGGGTGAAGTCGTCATCGTCGCCGTACAGCACGCCCACACGCTCCAGGCCCAGCAGTTGTGTGGATTGGGAGATGGTGCCCGGAATCACGGAGCTTTCTGGCAAACTGTTACGGAAGACGAACTCGCCCATTTCTGTGATGCCGCTGGCGGTGTTGCTCAGGCCCATCACCGGCACGCCGTTTTCCTGGGCGATGGGGTCGGCAGCAAATGCTTCGGTGGAAAGCGTCGGCCCAAGCACGGCGCTCACTTCGTCTTCTTCAACCAGCTTGGTCATGGCGTTGATGGCACCTTCGGCGTCACCCGCGCTGTCTTCAAACAGAATGTTGAGCGTGGCGTCGCCCAGGTAACCCACCTCGTTGATCTGGTCAGCGGCAAGCCGGACGGCGTTTTGCTGCGGGCCACCATATACAGAAATAGGACCGGATAGGCCGAAGATAGCGCCGACGTTTACGTCACCCATCAGGCCCGCCGGGGCCGCACACTCGGTGGATTTGGCCATCAGAGCGCCAGCATCAACCATCATGGCCATCTCGGCTTCTTCGGTGGCGTCCTGCGCCAGTGCGGAAAGTGGTGCCACCATGACGCTCAACAGCGCCAGCAGCATCCCCAAACGGATCAATCTCTTCGTCATGTCAAAAACTCCGTAAGTGTTTATCAAGTATCCCCCGCAGCCGGGATCATCTGTCAAATCTGCGGCGGGCCACATTCTATCCCACACCAAAGGCACAGGCAATGAAATGGACCCAGCGCTATACTCTATTTAACGTCGAACTTTAGGCACTTGCTAAACACATAAAGGAGCGGATTGCACATGACGGACTACGATTTTAACTACCCGGATATGGGCGCAGAGAAGCCCAAAAACGATGGTGCCACCGTCAACATGGAGCCAGCCAGTGTGGGGGCACGCTTCGTCGCCCAACTGTTAGACGGCGTGATCGTTAATCTAGCCGCGTCGCTGCCGTCGGCGTGTGTGGGGTTCTTCATGGGGCTAACGTTGGGTGCCGATGCAACCACGCAAGCCGACGTGGAGGCCCTTCAGTTGCAGGCGCAGTTGGTGGGGTTGGTGATTGGTCTGATCGTTGGGTTGGTGTACTACGTGTACATCCCGCCGCGCTGGGACGGTAAGACAGTCGGCAAATCTGCGATGAACATCCACATTGTCAAAGCAGACGGCTCCCCCGTGACGCACGGCACCATGTTCCTGCGCGATTTCATCGGCAAGTTCCTGAGCGCTCTAATTTTCATGATCGGTTACATCATGGCATTCTTCGACGACGAAAAGCGGGCACTGCACGACCGCATTGCCAGCACCCGCGTCGTCAAATACTAACCTGCCCTGTCGCTGGCAAAATCAGTATAGGGTACATAGCGCATCAGAGAGGGCTTTATGGGTGGTGCGCTGGTCGAACGCTGCCCACCGCGCCGGGAACTGCTCAATCAGCCCCTCACGCCGTTCACGCAGCGACTCGCGGAAGCCCTTGAGCAGCGTGAGTTGCTCGGTATTCAGGCTGGTGTGCGGCAGGTGAATCAGGCGATCCAGTGTGCCCGTCATCTCCGCAATACGATCCAGGTCAGCCAGCACATTATCCAAAGATTGCAGGTAATCGTCTAATTCGCTGCCCAGCACATCCCGGAAGGCAGCGCACAGGTCGTGCAGGTGGCGTACATGATGGTGCAGGCCGGTTAGCGTGTCGGCGTTGGCGTCCGCAATCAGCGGGGTGTAGGCACGCACCTGTGCCAATTGCTCGTGAATCCTTAACGGCAGCACATGGCGCACCTGCTGCGGCTGCCCTGGGGATAGGCCATCGCCTTTAAACGCCTCGTCAACGGGTGCCTGATGCAGTGCGTCAAGCTGGTTGATGACCTGGCGGTACTTGCGGCCTTCCAGGTAGCCATACAACGCCTCTTTGGCCAGCAGGCGCTGCGCGTCCATATGGGCCAGAATGCCTGCAATGGCCCGGCGGTTACTGGACCCTTCGCCCTCTACCAGCAGGTTGTGCATAATGATGTCCAGTTCACGCACGCCGTTAATCTTACGCGCCAGCTTGTGCAGGCACTTGTTAAATCGCTTGGCCTGCTTGTTGCTGAGGTAAGGGTCAGCCAGCGCAACAGTGGTTTGCAGCTTTTCCGCTGCGCGATGCAGCAACCGCATGGATTCTATGACGCGGTCGTTGTAGCAGGCTGCTTCTTGTTCGCGCAGGTTCGTGAGGTTGGCCTGGAAAATGATCTGAATCGCAACAGTGATGGGATCGGTTGGGCACACAGCCTGTGCAGGCTGTGACGGGTGCGCTTCTTCGGTATAGTCTACGTGATTGACGTTCAATGACCCTCCGGCGGCGGTTAGCAACTAAAACTCGATGTTATCGATCAAAATGCGGATAAAATCCACAACCGTAATGTTAGGGTTGTTGACCACATCTCGTAAACCCTGATTCAGCACCGCCCACTGATAAAGTTGGAAGAACAACAACAATGGAATGCCCAGGCTGATAATCCGCAGGGGCAGCCGGGCCACCGCCACCGACAGCGGCGTGTCAGAAATTTCTGCGAGGTTTTGGCGGGCCTGCACAATTTGCAGGCGCTGCATGTTGAGGTTGTCGCGCTCGCCGTTCAGGTGGACGTAGCGGTGCAGCGTTTCCACACGGCCCTTGAGTACGTCCACATCTTCGCCGCGTGTGATTTGCCAGCGCGAGTCCATCCGTGAGAGTTCCTGATTCAACTGGGTGATGCGGCGGTCAATCGAGCGCAAGTCTTGCTCTAGCTTGACGGCGTGGCGCTCTCGCCATAGGCGTTGACCGCGCCCATAAGGGAGGCGCACAAACGGGATGTAATGCACGTACAGCAGCAGCAGCGGGATCAGCACATAAAACGCCAGAATGCGCCCCAGGTCACGGGAGAGGGTGGGCAGGCGGCCTTCGCTAAAGGCTTGCGTGAACGGCACCGCAAACAGATACAGCGTGATAATCAGCGCAATCATAAAACCAACGGGCAGCTTATCCATGAGTTTGTCGCGCTCTTCGGCAGAAAGAATGGGTCGGCTAATCACGACGGCATAGAGGATTAGCAGCAAAATGGTGAACACGTAAAACGGCAGCACAAACAACAATGCTAACGCCTGCTCCGACGTTTCAATCAGCGCGTTACCCCGGTTGGTGATGGCCTCTCGCGCCTGCCCAATAAAGCCCGTGCTATCGCCCAAAAACAACAGGTAAACCGGCGTAAACGTGCCCAGCACGCCCAACAGCAGCAGCACGTCAATGTCTGAAGTGGCTTGTAACACACGTCGCAGCCGCAGCCCAATGTGTTCTAGCAGCGCATCTGGCAAAAAGCGCTGGCGCAGGCCGCTGCCGCTGGTATACACCAGCACCATTAATAGCAGAACGAGCAGCCACAACACCGGCATCAGCGACAGCACGGCAAAGTCCACGTCAGCATTGTTGAGCAGGCTGGCGGTGCGCGGGTCGGTTTGCTCAGTGAAGCGGGTGGCAATCAGCAGGGTGGTGACAAACAAAATAAACGGACTCATCACCCGCATAGACACCAACCACACCCCACGCTGGCTCAGCCAGCGGTTGCCGCGTTCCAGCCACATGGCCTGAATAGCCCCGTAAAACATGGTAGACACAACCAAAAGGCCAATCACATAAAGCGGGTTCACACGCACGGTAAACACGGATGGCTGAAACAGCCGCACAAGGTTTGACCCCCACACATACGCCACCAGCCCCAGGGCAACCAGTTCGTTCAAAAACAGCAAGATTTGCTCCCATAGGGGTATGGACGTGCTGAAAATCTCGTAGGAACGCGGATGCACGATAATCAGCAGCGACCGCACCGCCGCCCAGGTCACACCCCAAAAGGCCAGCAGCGCGATGTAGAACAACTCGCTGTCCTTGTCGATGGCCGGGGTGGCGATCATCTGCGCGAGGAGCAGCGCCCACAGCCCGCTCAACGCCCAGTAAATCATGATGTGCAGCGCGTGCCGCAGGTTAAACGGCTCCCCAAGCAGGCGCTCGCGCAGGGGGGCATGGTTTTGCAGCCCGAACAGCAGCACCCACCCCGGCACGACCAGCAGCAGTACCCCCCAATCTCCACGAAAGATGAGAATCATCATGTAGATGAGGCCCACTGCCAGCAAGACGGGGGCAGTGGCTTCCCGCAGGGTGTCGGGCGTCGGGCGAATGGTGTTCCACAGGCGTTGAAGCTGGTTTCGTAGGATCATCTTGAGTGCGCGGCGATGGTAACGGCTGGATGTGTTATCATTTTAACGCACTCCCTCGGCTTGTGGGGAATGTGCTACGCATTTTTTAGAATTGCCGGGCGGCGAACTGCAACCAAAGGGAAGAAATACCATGCATGATCGGCCAGTGGCCTTGATTACAGGGGCGTCCAGCGGCATCGGCTATGAAACCGCCCTCGAATTTGCCCGTCACGGCTATGACGTGTGCGGCACATCGCGCAGCGTGGACCGCCTCAACGACCTGCATCACGCAATTAGCACCCAACTCAGCGGTGACCTGCTCCCGTTAGCGGCGGATGTGCAGTCCGCGAGTGAGGTGCAAAGCGTCGTAGACGCCACTGTTGAGCGCTTTGGCCGCCTGGATGTGCTGGTGGCCAATGCGGGCGTGGGGCACCGGGGCAGCGTTGTAGCAGCCGATTGGGCCGACGTGGACACGCTGCTGCGAACCAACATCGACGGGGCGCTGCACACGGTTCGGGCGGGCATCCCGGTAATGCAAAAGCAGGGGAGCGGCCATATCGTGTTGATTTCGTCGGTAACGTATAACATGCCTGTGCCCTACGGCGCGTATTATGCGGCCAGCAAAGCGTTTATCAGCAGCATGGCCCGCTCGCTGCGTATGGAACTCGCGCCGGATAACATCCATGTGACGGATATGGTCGTCGGGCGCACCGACACCAACTTTAACGCCAACCGGCTCGGCGGCGAGCGCACGGGCAGCCGCATCCCCAGCATGACCCCGGATCGTGTGGCCCAGGGCCTTGTGCGGGCCGTCCAGCGCAAGCAGCGGACGGTGGTGCTGCGCCTGTTTGACCGGCTTACCGTGATTGGCAGTATCGTGCTGCCCGATTTGGTCGGGCGTATTGCCCTCAGACAGTACAAATAGCCTGGATTTGCGATGTCATCAAAAAAACTGAACAGTATGCGTATCCTGGAACAGCAGGCTATCCCCTATGAAGCGCTAACCTACCCCACCGACATCCGGGATGCGGAGGAAGTCGCCGAAGTGCTGGGGGTGCCGCCGCATCTGGTGTTTAAAACACTGGTCGTGGAACCCGTCAAGGGCGGTAAGCCGCTGCTGGCCGTAATTCCGTCTGAACGGCAGTTGGATTTGAAGAAGTTGGCGGCGGCGGCTGGCGAAAAGAAAGTGCAAATGGCCGCCCACAAAGATGCCGAAAGCTACACAGGACTGCAAGTAGGCGGCATCAGCGCGGTAGCCCTCACCCACAAATCCATGCCCGTCTACCTGGATCAGTCAGCAGCAGTGTTGGAACACATCATCATGAGCGCGGGCCAGCGCGGCACCCAACTTCGCGTCCCCACAAACGGGTTTATCCGGCTGGTGGGGGCGCGGCTGGCAGAAATCAGCACGGAAGCCGACGACTAACGCGATAGAATATAGGCCATGTCATAGTAACTGGCAGAGATGGGGCGCGTTTTACCTGTGACCTCGTTCAGGTCGCGCGGGGTTAGCTCACGCCCATCGAGGCCGACCATAACGCCCGTTTTACCCTCAATCAGCCATTCCACCGCCCGCACGCCCATCCGCGTCGATAGCAAACGGTCAAACGCAGTTGGGCTGCCGCCGCGCTGCACATGGCCCAAAATCGTAATGCGGATTTCAAAGCCAACCGGGTGATCGTTGTTGAGGTAGTCGGCCAGGTCCGTCGTTTTGTAAGATGCGCCCTCCGCAATCAGGGCGATGGCGTGGGTTTTGCCGCGCACGTAGGCGTCTTCAAGCGCAGCGGCCACATCATCCATTTCGACGGGCTTTTCGGGTGTGATAACGATTTCTGCACCGCCTAAAATCGACCCCATCAGCGCCAGATAGCCGCAGTTGCGGCCCATGACTTCTAGCAGAAAGGCCCGCTGATGCGATGTGGCCGTGTCGCGCAGGCGGTCTACCGCATCCAGGATAACGTTAAGCGCGGTATCCACACCGATGCTCATGTCTGTGCCCCACACGTCGTTGTCAATGCTGGCCGGGATGCCAATCACAGGCATTCCCAACTCGTGCAGCACATTAGCACCGCGCAAGCTGCCGTCGCCGCCAATGACCACCATCGCGTCGATGTTGTGTTCACTCAGGCGGCGCAGCGCCCGGCGCTGCCCCTGTGGCGTTTTGAATTCCTCGTTGCGAGCCGTTTGCAAAATCGTGCCGCCGCGCTGCACGATGCCGCTCACCTCACGGCTGGTCAGTTCCCGAAAGTCCCCGCTCAGCAGGCCCGCATAGGCCTGACGGACACCTACTGTTTCAATGTTATGTTCCAGGGCGGTGCGTACCACTGCCCGGAGTGCTGTATTCATGCCCGGTGCGTCGCCGCCGCTTGTCATCACTGCGATTCGTTTGATGCCCATCATCCCGTCCTGTGTCTTGATGCCGTATTTGCTAACGCCACAGCATAGCGCAACTTGTTTAAGCGCTGGCTAAGCTCTGGCAATCTCCTCACAGACGATGTTACCCGGCCCCACGATTTTCTCCAAGACAGCCATGAGTTCATCGCAGCAATGGGTGTGCTGCGGCCACTCAAACACATAGTCGCCTTCTGCCGATTCCACCACGACAACAAACTCATCATCACCAGGGAATTCCTGGAACTTGCCGTGAATACGCTCCAGGCGGCGGATGTTTTTGTGATCGTCATCGTCGCGCTGCATGTACACAATCATACGCTGGCGGGGTCGCTGCTCATCTGGGGTGCCGTTGATGTGCGGGTCAAGTTCCCATTCGCTGTCCCAGTCGATGCGTTCGCCGTTGTCTGCCGCATCGCGTTCGTCGGGTTCGGGTGAGGGGGAAGCGACGGGCGCAGATGTGGCGGCAGGCTGCACCGCACTGGCATAATCTGGTGGGCTGGCCGTGTTGTATTCCGGTTCCGGCTGCACATCAACGGGTCCGTCATAGTCGCTGAAGTCGATAGGCGGCGCGTTATCATCGTGATAATCGGCATGGCCGTTCGCTGGGCGGGTGCGTGCGGCGGATTCCTCCGGCGCGAACATGTCAAAGTTCGATGAAAGCGCATCCACGACGATTTGTACACTGCCCCGGCGGCTTTCTGCACGGCCCCGCACCACGACGACCTGCCCCTGGTTGTCGCGGCAGGTGTTTTTGTGCTGTGCCCACACACGCGGGAACAGCACCGCCTCAAGCGTACCGAAGCGGTCTTCAATAGACAGCACGGCCATTTGCTCGTTGTTCTTGGTTGTAAGCTCACGGATGCCCGCAATCAGGCCAAGCATGGCGGCGGGCTGCTCACCCGCAAACTCGCCCATGGCCCGCAGTTGCGACGAGGTTTGCATGTGAGTCGTGTCAATCTGGCGTCGGATGCTGTCTACCGGATGATCGGTAATGTAGAAGCCGAGCAGCTCTTTTTCCCATGTGAGCCGCAGTCGCTCTGGCAGCGGTTCAGCGTCAGCCAGCCGGAGTTCGTTTTGCAGGCCCTCAATGCCCCTGCCGAACATGCTGATCTGGCCCACTTCCGCCGCCTGGTGGTGATCTGCACTGAAGCTGACAATGCGCTCTAACTCCGATAGAAGCTGGTTGCGGTTGTCTGCGAAGGCGTCCAGTGCGCCCACTTTGATAAGGCTTTCCAGCGTGCGTTTGCCCACCTGCCGCAAATCGACCTTTTCGCAGAAGTCGGTCAGGTCATGGAAGGGGCCAATATCTTCGCGCACTTCAATGATGTGGCGGACGGCGTTGGTGCTGGCGTTTTTGATGGCGGCCATGCCAAAGCGAATGCCGCGTGTGCCGTCTTCCCACTCTTGAATGTCGAAGTCGAAGTGGCTGTGGTTGACGCTTGGCGGCAGAATCGAAATGCTCAGGCGGCCACACTCTTCCAGGAAGGCGGCGACTTTTTCCGGCGTTTCACGGTAGACCGACAGCAGCGCGGCCATGTACTCCGCCGGGTAGTGCGCCTTGAGGAAGGCCGTCATGACGGTAATCATGGCGTAGTCGGCGGCATGTGATTTATTAAAACCGTAATTGGCAAAAAATTCTATATCATCAAAAATTTTCTCGGACACTTCCTTCGAGATGCCATTTTCCGGCCCGCGTTCCAGGAAAATTGACTTGTGCTTGACGAGTTCTTTTTGCTTCTTCTTCGATACAGCCCGGCGCATCAAGTCAGCTTCGCTCATGGGGTAGCTGAACAGTTCGCTGGCGATTTGCATGATCTGTTCCTGATAGACGATGATCTGATACGTCTCATCAAGAACCGGGCCGAGTTTAGGGTGAATCGGTTGGAACTCTTTCGCCCCGTGCATCCGGTCGTTGAACTCCGGGATGTACTCCATTGGGCCGGGACGGTAGAGCGAAATCGCCGCGACGACGTGTTCGTACTTCCAGGGGCGCATCCCGCGCAGCGTTTGCTGCATCCCTGGCGATTCCACCTGGAAAACGCCGAC
>DAOTTY010000329.1:0-13144 GCA_034437575.1 Anaerolineae bacterium | reverse complement strand
ACAGGATATTGTAGCCCGGTTGTGAAGCCATTGGCCATTCTTCCTCCGCATTCTTTAGTAACTACTCGGCCCTCACCCCAACCCCTCTCCCGAACGGGCTTGTGAGGGGCTTAAACAGCGGCACCCGGTGCCTGAGCAGTTACGTTTTTGTTCACTTTTTGAAAAACGTGACGGGGTTGGGTAGCGCCCAATGATCTGCCATGCAACTTTGCAAAAGCCCTGCCCCCATTCTTCCCATTCCTTGCGTGTTAGGCCCACCTCCCCTGCCTGCCGCCCGCCGAAGGGCAAATCGCGGGCCGCTAATCCACCTGCGGCAGCATAAAGCCAAAGGTGCTGCCCTGCCGGTACACGCTTTCAAAGTGGATTTGCCCGTTGTGGCGCTCCACGATGTTTTTGACGAGGTGTAAGCCCAACCCCGTCCCGTCGATCTTGCGCGTTTCGGGCGTTTTCGCCCGGAAGAACGGCTTAAAAAGCTGGTCCTGCTTGTCTTCCGGGATGCCGTAACCGTTATCAGTCACCGTGAACAGCGCGATGTCACTATCGGCGCTTAGCGTAACCGTGATGATACCCTCTGCCGGGGTGTACTTGACGGCGTTGCTCATCAGGTTGCGAACCGCCTCACGCAGTTCCGGCTCTGACCCGTACACCACGACAGTTTCATCGGGCAGGTTGTGGGTGAAGGTTTGCTGGCTTCGCTGGCTATACTCCTCGTAAATTGCTTGAACCACCTGGCTGAAATCAACCGGGTCGGTGTAGCCGCCGCTGTGTTCGGCAATGCGCTCGCTGGAAAGAATATCGCGCACCAGCTTTTGCATCTTCTCAACCGAAGCCCGTAGTTCTACCAGATAATTCTGCTGGCCGGGGGCAATTATGCCGGTCAGGTCGGCTTGCAGCATTTCGATGTAGCCGCGCATCACCGTCAGCGGGTTACGCAGGTCATGGGCGGCAATGCGGATCATATCCGTTTTGAGTTGTTCCAGCTTGCTCACCTGGCGCACCAGGTCTTCCAGGTGGTTTTGGTTACGCTGTTGGTGGATGGCATAGCGCACGGCCCGCCCCAACAGCACCCCATTGAGTGTGTTCTTATCCAGGTAGTCGGTTGCGCCAGCGGCCAGGGCCTCTTCGTCTAAGCCATCATCGTCGCGCCCAGTGAGAATGATAATAGGGGCGCGGCAGTCGCGCTCGCGCACCGCCCGCAGCAAATCGACGCCGGTATGCGCCCCCAGGTAGTAGTCAATCAGGTAGGCGTCATGCTCCCCGGCCAAAATAGCCTTGAAGCCGTCTTCAAAGTTATCGACCCAGTTCAGTATGGGGCGGTGTTTGAGGCCGCGCACGGTGCCCTGCATCAACACATATTCGTCTTCATCATCGTCTATCAGCAGCAGCTTGTAGTCCGTCGGTGCGCCCATCAGCAGTCCATCCGTTGCATCAATCAGCAGAGGGAATCTGGAAGCCAAACGTACTGCCTTCCAGGTAGCGGCTGCTAAAAATCATACGCCCGGCGTGGCGCTGCACAATACTCTTGACAAGGTGCAAGCCCAGGCCCGTCCCTTCAATATGGGTGGTCTCTTTGGTTTTGGCCCGGTAAAACGGCTGGAACAACCGCCCCTGCTGGTCAAACGGGATGCCGATGCCGTTGTCAATCACCTCAAAAACAGCCGCGTCCCCGTCAAATTCCAGCACCACCAGCACCCGCCCCCCCTGTGGCGTGTACTTGATGGCGTTGCCAATCAAGTTGCTCACCGCTTCTTGCAATTGCACCATGTCGCCGCGCACATAGGTGGGCACAGGCGGCACTTCCACCTCATAATCATGATGTTTTTGGGCGGCTGCGTCCTCATATTCCTCGGCCACACTCTTCACCAGCCAAGACAGGTCAACGCGCTCTTGCGTGGTTTCGCGCCGCTCGAAGCGCTCCAGCGTCAGGATGTCTGTCGTAATCCGCTGCATTCGCCTCACCGCCCGCGTCATTGGCCCCAGGTAGGTATCCAGGTTGTTGATGTCCAGTTCCTCTTTGTCCATATCTATTTGCAGCAGGTCAATGTAGCTTTTCATGACACCCAGCGGGTTCCCCAGGTCGTGGGCAGCAATACGGATCATATCCGTCTTGAGTTGTTCCAACTCGCTCACCTGGTCGTACAACTGCTCTAGCTCATCCAGGCGCTTGGTGAGCAGGTCGTACAGGCGGGCATTATCAATAGACACGGCAATGCGGGCAGTTACCAGCGTGATGTAATCAAAAATTTCCTGGCTAAAGCGCTCTGGGCGCTTGGTTTCCAGCGTGATAATGCCCAGGAAGCGCTCTTGCGACAGCAGCGGGATAACCATCAGCGATTTCATCTCTGGCAGGTTGGGGGTGTGGCCGGGTTCGTCGGCCAAATCAGGGATGTACTCGCCCAGTTTATTTTCTACCACGCGCCCGATGACGCCCACCCGCTTGCGGTACATTGGCTCAATCAGGGCGGCGTTTATCACCCCAAACGAACGCACAATTTCCAGCCGGTCGGTTTTACTATGATACAGCGCCATCACCGCACAGTCCGCCGCGCTCAGGCGCATGGCACTGTCCAGCGCCAAACTCACCACCATGTCAATGTTCAGCGTCTCGGTAAGTTCATTGTCCACCCGGCGCAGCGTGCGAAGCTGCCCCAGGCGGTTATTCAGGTCGTCTTCCATTTTGCGACGGCTGGTCACATCGCGGATGACGCTCTGATATTCCAGCACCTGCCCATCGGGCCGCATAATGGGGTGCGTCGTCCACTGCTGCCAGTGCATACTGCCGTCGCCTTCTTGCGCCCGGACTTCAGTGGTGGTGGTGGGGCGGGTGCCATTGTGGGCCGTCTTAAAGGACTGTAACCGGTGGCAATCGTCGGCATGAACCCCGCCGAGGTAATCACTGCCCAGCAGCTCCACCTCTGGCAGCCCCCGGTAAAAGCAATACGCATTATTCACAAACGTCAGGCGGCCATCCAAATCAAAGCGGATAATCATATCAACATGGTCGTCCACAATCGCCCGGTAGCGCTCTTCACTGTGCCGAAGCTGGCGCAGCGTTTGCGCCCGTTCCAACACATAATGGATGGTGCGCTCCATCGTCTTCACGCCCATATGACTCTTGTGGACGTAATCCGCCGCGCCTGCATACAGCGCCGCCATGTCCACCTCACTATCACTGGTGATAATCACCGTTGGCACACCGCTTTCCTTCACAACAGGCAGCTCCAAAAAGTCCACCCCGTTGTGTTCCCCCAGGTGATAGTCTACCAGGAACAGGTCGTAGCGGTCGGCCCGCTTTTCCAACCGCTCCATCAGCGCATCGTAAGACGACACCCAATCCACACTGTAGGTGCTGCCCAACCGAGACAGCATGGTGCGCGTCAGCAGCGATTCTTCCTCGTCATCGTCCACCAATAAAATGCGAATGGTTCGCTTGTTTTCCGTTAACAACGTGTGACCTTTCCAAACTGTTGAAATGACCGGGGTATGACCATATCACTTTTAATTCTAATATAGGTGAGCGAAACCGCAAGCGCAGGCGGCAGTTTGAGGCATTCCGCCCGTCACGGTGTTTCGTCCCCGGCACTAGCGGGGGGCAACTGCACCGTTTGGAACCAGAACCCATACAACTGCCTGCAAATGGCCACATAATCGTCAAATGACGTGGGCTTGGTGATAAACGCATTGGCCCCGCTGCGGTAGCTGCGGGCAATGTCTTCTTCCCGGCTAGACGTAGACAGCACAATCACGGGCAGGTACTTGAGCGCCGCGTCCTGGCGGATGTCTTGCAGGGCCTCGTAGCCGCTTTTGCGCGGCATGTTCAAATCCAGCAGCACCAGGGCGGGCAGGCCGCGCCGCCCGGCATAAGCGCCCTCGTGCCGCAAATAGGCCAGCAGGTCTTCGCCGTCCTCCACAAAATCCACGCGCAGGTTAGCCCCCGCCGCCACAATCGCCTCTTGCGTCAGGATGCGGTCGTCTTCATCATCTTCGGCCATCACAATGATAGGCGGTTGAGGGGGCGGTTTACCTGTCATAAAACGGCGCTTCACCGGTTGCTTGCTTCACCGGGAGTTCAACATAGAACACGGCCCCGGCCCCCGGCGTGCCCTCCGCATAAATTTTGCCACGATGCCGCTCAACAATCTTGCGGCACAGCGCCAGCCCCATCCCGGTGCCGGGGTATTCGCGGCGGTTGTGCAAGCGCTGGAACGGGCTAAAGATGCGCTCCGCGTGCTTGCCCTCAAAGCCAATGCCGTTATCCTGAACGGCAATGTGAGCGTACAGGGTCCCTAGCCGGTTGTGCTGCTCATAGCGCACATCCACACACGGCGTAACGCCGGGCCGTGTGTACTTGAGCGCGTTGCCTATCAAATTCTGGAATAGTTGGCGCATCTGGTGGTCTTCGGCCTCAATGATCGGCACCTGTGCCACGGTCACCCCGGCCCCCGTTTGCTCAATGCGATATTCCAGGTCTTCCAGCACACCCGCGATCACCGCGTTTAAGTTCACCGCCTGGAAGGGCTGGGCCTGGGTGGTGACGCGGCTAAAGGCCAGCAAATCCTGAATCAACACCTGCATCCGGTTGGCTGCGCCCATCATCCGTTCCAGATAGTCCTGGGCGGTGGGGTCAAGCTGGGGGGTGCCGTTGGCCTGCAAGCGCCCGCCAAACGCCTGAATCTTCCGCAGCGGCTCTTGCAGGTCGTGCGAGGCGATGTAGGCAAATTCCTCAAGCTCTTTGTTGCTGCGGGCCAGTTCCTCAGTAAACTGCTGCAAATCGCGGGCGACCTGCCGCGCCACCGTCACATTGCGGATGACCGACAGCACCTCGTCATCGTTCATGCGGGCATAGCGTGCTTCATAAACCTGGCAGCGTTTGCCCACCGTGTTAAGGGTGTACTCCACGCGCTGCTCGTCACCCGTCACCAAACACTCGTGGATGGCCTGCTCGACCTCTTTCACCTTGCCGTCGTCATAGCCCACATCGTAAATGGTGCTGCCGATAATCGCCGCTGGCTCGGTCACAAGCTCATCCAGTGAGTGCGCCTTGTAGTCGGTAAACACACCGTCTTTGTTCACCACAAACATCATATCCGGCAGCGCCGCCAGCAGCGCCCGGTTACGCGCTTCACTGCGGCGCAGCGCTTCTTCGGCCTGCCGCTGCTCACTGATGTCAGTCGCCACCCCCGTGACCCCGGTTACCACGCCCGCTGGCCCCACAATGGGCGAGTAGCGAATGTCGAACGTCAGCGACTCAACCGTCATCGTGGTTTGTACACTTTTGCCGTTAAAGGCCAGCGCCACAGACCGCGCCACGCGCAGTTCCATCGTGTCATCTGCCGGTAAAAACAGCGACCGGCCCAGCAGCGCCCCCACCTTTTCGATGTTGGCGTCACTCACGCCCTTGCCCTCAAAAAAGGTGATGTTGTACTCGTGGTCAATGGCAAAGATGAACACCGGCGCATTGGTCACCAGTGCCCGCAGCCGTTCTTCGCTTTCCCGAATGCGTTCTTCGTCGCGTTTGCGCTGGGTAATATCCGTCGAAACCTCCAAAATGCCCAGCAAGTCGCCATCCGTTTTGAACAGCGGCACCTTCATGGTTTGCACCCACACCGGCTCATCGTTGTCGCCCAGCTTCCACTGCTCCACATGGGCCACCGGGCTGCGCGTGGCCAGCACCATCGCATCGTTATCCGGCTGCGGGCGGGCCGCCCGCACCCCGAAGATGTCCGCCGCTGTGCGCCCGATAATATCCTGCTGGCGTTCTACCCGGCTCAAGCGGGTGTGGGCCGCATTGCTCAGCAGGTAGCGCCCGTTCGGGTCTTTTAAGTGGATGTAATCGGGCAGGGTGTCAATGAGGGTTCGCAGCAGGTTGCGCTCTTCGGCCAGGGAGCGCTCGGTGGTCACAAAGTCGGTCACATTCAGGGCGAAGATAATCGCGCCCGTCGTCTGGCCGTCAGCGCCCACAATCGGGTTATGGTAGGCGTCAAACACAAACCCGTTGAACTCCACCACACTGTTGAAGCGCTCACCACGCAGCGCCCGCTTGGCATTGGCACCGATGTGCGGCAGGTGGGGCGTCAGGTCGAACAGGTTTTGCCCGATGAACTGGCCGGGCTGCATCCCGATGGCGTTGAGGCCCCGGCCCTCAAAGTAAGTCATCGTGCCAGATGCATCCAACGAGAGCAGCACCGTGTCCACATTTTCGATGGCTGTTCGCAGGCGGTTTTCGCTCATCCGCAGGGCCTCGTTGGCCTGCACCCGGTCGGTTACGTCGTGGGCCACGCACACAATCTGGCGGGCTGCCCCCGGCGCTTGCATCCGGGAGGCGGTGAATTCAACGTGCAGGCGGCCACCGGGCTTGGTGCGGTAGCGCGTGGTGGTGTGGAAGGCGCTGTCGCCTGGGGCGGCGTTTTGCAACTGCCGGATGCGCGTAAGCACAACGTCGGTGGGGTCTGCCAGCAAATCTGCGAAGGGGCGGCCTACCAGTTGGGCCTGGGTGCAGCCCAACTGCTTACACGTTGATGGGTTCACCATCACAATGTTCAGGTTGGCGTCCAGCACAAGCAGCATATCCAACATGGAGTTGAGAATATCATCCATGAATGCCTGGCTGACGCTCGTTTGCTGGAGGATGCCCACTGCCACATCAATTTCCTGGTCACGGTCACGGATGATGCGGTTAGCCTGCCGCCAGTGTTGGAACGTAATTTGAACAAACACGGCCCCGGCCCCCACTGCCATTAATGACGTGAGCCACTGCCCCAACGGCCCCTCTACGATGATGGGCGGCTGCAACAGGGTATCGCCCAGGGCGGCCACCCCCGTTAACAACACCCCCGATGCGCCCGCCGTCAGCCAGATGCCGCGCTGCCCCACTGCCAGCGCCGCCACCATCGTCACCACCGGGAACAGCGCCACCGCGCCGCTGCCCAAACCGCCCTTCAATACCGCTGCTACAGCGACCGCCGTCCATACCAGCCAGACCACCAGCCACGCCGCCGCCCGCAGTGCCCCCCGGTTTAGCAGCCCATAAGCCAGCAGCCCAACCACGAACACACTGCCCGCCAACGCATAACTGGCCGGGTCAAGCGGGTGCGTGACGATACTGGTGAGCAGGCCAACCAGCACCAACCCCAGGCTGGCCATCAGCACCGAGTAGACGAGCGCCGCCACACGGTTTTCCGTCTCGTCAGGGAAGCGTGGCGGCGACCACCAGCGGTGCTGTTTCATCATACTATGGAGCCTCTTGTAGAACACATTTCGTAATACACTCGTTATTCTAACAAAACAGGCCCCATCAAGTTGAAAAAAGACTGTAAACGCGGGCACCCGTAAACAAAGACAAATGGACGCACATAAGGTCACACGTACTGTGCCGTTATTGGGCTGCGTTCGTGCTACGCTGACCGCAGCCATCAATGAGGGCGGCCCCGTCGCCACACACAGGATGATCTGACACACACGAGGAGACATCATGTTCAACTGGATGAACCGCTTGTTCACCGGGCGGCGTACCCTGCGCCCAACGTCCCCGCACATCGGCATGATTGCCCAACATCATAGCACGGTGTTGCCCAACTTTGCGGGGGATGTAGCCCAGGCCGAAGCCTACACCCGCTCCCCCTGGGTGTATCTGGCCGTTAGCCGCATTGCAGAAGCCGCCGCCATGACGCCGCTGCACGTCTACCGCCGCACCGGGGAGCAGCGCATCGCTGTGGAGCGGCACCCGCTGGAAGACCTGCTGCACCACCCCAACCCGTTCACCAGCCGCTTTGAGCTGCTGGAGCAAACCGTTGGCTTTTTGGAACTGACGGGCAATGCCTATTGGTACTTGGCCGGGGAAAACGGCACACCGGCGCAAATCTGGCCGCTGCGCCCAGATCGTGTGTCCATCGTGCCAGATGAGCGCGACTATATACGCGGCTACATCTATGCGGTGGGCGGGGTACAGGTGCCGCTAGAGGCGGTTGAGGTCATCCACTTTAAGCGCTGGCACCCGCTCAATGACTACTACGGCCTGTCTGCATTGCAAGCGGCGGCCCTCACCATCCAAACCGACCGGGCAATGGCCGAGTGGAACCGCAACACCTTCGGCAGAGACAACGGCGTCCCGGCAGGCGTGGTAACCGTGCCCACCATGACCCCCGACGCCGACTTCAAGCGCATTCAAGCGGAGTGGCGGGCCAGCTACGGCGGCACGCAGCGCAAAACGGCCTTCCTGCGGGCGGGTGAGGTCACCTGGCAAAGCATCGCCCACACCCACACCGACCTGGACTTCCTGGCGGGGCGCAGCGCCAACCGCGACGAAATCCTGAACGTCTTTGGCGTGCCCGTCGGCCTCGTCAGCGACAACGCCACCGAAGCCAATGCAAAGGTCGCTGAGCGCACCTTCATTGAGCGCACGCTGTACCCCAAGCTGGTGCGGCTGGCGGCAGTCATCACGGCAGACCTGCTGCCCTTTTGGGAAGCAGACGCAGTGGCCGAATTCGCAGACATCCGCCCAACCGACCAGCAGGCGCGGCTAGACGAAATCGAAACTGCCTACCCTGTGCTAAGCGTGAACGAAATCCGGGCACAGTATTACCACCTGCCGCCCGTCGCCTGGGGTGATGTGCCCGCCAACATCCAACGCGAGGCGGTGCCACTGCCAGGGGTAGGGACGCAACCCGCTGCGCCCAACACTGCCACTGCAACCGACGACACCCCGCCCACTGATACCAAAGCCGCCGCGCTAGACGAACTCCGCGCCTGGGAGAAATTCACGCTGCGCCGCCTGGGCCGCGAGGATGCGCGTCCGTTTACCGTGCGCCACCTGCCAAACGAAACGGCCTATGAAGTGAGCGCGGGCCTGCTGGCGGCAGGCGACGCCACCGACGCGGTGAAGGGCGTCTTCCGTGAGGCGCGGGCCATGCTTACACAACCCGACGGGGATACAGGGCCAGACGACGCATCAGGCCCTTAACATACACCGGAGGGCGGTCACGCGGGGGCGCTGTCCCCGCCCCCCCTGCTTGCGGACGCTTTGCGTCCGAAAAGGCAAGTTTTTGTTCACTTTTTGAAAAAAGTGACGGGTTTGGGCAGCGCCCAATCATCAGCCAGGCAACTTTGCAAAAGCCCTGCTGAATGCACCCCTAACATCGCACAATCGGACGTTTTGCGTCATAATAACGGGCACACGCTCCACGTATGCCACCGAGGGACTATCGCGCTGTGTTCCTGACGCAAGACTTACGCAAACAACTGATTACCCTGCTCACACCCTTCATGGGCGCAGATGACCGGCGCACCCACGTCGAAAACGCGCTCTATGGCCAACCGCTTTTGGGGCGCATTGACTGGGGGGGCGACAGCTACACCTTTACCAGCCACCTGATTAGCCGCTTAGATACCTACGGCGACCCGGCAGACATCATCGCCGTGCTGGAAACCATCCGGGCGCAGGTGGGCATGAACCGGCAGGCCGCGTTTGATAAACACATCACGGCGCTGCGGGGGATCACCGTAACACACCGCGGGCCTGCCCCGAAAATCATTTTGCCACATGCAGGAATCGAAACGCAACCGCTCCCCACCCAACCAGAAACCGACGCGGCATCACCCATACGTGGGGTGTACATCGCCGGGGTATTTGTTGTCGCAGCGGCCATCATCACCGGGCTGCTGGGGTTTTGGCAGGGCATCTTTGCGACTACCCCCACCTCCACCGCCACCCCCACCCTGACATTAACCCTCACTGCAACGGCAAGCCCCACCCTCACGCCAACACTCTCGCTCACGCCAACCCGCACCGAAACGCCTACTCTCACGCCCACCCGTACCGAAACGCCGTCGCAAACGCCCACACCCGGCCCTGACAACAACTTCACTATGAACAGCATCGCCCACACCTACGACGACAACAACCCGCCGCCGTTCTGGGTGCGCTCTACCCCCGGCAGCGATACCATCGTGGACGAAATTGCCCTGGGCGATATTGTCGTGATTACCGGCAGCGCCGTATTCGATAGCAATCAGTGGTGGTGGCCCGTGCTAACTCAGGCAGGTAAAGCCGGCTGGCTGGAAGACTCATCCTTGCAGCGCGATGCGGGCAATGAATGAGTGCCCGGTAACTTTGCCCCATTTGTGTGAAAAAATTCGCAACCGCAGGCCACACTTCTGTGTTAAAGCCTATGTAGCTATTGTTCGCAACATAACCTGAGTGCGTATGAACCCATCTCGCAAACGCGCCCCCACATGGTTCCATCGGCTAATTTACACGCTCATGCGCGTGGCAGAGGGCATCAGCGGGCCTATTTACAGCCAACGCAAGGCATCTTAACTAGCGGGCGGTGTCATCATGCCCCGGCAGTTCCAGCGGAATATCGACCATGAACACGGTGCCCACGTTCACCTCGCTTTCAAAGCTCACGCGCCCCCCATGCAGGTCCACTGCCTGCTTGACGATAGCCAGCCCCACCCCCGTCCCGCGCACCGCGCCCGTGTTGTTCGCCCGGTGGAACATGTCGAACAGGTTGGGCTTGTCCCGGTCGGGGATGCCAATACCCTCGTCTGCCACTGCCAGATGAAACGCATCATCTGTCAACCCGACAGACACACTAATGCGTGTGCCCATCTGCGAATACTTAATCGCGTTGGATAGCAGGTTGTTCAGCAGTTGCGCGAATAGCTTGTGGTCAACCATCACCTGGATAGATGGCAACGAAAACGCACACGAAATCTCATGATCGGCACCAATACCGCCCTGCACATCTTGCACAATGCCCTCCACCATCGCCACAATATCCGTTGGCACCGGGTTAAACGGCAGCAGCCCACTTTCCATCTTATCCACAAACAAAATATCATCCACCAGGGAGGTCATCCGGTGAATTTGCTGGCGGATTTCGTGCAGCTTAGCGGCTTCCCACTTCGCCTCGCCAGCGGCGGCTTCGGCCTTCATCTCCAGCAGGTCCACACTCAGCATCATCGACGCCAGCGGCGTGCGGAACTCGTGCGAAATCATCGAAACCAACCGCGACCGCAGCATCCGCAGCTCTTTTTCCTGATGCAGCTTCTCGCGCAGGGTTTCCGCCCGCAGGCGGTTGCTTTCCGCCTCAATCCGCTCAGACGCATCCCGCAGCGTCATCAAGATGGCCTTGTGATTGCCCCACATCAGCATGTTGGCCGTCAAATCCATCGGGACGACACTGCCATCGGCCCGCAAAAACGGTTGGCTCACGAACACACTGTCCGCCGTATTCACCCCCGCCAACAACTGACCGCCACCGGCGGAGGTGCTGCTAGTTGCCCGCTCAGCCGGGGTGCTTTGCGGGAAGAGGCTGGTATACGGCTGGCCGATGAGCATTTGCGGGTCATAACCCAGCAAACGCTGCACGGTGCGGTTAGCATTTAAGATCGTGCCGTCCTGCACATCTATGATGATGATAATATCAAGCGACTGGTTGAAGGTGGCCCGCAGCTTGGCTTCGCTTTCGCGCAGTGCCCGTTCCTTCTCACGCCGGTCAACTTCCAGCTCGTGCCGTTCAAGCACAGCCCAGATGACGTAAGGCAAGCGCACAAGCTGCCCGCCATCCTTCACCACAAAATCGGCCACGCCCTGCTGTACCGCCGCCGCCGCCGTTTCCAGCGCCGCCGTCCCCGCCAACACCACCACCGGAATATCGCGGTTTAGCGCTGTAAGTTGATCCAACACATCCAGCGCATCGAACCCGGTCAGGTTGTAATCAACCAGAATGAGGTTGTAAGGGTGCGTTAACACATGAAAGGTCACCTCGGCCAGCGTGCTTGCGATGTGCAGGTCGAACAGATAGGGGCTGTTGTCCAGGGCTTCACCAATCTGGGCCTGATCGTGGGCGTTGTGTACCACATACAAAACGCGGATGACGGTATTACGTTGGGTTAGGTTTGGCATTGGCAGCCTGCACTTGTAACAGCAATAATTTCTTCAATCGTATGGCTCCGTTGAACCGCCAGCTAACATTCAAACTGCATCATTTACGATTGTACGTCAAGTTCACATCAGGGGCTAATCAGGGCAATCGCATCGGTGCATTTCACTATCCTGGCAAATAGCCCATAATCGTGGGCGGGCATACGACCGTTCCGGTCTGGTGCCGCCCCTAACCCGGCTTTGCCTTATACCCGGCCAGCGCGTACAATCAGCGCAAAATACCCACCCATTTGATTCAGGATCAATCCCATGACAGACTCCCCCGAAATCCGCGACCAGCTTAACGCGCTCAATGCCCGTTCACGCACGCTGGTGGGCGGCACCGACCGCGCCGGGGCACGGGCCATGTTCAAGGCCATCGGCCTGACCGACGAAGACCTGGCCAGGCCGCTTGTCGCCGTCGCTAACACCTGGACGGAAATCGGCCCGTGCAACTTCCACCTCAAGCTGATCGGCCAGAAGGTCAAAGAGGGCATCCGCCGCGCTGGTGCTACCCCGCTGGAGTTCAACACGGTTTCGATTAGCGACGGCATCACGATGGGCACCGAAGGCATGAAAGCCTCGCTCATCTCCCGCGAGATGATTGCCGACAGCATCGAACTGGTGGTGCAGGCCAACATGTTCGACGCCTGTATTGCCATCAGCTCGTGCGATAAAACCATCCCCGGCACCATGATGGCCCTTATCCGGCTGAATATCCCCTCGCTGATGCTCTACGGCGGCACCATCAAACCGGGCAAGTTCCCAGGCCGCTACCCGATGGAGGCCAACGACGGCCAGCCGCAGGACGACAAAGAGATCAACATTGTGCATGTGTACGAGGCCATCGGCGCGTACAACAGCGGCAAAATCAGCGCAGACGACCTCAAGCAAATCGAAGATCACGCCTGCCCCGGCCCCGGCGCGTGCGCGGGCCAGTTCACCGCCAACACGCTCAGCACCATCAGCGCAATTATGGGCCTCAGCCCGATGGGCTTTAACGATGTGCCCGCCGTCGATACGGAAAAGGAAGAAGTGGCGGCCAAAGCAGGCGAAATGATCCTGTCCCTGCTAGAAAACAACATCCGCCCCAGCGACATTGTCACCCGCCAATCCCTGGAAAACGCGATTGCTGTGGCAGCGGGTACCGGCGGCAGCACCAACTCGATTTTGCACACGCTGGCCTTCGCCCGTGAGGCGGGCATCCCGTTCACGATT
>DAOTTY010000328.1:0-27759 GCA_034437575.1 Anaerolineae bacterium | reverse complement strand
GGTAGCACCACAAGATATCGTGGTTACGGGATTTGTTACGTAAGTCAGGGGAATTTAGACTTTAAAGAGCCGATTTGAACCCATTGAGGCAGCTTTTGTACAGCGTTTTCCACTAAAATAGGCTCATTTCACCCGTCCACGTTATTGTGCAGTGCTACCAAACATTACGACGTGCCAGAAAAGATACTTTTCCATGTTGATCGACTCAAAGTAGGGGAATCGTCGCTTGAGCGCAGGTTGGTTGGCGGTTATAACTGCCGAAGTACGCCCACAAAATAGCGTGGATGCCCCATTTCCCCCCTCTATCCCCTGCCCTTTTTCCCACAGTGGGGAGAAAGGAAGCCAGGACGGTTCGCTAAAGTCCCCTCGGCCACACGGGGCAATGGGGCAGAAAACCAGTGTCCACGCTGTCGTGCGCCTATACCACTGCCGAATTCGCACTTGTTTCGGAGGCAACCGCAATGCGACAGGTTATTGTATTTAAAACCAACGACGGCGATTGGATTGCCTATTGCCCTAGCCTGCCGGGGTGTAAACGTCAGGGGGCAACCAAACCGGAGGCCATTGAAGCAATCCGTGAAGCCGTGCAGGATTACATCCGTGAGCTAAAGCAGCATCGCGCCCCGGTGCCAGAGGATCAGTTTGAGGCGGCTATTGTTTATGTTTAGCGTAGAGATTGACAGCCATGCCTGACCGCGATCAAACGGAGGTGTTTGCCGTGCCTGAGCCGTCAGCTTCAGGCGGGCCTGGCGGGATGGCACTCAAGCAATGGCTAAGCGGTCATGAACGATGGCTTTGGCGGTGGTTAATGGTTTTGCTGTTGTTAGTTTATACGGCGAGTGTTGTGGATTGGCTCAGTGCAGACAGCTTCTGGTTTGATGAGGTGACCTCTATTTACTATGCGGGCGGCTTTTCAGAGGGCGGCCCACAGTCTCTATCAGAAGCGATAGAAAGCCAGCTAAACGAAGACATGGCCGATGAAACAAATCCCCCTGGGTATTACATCAGCCTCTTTTTCTGGATTCGTGCGGTAGGCACATCCGAGTTTGCTGTGCGGGCGTTTAGCCTGTTGGCCGGGGCATTGACGATTGCAGTGGTTTACCGCCTGGATGTTAACCTGCACGGGCAGTATGCCGGTTTTGCGGCTGCACTACTGCTGGGGATGTGCGCGTTTTACATCTACTACATGCACGAGGCGCGATCATATGGGCTGTATGTGTTGTTTGTGGTGCTTAGCCTGGCCCTCTATCATCACTTGCTGACGGCGCAGTGGCCATCTGGGCTTCTGTTTGGCGGATTCACGCTCGCGGTGGCGGGTTTGATGTACTCCCATTATCTTGGCTTCATTGTGATTGCGGCTGCCGGGTTATATCATGTGCTGCTGGCACCCAAGAACCGTCGCTGGTTGTGGCTTTCGCTGTGTGTGGGCGGGGCGGCAGCGCTGTTTTCGCCCTGGGTGACGTATGCGCTGCGTGCTTTTGACCATGTGGAAACGAATACGGCTCGTGAGGCCATTGCGCTGGGGTTTGTGCCCCTCATCGGGGAGTTGGCCACCCGCTTTGCCAATCAAAGCCCGCTGCTGCTGTTGACGCTGTTGGCCCTGGCCATACCGGCCAGCCGCTATGCGTGGTTTATGCTTGCGGTGACTTTCCTGCTGACGGCCCTGGCCAATGAATGGTTGGGGTTCATCAGTGATATGCACTACATGCTGGCGACCTTCCCCCTGTTGGCTCTTGTTGCCGGGCAGGGCGTGGCGCGGCTGCGGCGATATGGAGCCGTGCTGCTGGTGCTGTGGGGGGCTTCGGGCTTGTGGTTTGCACGCTCCCCGGTGATGGAACCGCAGTCCTGGCATGTGCATCTGCCCTGGTCACAATTGGCCGATGAGATAGACACGACGATCCAGCCGGACGATAGCATTGTCTTCCATCTTCCTGCCCCTGACCCGGCCTGGATTCACGGGCGAGCGGTAGATTATTACTTGCGCTCAGCAGAAGTTGACCTTATCGAATCGTTTACAGAGGTGCAGGCTGCTTACCATACCCAGCAGTTCGATGAGGCAGTGGGGGACAAGACGCGCTTCTGGTTGGTGTGGGATGAGCGCTATCCACCGTCGCCGCAAGGGCAAATTGAGCGTGACCGTTACCTGACCCGTGAGTCGTTCGCTTTTTGCGGGACAGAGATTCAATCTGGGCATTTGCGGGGCCGCCTCTACCTCAACACCCAGCCAACCCCGGCCCTCAACCTGTTGGCGCGTGATGTGCAGGTTGGGATGGCGCGGCACGCCCCCTACATCTTCAACACTGCTCACCTTGAAATCACGCTGGCAACTGCCAACGGGGACAGCGTAAACGCTGATTTATACGTGGAGTTACAGATACTTGATGGCGCAGGGACAGTTGTAGCCCAGTACCCAACGCAGTTCCCAAAAGTGCCAGCAGGCTGTATGCACTTTATGGTGGACTTGCAAAGCCTGCCCCCCGGAGCCTATGGGGCTTACGTGGCCGTCTACGATGCGGAAACCGGGATTGCGCTGCCCCCACAAGCGAACCCCCGCACTGAACGCACATTTTTGTATGGATTTGAGAGGCCAAGCTAATGACTGACCATCCCCACGCCGATGACTTTGACGCCTGGTTCCCAGATGACCCCACGCTGTTCATGGCCCAACCGGGGCAGCGCCTCGGCGTGGTTGTGGGTGGGTCACTGAGTAAGGGCCTCACCGTCCGCCTGGATTATAAGGTGCAGGTCGAAGAACTTGCGGTGGGGCGTTATGTTGTGGTGCATTCGTCAACGGCTAAGCGTTTCTTCTGCATGATTACCGATGTGGAATTGAACAGCACCAACCCGGCTATTGAGGCTGACCCGCCGGACTTTACCAACCCGTTCTTCCAGGCGGTGTATGCCGGCACAGCCAGCTACGCGACTGTGTCTGTCGCGCCACAGCTAACCATCGAAGCCGACGATAAGCCCAAACCCGTCAAGACGATTCCGGGGCACTTCACGCCGGTTTTCAACGCTTCGGAGGAGGATGTAAACGCCGTTTTCGGTGAGGAAGACGCCACGCACT
Source organism: Anaerolineae bacterium (assembly GCA_034437575.1). GTDB lineage: Bacteria > Chloroflexota > Anaerolineae > Aggregatilineales > Phototrophicaceae > DAOTTY01. The sequence continues at coordinate 24,692 of DAOTTY010000328.1, read as the reverse complement.
TCAACGTGGGTGTGCCGCTGGAACTGGAACAGACGCAAATCAACCTGGACCTCAAACGCCTCGTGGAGCGTTCTGTGGGGGTGTTTGGCAAGAGTGGGACGGGCAAGAGCTTTTTAACCCGTGTGCTGCTTTCTGGCGTGATTATGCGCAAGCAGGGCGTCAATCTCATTTTCGATATGCACAATGACTATGGCTGGGAAGTCACCGACGAACGCGGCCCCAAAGCAAAGGGCCTCAAGCAGTTGTTCCCAAATCAGGTCGAAATCCTCACCCTGGATGCGGAGTCCACGCGGCGGCGGCAGGCTGTTTATGACCGTGAGGTCAAAATTGCCTACGACGAAATTCTGCCAGAAGACCTGAGTATGCTCCGTGAGACGATGAGCCTGTCAGATGCCATGATTGACGCAGCCTACACACTGCACAAGTGGTACGCACGCCGGGGCATTTCTAACTGGGTGAAGTCAATCATCCAACTCTCGGCTGAAGATGCCGAAGTCATCGCAGAAGAAACGCCCATCGGTGCGGGCACGCTTAGCGCCTTGCAGCGCCGCCTTAGCCGCTTTGAGCGCTGGCACTTCCTGACGGAAGAAAAGCAGGGCGATAGTGTGCAGCGCATCATCCAACTGATTACTGAGGAAGGTAAAAACGTCGTCCTGGAGTTTGGGCGTTATGGCAACTCACTGGAAGCCTACATGCTGGTGGCCAACTACATCACGCGCCGCATCCACCGTGAGTACATCAACCGGGTAGAACGTGCCCTGGGCGATAAGTCCCTGGAGCCGCCGCAACTGCTCATCACGATTGAGGAAGCGCACAAATTCCTGGACCCCAAAATTGCCTCGCAAACGATTTTCGGTGAAATCGCCCGCGAGCTGCGTAAGTACAAGGTCACACTGCTGGTGGTAGACCAGCGCCCCAGCGGCATTGATGAAGAAGTCATGAGCCAGATTGGGACGCGAGTCACGGCGCTGCTGGATAACGAACGCGACATCAACGCGGTGTTGACAGGGATAAGCGGGGCGCACAGCTTGCGTCAGGTGTTGGCCCGCCTGGATACCAAACAGCAGGCGATTATCATGGGCCACGCCGTCCCCATGCCGGTTGTCGTCAAAACGCGCACCTACGACGACGCCTTCTATGCAGCGGTCACAGGTGGGCGTGTCGGGGTGGCCAGCCATGACGGCGCGCCCGCCGACCAGAACGAAGACGCGGTGCGTAAGGTCAACAATCGCAAAGATCGGCGCTTGCGCTAAGCCGGGTAGCACTTCAGCAAAGTTTTAAGTGGCGGGCCTAAAATTGGTTTGCTAATAAATTAGCTCAGGTGTTTGCAACGTTACAACAATGTAACCCCGGTATACGATGCAACCGTACTAGAATACATTGCGAAAACCATTATTGGGCAGAGGGGCCACCAGATAATGAAAGCCACCGCGTTTGACAAACTAGAGGCGCTCATTGCATTAACCGAGACGATGCAGGCGAGTGTTACCGATGACGACCGCTATCTGTTCCTGGACGTTGTTCACCGTAATGCCGTGGACCTGCGTGAAAGACACATTGACGAGATGAGCCTGGTGGGTGTTGCCGCCAAAAGCCATGATTTGCGCCAACCACTAACGGCTATTGTTGGTTACACCTCGCTGTTGAACAATCCTAAACTCGCGGATCATGCCAGCCTGACTGAAGCACAGCTTGCCGACATTCGTGGGCTGCATGTGCTGGGCCGCGAACTACACTGGTACATGGATAGTGTTATTTTATTTGCCGATAGCATCGTGCGCCCCGATAAGGCAAAAGCCAGTGATGCTGGTATGTTAGACATTCGCGGGTATTTGCTGGCCCAGGCCGATAATTACGTCTGTTATAGTCGCCTAAAGCAAATTAGCGTGTCAGAAGAAATTCCGCTGGTATATGCCAACGATGTGCATACCAGGCTTATGATTCGCGGGTTGTTCTCGTCAGCTATTGAAATCGACCGAAAGGCACGTCTCAACCTGAGCGGTTACACCATAATGCGAACGGTACGCATCAAGCTGGCTGTGGTGGGTGCCGCCGACCAACTGCATGAGGTGCTGCGCCTGCTCAAAGTTAAGCTCATCCCGAACGGCAGCACTATCGCCACCCAGTCGATGATTGCCACTATTGGCACAGTGAAATCCAGTTCATTGCTCGAACTGAGCCTGTACACGCTAACAAATCTGGCGGCACGACAGGGAGGGCGCGTCAAGTTCGAGGCTAACGGTGAAAACCTCGTCATCACGTTAACGATGCCTATGCACCTGACCCCCCTACAAGAGACGCAAGTCAAAGACCAGCAGGCAGGGGCACAACCGCCACCTGCTGGTGTGTAGCTAATCGCCAGAGGGCTGTTCGGCGCGGTTTTCGTTGAGCAGCTTGAGCATTTCACTCGGGTCGGTAAACTTCACACGGGGGCGGCCCATCGCCTCGCCGCGTTCCGTTTCGAGCTTATCGAGGTGCTGCCATTCCGCATATGTCACAAAGCGAACGGTGCGCTCGTCCAGGATGGTTTCAATCGCTTCGCGTGTGGGTGTGGCTGGGGTATGGGTGGTGCCACTGGCAGCGTCTTCCAGCATCTTGGCGACAGTCGCTTGCGAATCGGGCTTATTGGTGCCGATAATGCCCGACGGGCCGCGCTTAATCCAACCCACCACGTATTCACCGGGCAGTGTATGGCCCGTGTGGGTTTCCGTAACGCGCCCGTCGTCGTTGGGGATGATGCCCCAGCGCTCATGGAAGGGCACCCCCGGCAGCGGCACACCCCGGTAGCCAATTGAGCGGAAGACGACACCGGCGTCGAACGTCTCCGTTTCATCTGTGGCGCGGGGGCGCATCCCGCCGCGATCATCCAGGTACAGTTCGTTCTTGACGATTTTAACCTGTTCGATGCGGTCACTGCCCATGAATGCCATCGGAGACACCAAAAAGCGCATCACAATTTCTTTGGGTTTGTTCGGGTCGCGTGGCGCTGTGTGATAAGCCTGGAGCATTTCGACGTTGCGCGTGGCGGTTTTGTCTTTGTTGTTGTCCAGGTAGTCCTGGCTAAGCGCATCCGGGAAGGCGTCCGCCTCAGCCACGATGACCTGCGCTTCTTCCAGGTTGCCGAACTCTTTGAGTTCCGGGTTGGTAAACTTGGCCTGAGCGCCACCACGCCGACCTAGCATAACGATACGCTTGATATTGCTCTGTTTGAGCGCTTCCAGGGCATAGTCGGCAATGTCTGTGCGAGAAAGCTCTACGATGCTGCTGGCCAGGATGCGCGTCACGTCCATCGCCACATTACCGTTACCGATGACAACTGCCGTCTCGCCGGACAGGTCAAACGTCAGGTCGCGGTAGTCCGGGTGGCCATTGTACCAGGCGACAAACTCGGTTGCGGCGTGGCTCCCGGCCAGGTCTTCACCGGGGATGTCCAGGCGGTTGTCGGTTTGGGCACCCACTGCGTAAACGATCTGGTGATAGTGCTGCACAAGGTCTTCGTGCAGCACGTCTTTGCCGAATTCCACGTTGCCATAAAAGCGGAAGTGTTCGTTTGCGGCGATTTTGTCGTAGACCTTCACCACGTTCTTGATCTTTTGATGGTCTGGCGCGACCCCGCCGCGTACCAGTCCATACGGCGTAATCAGCCGCTCAAACATATCCACCTCAGCAACAAGGCCCTGCTTATTGTTCAGCAGCGCATCTGCGGCGTAAAAGCCCGACGGGCCAGAGCCGATGATGGCCACGCGAAGCGGATTTCCTGCGGTTCCCAGGTTGGTCATAAAAATTTACCTATCAGCGATTTGTGCAATACGTCACGTAGTAGAGTATAGCATGATATACCCGGCTAAAAGTTCATCAGTTGCTTAACGGCAGCACAAGCTGCTTATGGAAGTCAGTCAGGGTGATGAGGGCACCGCTGTCGTCAAGCAAGACCATATCTTCAATGCGGATGCCATAGCCCTGCTCCGGGTAATACAGGCCGGGTTCGATGGTGAGGACACTGCCCTTTTGCAGCTTGTCATACACGATGTGGCTCATACGTGGCCGCTCGTGGATTTGCAGGCCCACCCCATGCCCCAAACTGTGAACATAGCCTTCCCCGGTGCCGGGGTGACTGCGTGACGTGGGGTGCCCCAACAACTCAAAGTAATCTTGCACGGCTGCCTGCGGGATGTTGCCGTCTACGCCGGGTTTGGTTTGCTCAATCGCACGGTCAAACGCTTCTATGACGGTATCGTAAGCCTGTTGCACTGCCTCACTCGCGTAGCCAATAGACCATGTGCGCGTCATGTCGTGATGATAGCCGCCGCCCAACTCACGCGGGAACAGGTCAAAGATGATCGCCTGCCCCTGCTGCAACGGTTGGTCTTCCTGGCCCCGGCTGTGCGGGAACCCGGCATCCCGGCCCTGGGCGAAGATCATCCCGGTGTCTTCCAGTTCGCGTTCCATCAACTCGCGCCGGATGAAGCGCTTCACGTCACCAATCGTGAGTGGGTTGCCGTCTGCATTCACCACGCCCTCGCCGTTGGCGCGGTGCGAGGCGATATAGTCCCACGTTAAGCGCACGACCTCACTGGTGCGGGCGGCTACTGACCGGATGCGCTCAATTTCGTCTGGCCCTTTGGTAACCATCGCCTCATCGAACAGCGTCATGCCGGTTTCGCCAACCAGTTCGTAGTTGGGCAGGTGCTGCTCCAAAATGCGGAACACTTCCAGATAGACGTTGAGGTCGCCCGCGCCGTATACCCCCACCCGGCCACTGTGGATGTCTGCCGCTTCGAGCATCATGCGCCACCACACCGCCCGCAGGTCAGCCGGGCTGCTCCGGTAGGTCTTCACTAACTCCGAATAGCCCAGTGCCTCCCGGTTGAACACGTCCAGGCCGCTAGCCTTTGCCTCTTCCACTTCCATGCCATTGACGATCATCACAGCAGGCTGCCCCTGCTTTTTGATAACGTAACCGCCTGTCACGCGGGCACCGTTGGTCAGGTAGTCGCGCACTGCGTTGTAGGCTTCATCTGTGACGACGATGAAGCCGTCTAAATTACGCCTGGCCATAAGCTGATCTAAATCCGATTTCATCCGTACTGCTCCGTGTGTGCAAATGCCATCAACTTTAACCCAATAAGGCCAATTCGCAAGCAGGCGGGCCGCGCATCCACTAGAATGCAGCCACAATGGCTATCATAAGGGTGAGGTGTGGGTTTGAACGGAACATTGCTCAACGTGTTGGCAGTCGCCATTGGCAGCGGATTGGGCCTGTTGGTCGGGCAGCGCCTGCCGGAGCGCGTGCAGGAATCCATTGTGACGGCGCTGGGGTTGGTCACGCTGTTCTTTGGGGTGACCAACGCTATGTCTACGGGCAACCCGGTGATTACGCTGTTGAGTGTGGCCATCGGTGTGCTAATCGGAGAGGCGCTGCGCCTGGATGTCTTGCTGGAGCGACTGGGCGCGGCCCTGCAATCGCGGTTTGTGAATCGCCGTAAGCCCGGCAGCCCGGCTGATACAGCGGACGAACGAGAACGGTTCATCACCGGGTTTGTGACAGCGAGCCTGGTGTTTTGCATCGGGCCACTAACGTTTTTGGGGGCCATCCTGGATGGCATGGGCGACCCGGCGGGCTTCCAGATGCTGGCGATCAAAAGCACGCTAGACGGGTTCGCATCACTGGCGTTTGCGGCCAGCTTTGGGGTAGGGGTGGCCTTCAGTGCGGTGACGGTGCTGGTGTTGCAGGGCAGCCTCGCCCTGGTTGGGGCACTGGCGGGCAACATCCTGACGGAAGCAATGCGGAACGAAACCACTGCTGTTGGCGGGATTCTTTTGATGGGGTTGGCGCTTATCTTGCTGGATGTGAAGAAGCCGCGTGCGGCGAACTTCCTGCCGGGGTTGATTATCGCGCCGCTGCTGGTGTGGTTGGCTGGGGTGCTGGGAATAAATATTTATCCGCTTTAGCTTTTTAGCTCACCCTCAGCAGGCTCAGGCACGCGGCTGCACGATGAGGTCACTACGAATGCTGACCTTGAACACATAATCCGGCGAAAGCAGCGTGTAATTCTCGCCGCTGTCTACCGGGTCGGTCTGATCACAGAACAGCCGCAGCGACAGCGCATTGCCAAAGTGCAGCGTCAAATCCAACCCCGGCCATGTGATTTCCCACGCGGCAACCGGCTGACCTACCAGATGCGCCAGCAGCCCGCGCTTCGTGCCCTCATCATCACTCCACGATGTGACAATTTCATCCGGCGAGTCCAGACGCCAGGTGCAGTCTGCAATGGCTAACTCAAACGTGCCTGTGAACAGCTTCTGATCGTCCGTCAGGTTCGGCGCGTCTAGCGGTACAGCGCGGTCGATCTTATCGCCAAAACTGAGCGTGATGCTGTTATCCAGGCCGCCGCTCACCAGTACAGACCAGCACCCCCGCTTGATGAGTGTATCCAGCACAGCCGCCAACAACTGATACTTATCCATACTCATGGTGTTTTCGCTCGCCCCCGCAGCAGCTTGATGACCGATGGCATAACCTGTGTGTAGCCCCAGTACAGCGGCGGGTACGGGGTATAGTCCCATGCGCCGATGTGCCGTGTTACGGTGCCACGAAAGCCGCGCTTAAACTCATACACGCCCCACAGGCTGTCCTGCTCGTTGAATGCGTTCGGTGCGCCCCACATGTCATAGGTGGTGTAGCCCTGCGCTTTGGCCCACTTCATCGCCTCCCATTGGAGGGCGTAGTTGGGCATTCGGCTGCGCTCTGTATTGGATGACGCCCCGTAGAAATACCAGCATTTGCGCCCAAAGTGGAACAAAATTACATGCGCGATGGGCTGTCCCTCGAATTCGGCAATCAGTGGGTGAGCCAGCCCCGCCTCGATGAACAGCGCCCATACCTGCGTGTAGTAGTCAACGGGCCGGATGGTGAAGGCGTTGCGGTCACCCGTCGTGGAATACAAGTCGTACAGTGTTTGCAGGTCATCCATGCCACCAAAGCGCACCGTGACGCCTTTCTTTGCCGCTGTGCGGATTTTGCGCCGGGTATTACCGCTCATAGCCATCAGGATGTCATCTTCGGGCTGCGTCAGGTTGACGTTGACTGTGTTGCGGAACTGCGGCTGCTCATCGCTGAAGCGCCAGCCGCGCTCACCCAGCGCATGGAGGACGCGCTGCCCGTCGGCGTCGGGGGCGTCGTCCGCTTCGCCAGGGACGCCCGTTGCAGCAACCACATCCGGGTCGATTTTCAGCCAGATAGCACCCGCTGCCCGTGCCCGCCGCTGCAACTCGTCCAGCACAGACGCCGTGAGCGCCTCGTTTTCGTAGGCAACGGCTGGACCCTTTGGTGCATACATCACCTTGAGCGGGCCGACCTTCCGCACACCCACTGACGCCATCGCCACCACCTCACCACCACGCCTAAAAGCCAACCGCTGCGGCACCCAGCCCGTTGTGCTGCGCTTGAACTCGCCCCACTCCCAGGTTTGCAGCACATGGGCATAAGGCAGGTGACACAGCGTGTCGTTCCAATAGTTGCGGTCAGTTATGCTATTAACGGTGAGCAATGGGGGCCTTTATTGGGTTGGGGATAAACGAATAGACTCTGCAATTTCGACTAGCACGGTTTCGTGGTCATTGGCGAACGTAACGGGCGTGCGCGACTGCATCTTCACGGTGGTGACAGTTGCGTTGTCCAGTATAAACCACGCCACCAGCCGCGTATCCAACTGATAGTCTACGATAATGCGACGGCCCCGCGTTTCGTGTTCGCGGCCATCGACCCCATCGAGTGCGGTTTGCGGGTCTGCCGGGGAGCTGGAAAGCGTCGTCACAGTCACCACAAACTGCTCGTCGGTGATGCCGCTGCCATCTGCTGTGACCCGCCACCCCTCCGGCGGTGTGATGCTTAACTGTTGCAGTTCAGGTGGGGCCAGCGGGTCATTATTCGTCACGGTGACGGCCTGGGCCGCGCTGCCTGGCCCACAGGCGGCCAGCAGGAACACATAACCCATGTAGACCCACCTAGTCACGCAGTTGGGCCGCCGTCCAGTAGGCTGTGTAGACGAGTGGGTTGTAGATTTTGTCCCACGCACCCACACTACGGATCACCTCACCGCCCCAGCCGCGCTTAAAGCCATACACGCCCCACAGCCCGTCTGTGCGCTCTTGGAACTCGTCTTCGAGTGTGGCTTCGTCCTCATCGGGGATGCCCCACATATCATAGTAGTGGATGCCCTGCGCCTTTGCCCACAGCATCGCCTCCCACTGCACGCCATAGGTTGCCATTAAGTTACGCTTCGCGCTCGATGAAGCACCGTACAGATACCACGCCGTCTCGCCCTGCGCGAACACCATAATCCCGGCCAGCGGGTCGCCCTCGTGTTCGGCCATGATGAGGTGTGCTGTGCCATCCTCATGGAACAACTCAAACGCCATACGGTAGTAAGCCGCATCGTGGACGCCGAACGCATTGCGTTTGCCGGTTGTGTTCATCATTCCAGCAAATGTTTCGATGTCGTCTAGCGTACCCGCGTAGTAGTTAACGTCTTTGCGGTGGCTGATGCGAACCTTGCGCCGGGTGTTCTGGCTCATGTGTGCCAGAATGTCGTCTTCAGATTCGCTCAGGTCAAGCATGATCGTGCTAGGCGGCTGCACCGTCTGCGGGCTTTCCCTGAAGCCCCACCGCTCAATATCTGGGGCACCCCCCAGGAAAATCCCCGGCTCCCATTTCAAGAAGGCGGCTCCCGCGTCTTTCACACGGCGGTCAATAACTTTCCACAGTTGTTCCAGATGCTCGTCAGATGACGCATACGGCCCCATCGGCAGATAGGCCATGATACCCAGGTTGAACGGCAGCCCCCGCAGTAAAATTTGCGCCCCGGCCATCAGGTGATCGCCGTCTGCAAGGCCAACGCGCACGACATCCCAGCCGAAGTTGGCTTTGAGCTTGCCCCAGTTGGCCCGCTGCAAAATGTGGGCGCGGGGCTGTTCGATAACAAATTTATCCCAGCGTTCGGGGGAGGGTTCGACGGTTTCAAGCATAGGGCCAGTGATCGTAGTGGGTTATGGTTTCGCAAGTAGTTGTAGGTCAACCATCACCCAAAAGCAAGGCCGATCTAAGTACACCCAGGTGCCCCACATGCTTGCGCGGCAGGATGACCCTTAAACGCGGTATTGGTTTTTGGCCATCATCCGATACAATTAGATATAGATCGGGGTATAGCGCAGTGGTAGCGCGCTCGCTTTGGGAGCGAGAGGTCGCCAGTTCGACCCTGGCTACCCCGACTGAACAAAATCATACGCGGGTGTGGTGTAATGGTAGCACGCGACCCTTCCAAGGTCTCAGTACGGATTCGAGTCCCGTCACCCGCTTCGATGGGCCTATAGCTCAACGGCAGAGCACGCGACTCATAATCGCTCGGTTGTAGGTTCGAATCCTACTAGGCCCACCACACAGACGCGCTTCTTGATTGGCGCGTTTTTCTTTTTTGAACACACACCATCCACCTCGCTCTGTGAACCCGGCCCGCAGCATCACGCTGGATGTGACGCCTGACGAATACTACACAAGCCCGAAAGAACACGCCGTCCGGCTCTATCGAGATTACCTGCGCCGCTATGAGGGCAGCGCCAGTTAGCGCGTGTGATCGCTCACCCAGCGTAGATAGCGCTGTACCAGATGCAGCCGTGCAGGCAGCGTTGGGTGAGTCAGGCTGTCAGGAATAATATTGTCATCGTGAACTGGCCTGGGAACCAGCGCATCCTCCAGCTCACGCCGCACAGCGACAATATCACGGCCCTGTTTATAGGTCACATACCCGCACTCGTTAAGCCGATTGAGTGTTTGCGCACGTTTGGCCGGGAACAAATGCTCATACTCGTATGTGATGATGTCCGGTTGCAGCGTATCGAAGTCAATTTGCTCAATAATCGCCCAGTCGTGGCCCTCGGTGTCGATCTTGAACACCTGCACCTCAGCAATGTTGTGCTTTTGCAGCAGCGATTGCAACGTCAGGCAGGGCACCTGCACTGCTTCAATGCCGATGCTTACCCCCGTCAGGCGGCGCAGCTTTTCCAGGTGATAGCGCGACAGCGACCCAATTTGCAACACCCACTCCGGGCTGTCTTCACTGAGGACCGGCGCGTAAAACGTTTCGTAGCCGTCATGGAAGGTGATAGCCGCTTTCTCAAACGTCAGATCAGGGTAGCCCCGGTAGTTTTCCACCAATAAATCAAAATTGCGGTCCAGCGGTTCCACGAACAAGCCCTGCCAATTACTGTGCATAACGTGATAATGCAACTTCTCGTCCTCTACACCATCAAATGCGCCGATGTTAATAAACCACACCGGATTCACCTCAGCGGCATAGCGGTCAAAAATTGCCTGTATCAAACGGTCAGATGGTACGCTCAATCTGGCTCTCTCCGCATGTGTTTGGTATGTTGGATCATATCTATGACCCTAACACGTTTTGCCGCTGCCGCAAAAGGTTGGGCTAGGTTCGATTGCGACGGGGGATGCCCGGCGGGCGGTTCTGGTCATGGGCGCGGTACGGCCCAACGTCTGAATCTGAACCGCTGGCTGTGTCGGTGGGCGGCGGAGATGCCGTCGGAGGTGTTTGCTGCTGCCCCTGCACAGTTTCATGGTACGCGGTCAGATATTCTTTGATAGCTTCGCGCTGGCGCAGGTCTTCGTCTTGCTCTGCCTGGGCTTTGGCGCGGGCCTGCCGCCGCGATACCTCTGCCTGAACCTCATGTGGCTTGTGAACCTTGTGGAACACCTTGGCCTTTTCCAGGCCCTCCCCCACCAGCGATAGGCGCACATCACCCCGCTGGAAAACTGTATCAAACAGGCCGTTTATCTCTGAGAATACGTTGTCTACGCGGCTGAGCAAAATTTGATCGACCTCGTTTTGCAGCCACAGTGGGCGCTGGTGAATCAGCGTCACGCGGTCGTCCCCAATGATGTACATGTCGTTGCGCCAGTCCCAGTCTGCCCACCAAAACCAAAGCCCGCCAATCACTAAAAAAACCAGCGAAACGATGATCCCAATAACCGCCACGCTTTCCAGGCTGCCAAAGGACACAAAGCTGAAGATTAACCCCACCACCGCCAGCACAATCATCGTCGCCGGTGGGATAATGGCCGCCAACCAAATCGTGATGTGCTTGCGAATGACTGTGTCACCGTCTTTGTTAATCAGCCGCATGGGCGCTGGCGACCCGCTTTTTTGCACCGCTAGCGAACCGGTATTAGCTGTGGCCTGGGGTACGCTTTGGGCTTCAGATTGCACGGTACTGCTCAAGCCCAACACGCGCTCAATTTCTGCACGGATGGCGTTTTTCTTGTTGGCGTCGGCCATTTCGCGGCGCTGTTTCTGGTTGGCGAAGATGGCCTCTTGGACTTCGTCTGGGCCTGGGATGGTGTCTAACACCATATCACCTGCATCAGAGGCGTTCTTGAGTTCCACGTTGCCATAGTCGAAGATGCGGGCAAAGATGTCGCCTTCGGGCAAATCGGTGTCCACCGCCTGAATCCGATCCAGCGGAATTTCGTTGATGCTGACACTAAACGTAGGAATCACCCGTTCAATGCGAATCACACGAGTGGTTGTAATCACAAAGCTGTCGTTGCGCCACTCCAGGTAAAAGTATGTCATCAGCAGGCCCGCCAACACAAAGCCCAGGCCCATTATCAGGCCACCCAGGGCCGCCGGTAAACCTATCAACCTGAGTGCGACTGCCAGCCCGGTAAACAGCGCCAGGATCAATACGGAAATCCAGCCCCGCCGGATAAACGACCAGGGATGCCGCCGCCGAATAAGAATAATCTCCTCGTTACTGCGCTCACCAGGCGGTTCGTGCTGTGCAGCGTGCATGTGGGTGTCGGTTTTGAGCGGGTTCATAGATGGGGTGGCTCGTCCATCCGTCGGACGAGATACCTGCAAGCGCTGCTTCACCTCCGGGTAGTAGGACAGCACGGTGTTCATACGATTGCGTGACAGGAACAAAACCTCAGCAGGCTGGGTGACGCGCAGTGTGACCGTCTCAGCGCCTTCCCTGAAGACGGCATCGCGGTTAAAAACCTCGTTAGCTTCAATATTACCCACGCGCAGTTCTGCCCCGTTAGCTTGCCGCTGCGTCAGGACGCCCTCACCCGATACCAACACAAACATGCCCTGGGTGGCGTTCCCCTCGCGCACGACCAGTTCCCCACGATTGAAGCGCAGTATTTGAAATGCTTTCGTGACGAGGTCAAGCTGCTGGGGGGTAAGCTGCTGGAACATTGGAAGCTGTCTGATATGTGATTCCACAAAGCGATCTGGCATGGCGCAGCCCCTATGACTGATCTATCGGATGGTTGCCCCTATTGTACGAGAGTTGGTGCTACAAACAAAACACCCTCACGCGAAGGTGAGGGTGTTTTACTACGAGGAGGAGATAAATCGGATACTAGCGAGAAGATTTGAGACGCTACCCCAGAATATGGGCTATTTCTGTGAGCATTTCTTTGGGCTTCATCCACACACATTCGTCTGGGATGAGCCACTTGGCACGAATGGTCGCGTTATCATCAATGAGAATGAGTCCAGCATGATGCATATGAAACAGACGGTGCGCGTCATGTTCAGGGTCGGCCAACAACGGCACCGACACATGAATTTGGCTGCTTAAATGAAAGCTGTAGAGGGTGTGCGGTTTGTCACCGATGATTAGCCCCAGGCTGATGTCTTGATCGTAGAACTTGCGCTCGTACTTTTGCATAAATAAAATGCGCCGGATGCTGGCAGGTATCCAAATATTGGTAATGAAGCCAAGCAGCAAGCCACGCCCCTCAATCAAGCTGTGCAGGTTGCGCTCGTTGCGCTCATGATCCTGTAGATAGATGTCTGGTGCGGTGGTTCCAATAATTGGACCGAGTTCAGTAGTTTCTGCGGCTTGAGTGAACATGGCTGATCCCTGTTTAAGGCTTTGATTGCTTAACGATATGCTCTAATCTTAATTTTAAATCCATTTTTTGTAAACCAGGAATTGAGATTTATTTACGCAAATCGCAAATCCTAAAGGGAAGTCATAGCGCATGGGGAACACCCACACGCCGCGTAATGCGTGGGGGAATCCAATCAAGTTAGCATCAGTGGTGTGCAGCGGGTAGTTCGCCCACAGCCGCCCAAATTTCGAGCTTGCCCTTCACCCGGCGGATTACTTCGTCTGTGAATTCCGTTGTCCCGGTAAAGCCGCCCAGGTCTGCCGTGCGAATGCCATCGCAAACGGTTTCCATTGTCGCCTCGTAAATGGCGCGGCTTGCCGCCGACGCTGCATCCGTGCGGACGTAGCGCAGGGTAACCGCTGACGCCAAAATCATGGCCATCGGGTTAGCGACGTTTTTGCCGTAAAGGGCAGGGGCCGTGCCATGCGGCGCTTCTGTAAGGGCCACCTTGACGTTAAAATCCGTATCCAACGCAAAAATCACTGACTCCGCGCCAGCAATCGTGCCAAACATCTTCAGCACCAGGTCACTAAGCATGTCCCCATCATGGTTCAGCGCCGGGATGACCAGCGGCTCCCCCGTCGTATCCAGCAGCAGCGCGTAGGTGGCGTTCATACACATTGCACCTGTCTTAAATCCACTTGAAGCCCTCGCAGGCATCAACCCCTGTCACGTTACCGTCTATAATTAGCACGAAACTGCTAAACAGGAGAGTTTGACCCATGAAACTAAGCCGGAATTTATTGCGGGGTGTGTTCTATAGTGCCCTCATTGTTGGTGGACTGCTGCTGTGCGGGCTGCTCACCTCACGCGGGTGGGCCACCGCCACCAGCGAAGTTGGGATGCGCTTGAGCTGGATTGTGGGCCTTTGCTGCCTGATCCCGATTGTGTTGGGGGGCATTGCGCTTGCAAAGGAGAGCCAATAGCGGCAGCACACCTTCGCAGGTAAAGGGCTTTGTATAGATAGGAGGATGCAGCGGGGATGGGCGCAGCGTGATTGCTGCGCCCAAACAGTGATCTTTACAAAACACCTCGGATGGCATCACAGGCCGGGCAGGTGCCGTCAGGCCGGATGATGGCAAAGCCGCCCTGGGGGTCAGCGCCATACATGGTCGCGTCCACATTCCAGATGATGAACAGGCGCACACGGCCACTGCTGCGGGCAATCTGTACGGCTTCAGCCAGCCATTGGGCCTGTTCCTGCACACTCGTGCCAGATGCCCAGCTAAAGTTCGCGGGTAGTTCACCGTAGCCATCTGGCGACAGATAGCCAATTTCTGTAAAGCACAGCGGCTTACCGGGGAACGTGCTACCGTACAGGCTGGCCATGCCGTTGTAATAGCGTGTGTAGTAGGTGCTGTTTTCGCGCGGGTCGCCGCTGTTAGCAGATGGCGGCACAGCACCTTCGTTGTAGTGAACCCCCACACAGTCCATAAACTGGGATGCGCCCGCATTAGCCATATCCCGGATGAACTCATTATCGTTACAGCCTGCGGTGGTGCAGCTAGAGAAAAAGCCCGTTGGGGCCGGGGCACCGCTAATCACAAGCACGTTGGGGTTCTTCGATTTAATGTTCTGATACGCCTGGCGCAGCATATTGGTGTAGTTCGCGCCGCTAATCAGGCCAACCGGCCACTCCGCGTCAATGTTCGGCTCGTTCCACACCTCAATGCCCTCTACCGACCGGCCATTCGGTGCCAGTTCTGCCACAGAACCTACAAAGCTGGCATACTCACGATAGTACTCGTCCGGGTTGGCAGCGATTTCATTCGGTTCACCCACAATGCCTAGCAGCAGCTTGAAGCCCCGGTCGTGTGCCGTGCGAATGATGTTTTCGACTACAGACGCCGGTTCGCCCAGTCGCCAGCGATACTGCACCTTAACCCATGTCATGCCGGTTGAACGCATCGTCTCGGGGTAGGAGAATGTAATCACCTGGCCACCAAGTTCAAAGCCCCCACCCACGTTAGATGGCCCACTCGGTACAGAGGGGGCAGGCGCATCGCCGCCGGGTGCCGGCGTGGGGGCCGCATCAACGACTGTTGTTGCACCTGGGATGTTCAACACCTGGCCGGGGAAGATCAGGTTCGGGTTAGTGATACCGTTTTCCTGGGCAATGGCCGTCACTGACGTGCCAAAGCGCCGGGCAATGCTTGATAGGGTATCCCCACCTGCAACAGTGTAAGAGCCGCTGGTTGTGCCCTGATTGCCCGCGTTGGTGGTTGTCTCTGTACCCGCGTTGCTGTCAACGGGGGCGGCAGTCGCACCGGAAATTGTCAATACTTGCCCGACGAAGATGCGGTTCGGGTCTGGCAGGTTGTTTGCCTGGGCGATGGCCGTAAACGTTGTTCCAAAGCGGCGGGCAATGCTAGAAAGCGTGTCCCCGCGCACAACGGTATACGTCACCTGTTCTTGATCGTCCGGGCCACCGGTACCAACGTCGCCATCAACATCAGTATCCGTGTCCGTATCACCATCGTCGGCTGTGGTACCCGGAATCCGCAGTGTTTCGCCGGAGAACACCACTGTCACATCCGTGATGCCGTTCTCAGCAGCCAGGGCGCTAACGGTGGTGTTAAAGCGCAGCGCAATGCGGAACAGGTTATCGCCCGGTTGGACGGTGTAAGTCTGGAGTTCCTGTGAACTGGTTTCAGCTTGAGTATCGGTGTCCGTGTCATCCTGGGCAAAACCTGCCACCGGGGCCAGGCTAAGCACCAGTATGCACGACCCGAAGGCAATCCAACGTTTCATATCTACTTATCCTTTTGAAAATCCGTTCCCAAATACACAAACTAGATTGTAACACGGGGTTCATTTTTACGCCGTTCGGTGAGCGCAGATTTCCCTTTGAAGGGGGTTGCATTCGAGTTTGATGCACAATTTCAGTTAAATGTACCAAAAAAATGGTGAGGGTTGTGACAATGTAACAGCGAAACCCAATTGAATTTAGCTAGTTTCATCCACGCCGGGTTCATAGGTGGTTACTATAATCCCACATCGTCGTTTTTTTAGTGAATTCTACCCCCACGAGGAGTTTAGATAGATGACTGAATACGTCATTCCAGATAGCGCTAAAGAATCCCCCGATGCGCTGCTCGCCTGGTGCCAGGAAAATGATGTCGAGGAAGTAGACGCCCGCTTTATCGACATTCGCGGCATGGTCGAGCACTTCAGCATGCCATTGGCAATGGTGGAGGCAGATATGTTTGAAGAGGGACTGGGTTTTGACGGCTCAAGTGTGCAGGGCTTTCAGACCATTGACCAGTCAGACATGATCCTGATCCCGGATCTTTCGACGGCGTATGTTGACCCGTTCTTCGAGGCAAAGACGATTGCCTTCTACTGCTTTGTGTACGACCCGATCAGCCGTGAGCAGTACACCCGTGACCCGCGTAGCATCCCAGTGCGTGCGGCCAAGTACCTGCTAGACAGCGGCATTGGTGATACGGCTTTCTTCGGTCCTGAAGCTGAGTTCTTCCTCTTTACGGATGTGAACTACACCACCGGCCCTAACATCAGCTACTACGAGGTCGATTCACACGAGGGCTTCTGGAACTCGGCAAACAGCGGCACCACAGGTTACTTGAACCGCATCAAGGAAGGCTACTTCCCGCTGCCGCCGAACGACCAGACGCAGGACCTGCGTGCCCAGATGGTCAAAACGCTGATGGGCCTGGGCATCCCGGTTGAGGTTCATCACCACGAGGTCGGTGGCGCGTCACAGGCTGAAATTGACCTGCGTTACGCCGAACTGACCACAATGGCTGACATGATGACCACCTACAAGTACGCGGTCAAGAATGTGGCTTACAAGGCTGGCATGATTGCTACGTTTATGCCCAAGCCGATTTTTGAAGATAACGGTTCCGGTATGCACTGCCATCAGTCCATCTGGAAGGGCGGCGAACCGCTGTTTGCGGGTGATGGCTATGCTGGCCTGAGCGAAATGGCCCTCCACTACATCGGCGGCATCCTGAAGCATGCCCCGGCAATTCTGGCATTTGCGGCCCCCACCACCAACAGCTACCGCCGTCTGGTGCCAGGCTACGAGGCCCCGGTAAATCTGGTGTACTCCAACCGGAACCGCTCTGCTGCTATCCGCATCCCGATGTACAGCAACAGCCCCAAGTCCAAGCGTATCGAGTTCCGCGCCCCGGACCCGTCGGCTAACCCGTACCTTGCCCTGCCCGCAATGCTAATGGCGGGCCTGGACGGCATCGAGAACAAGATTGACCCCGGTTCGTCTACCGACGTTGACCTGTACGAAGCTAATATCGAGACGGACACCGTTCCGGGCAGCCTGCGCGACGCGGTCGCCGCACTGGAAGCCGACAACGACTTCCTGAAGAAGGGTGGCGTGTTTACCGACGACATGATCGAAACCTACATTGAGTACAAGCGTGAAGAGGCCGACAAGGTCGCCATGCGCCCGCACCCGTATGAGTTTAACCTCTACCTCGACATTTAAACCCAACGGGTAACGACTCGGTAGCACCACAATCTAGCGTGAACTCGCAATTTGCTGGCCCTCACCCACCCTGTCTCCCTCGCCCCCCCTGGGGCGAGGGAGACGCAGCAGGGGTTAACAAGCCCCTCCCTGGGGAGAGATTTAGGGTGAAGGGCGAGGGCTAAAGTGGGTCTGCACGCTGTTGTGTACTCGTACCTAACGGCTAGGGCACCACATCAAACACAAGCGGCGACCCAGGGCTATCGTCAGTACCGTCCAGGTCATCTGGCACGGCGTTTGTCAGGGTCGCGCTGACGGTCTGCGTCTCAGGCCCTTCTGGAAAGCCTATTTCTACAGTGACATCAACCGAGACGCTGGCCCCAACCGCCAGGTTAGGGATCGTCCATAGACCGGCCCCCGTGTCGTAAGTCCCCGTATCTTCTACAGCAGAGAACCGCGTCAGGAGCGAGCTGTCTGCGTCGCCAATATCGTCTGTGATCTCGACAGCAGTCAACGCGCTGTCCCCGGTGTTAGTTGCCGTAATCGTGATAACAGTTACATCACCCCCGGCAACGTTGCCCGTTGGGCCGCTGATGGTAACAGCCACGTTGTTGAAGTTCACGTTCAAAAAGCCGCTGGCGGTGTTGTTGCCCGTGTCGGATTCGACCGAGGTGGTAGTGCCGTCGGCAGATAGCCCATAAGACGCGCCCGGCGAACTGCCGCCCGATGAACCCACGTTCGACGTTACCGGGATCGTCAGCGAGGCGGACACACCCGGCGCTAATGTGCCGACTGTCCAGGTGCCCATATCGTCATAGGTGCCCGCAGACGCCGTAGACCCCGCGTCACTGTCAAACGTAATGCCTGTAATACCCTCACCCCCCAGGATGCTATCCGTCACGACCACGTTTTCGGCATCGGCTGTGGTAGATACGTTTTCGACGGTGATGGTAAACGTAAAGCTCTCGTCCTCGTTTACCGTGATGTTCGGTGACGCCTGGCCATTGATAAGCACTTCAATGTCCGCGTCGGGCGAGGCAATCGACGTAAAGGACGTGGTGGCCGTGTTGTTGCCGTTGTTTTCATCAGCGGGGTTGCTGCTTAGCAGGTTAAACTGCACATTGTACGTCCGCACGGTGACCACCAGCGCGAAGATTTCCAGCCTTTCAGACGCGCCTACGGGCAAGCTGTCAATCGTCCACTCGTTGTTGCCGTTGTTGTAACTTGTGCCGCCGGGAACGCCCTCAACCGATAGGCTGAGGTCACCACTGAAGCTGCCCAGGTTGTTCCCGATCACCACATTCGTTAAATTCAGGTCGCCAACGTTGGTAACTGTAATCTCCAGCGCAACTTCCTCGCCCACTTCTGGCACCACCGCAATTGATACTCCCAGGCTCAGGGCCGCGTCCGCCACCTGGACGACCGGGTTATCGTCGCCGTCGTCATCATCATCATCGTCGTCATCATCGTCGTTATCGGGCGGCGGTGGCGGTGCGGTAGGCTGAACAACCACAACGGGCGGGGGTGGGGGTTCTTCCGTTTGCACTTGAGGCACAGACCCTTGCGGGGCCTGTCCTTGAGGTACAGAAACAACCGGCGGCGGGGGGGTGGGTGTTTCTTCCTCTGCCACGATGTTGTCGCAGTTCAGGTCATAGTTCAGCAGCCCGGTAGACGCATCACAGGCCGGGCCAGCGATGGTTAGCAGGCGACTGAGCGGCTGCAATTCGGGTTCCGTCCAATTGCACAGCGCCTCGCGGTTTTCAACTTCTGCCACCACGCCCAGGTCACTCAACGGCGATAAGTCACTGAGTGAGCTTTCGCCCTGCTGTAGCGTCACCGAGCCGCCATTGTCGCAGGTAATTTCTGTTTCACCCTGCAACACCACCACTTCCATTTGCGGCGGGGTGGTGTTCTCGTTCGTGAGCAGCGCAATGGTAGACCCGATGCGAATATCAGCACCATTGGCCTGAATATCGACCACGAGCTGCTCTGGCCCCTGCACAATGAGCGAGTCCGGCGTTTCTTCACACTCCGATGCGCCAATGCCCGTGCTGAAGTAGAAGCTCTGCATCGGCGTGCGCGTGGCCTCTGTCACTGTTGGCAGCAGGTTCAGGCCGCGGGGCATGGCAATTACCTGCGGCGGAATCCAGCCGAACTGGTCGTTAAAGGCCACGCGCACCCAATCGTTGGGGGCCATCGCGTCTGCCGGAACTTCGGTATTGGCGGGCAGGGTTCCTAAAATTTCGCTGCCAGCGTCCGGTTCCAGCCGCAGCGGGATGTTACGGTCTGTTTCCACCAGGATTTCTGTTTCCGATGTGAAGGCTTCAGTGGGGTCTACATTATCTTCCACGTAGGTATCACCAAACAACAGCATCACCACACTTTGCCCTGGCAGCGTGTTGGGCAGGTTGGCCTGCACGTTCATCAGCGCCACGCCCCAGGTGTTGGCTTGCAGGTTGAGCGGCTGCGTTTCGATATTTTCCAGTTCGATGAGCTGCGCGATTTCCCCCGGCGTTGTGAAGAACGCTGGTGCCACGTCCCGTGCAAATTCGGCCAGCACGTCGTTGTTGCCATAGCAGGCAAAGTTACGGTCAAGCGACTCGCAGCGGGCCTCAAGCTGGTTGAGGGCATCGTTGACCAGTGCGGGGCACTGATCCGTTGATTGGCCCTGGACTGGCATGGGGGCCGTCGAAAAAATGAGGCTGGCCAGCGCCAGCGCAATGACGCCCGCCCGCCAGGGTGATTTCCAAGAATAAGACATATATGAACCCTTTCGCTGTTATGGGGGATTGTATCGCCAAAACCAGAACACACAAGTTATGCGCTGCTAACCAGATGCTGACAGGCGGAGGTGGCGCAATGAGCGCACGCCGCTAAAATAACGCTCAACGATCACAGATGAGTGACCTGTATGTCAAAACATCACCTTTTGCCATTAACCGTGCTGGTTGTGCTGGTTGCGCTAACCGCCTGCCAGGCGGATAGCGCGACCGTTGCCCAAAACCAGACTACCGCGACCCTGGCACCTATCGTCAGCCTGACGCCGCGCCTGACGGCCACGCCGGTTCCCACGCGCACGCCCATCCCCACCTCAACCGAGGTGCCGCCCACCCCCACCGACACCGTCATGCCGTCAGATACGCCCACCCCCACCGAAGAACCGCCCGTCGTCGGCGTGGTGAACTCGCTGGAGCGCGTTAATGTGCGAACCGGCCCCGGCATCACCTATGCGGACTTCGCTGCGCTGGAACCGGGCACAGGTGTTGAAATCCTGGGGCAAAGCAGTGACGGCAACTGGCTTAACGTTAAGCTGGAAGATGACCAGGAAGGCTGGATGGCCGCCCGCCTGCTGCGGATTCAGCCCACGCCCACGTCATTCCCCACGTTTACGCCCACCGTAGACCTGACGGCAGTGGCATTGGGCACCATCCCACCCACGTCGATTGTTGGCGGCGCGGCCATCACCCCCACCCCACCGCCGATTTTAGCAACGGTGCAGTCACCCACGCCGGTTGCCACCGAATCCGGGGAATTGGTCAATGACGACACAACCGACACAACAGAAGAGGCGGGGATCGCTGTGGCCAGCAGCGCCTCAGAAACGCCGACTATCACGGGCACCCCGCGTGAGGCGGGCATCGAGTCCACGCCTGTGCTGCTCACCAACACGCCGACAATCACATCCACACCGCGCTCACCGCTGGCCGCTGACGAAAGCGTGCTGCCCGTCATCGACATTGATGCCATTCACGCGACAGCTACTGCCCTCAGCGAACGGGGCGCGGTGGCCCCGGTTACCGACGCCCCACAAACCCCGGCAACGGCTGCGGCAGAAGCGGGGTTGGCCGTGTCTGTCACGCCGATACAGGGCGGCATCTTCGATGACCCTGACGACAGTGTCACCGACCCCGACGAGCGCACCGTTGACATCGACACCACCCAGGCCGCTATTGTCATCACAGAAGAGGCGGCCAGCGGTGCTGCTGCCAGCGAAGACGCGACTGAGAACCCCTCAGCCGTGACGGGCACCCCGCGCCCGACGAGTGCCGCCAGCAGCGGCGCGGCCACCGTTCAGGCTGGAGTGGATGTGCTGGCCTACTGTGATGACCCGGGGTTTGGCACGCCGCCGCCAGATGACCTCAAGGCCGGGTCTACAATTGACATCTACTGGATTTGGTACGCCAGCACCGAGCAGTACATCCGCGATCACCTGAACAGCGCCGTCTACGAGGTGAGCGTCAACGGTGACCCGCTGACGAACCTGCCCCAGTACCGCCAGCCCATCCAGAACTTCGGCGGGGACTTTGCCGAGTCCTGGTTTGTGCCCTACGGCCCGCTCGAAGCCGGGGAGTACACCATCACGTACCGAGTGAGTTGGTCGCAGCAGATTTTCGACGGCTACCAGTTCTTCGGGCCGGGGTCTAATACGCCCAGCGAAGAAGGTACGTGTACGTTCACGGTAGCGGAGTAAACAGCGTTGTTTTTGTGTGGTGCCGCTCTTTGCTGATGAACTCTCTCGAAAATAGACTACCCTTTACTCGTTTACATGGCCTCGTGGATCTTCTATGCCACGCAGCCTGAAATGGATAAAGCTGAGTTAAACTGCCTATAACTTATTTTTCAAAATCGGGAAAGTGCGTTAACATATGGGTCAGTTGCGCGTGGAAGCAAAATTAGCGCGGCCAATGATTTGTTTAGATAGCAATAGGACGAGTAACATATGAAGTTCACAAGGGCGGTTTTGTTGGTATTTATCCTGACAGCAACCCTATCGGTTTCTGGTGCGGCACTGGCCCAGGATGACTGCGGCTTTGCCGAAGAACCGATCATAATCGGCGGCGTAGCACCGCTGAGCGCACCGGGCGCTGTGACGGCGGGTGTGGCCATGCAGTGGTCTATGGAGCAGGCCGTTGCAGACATCAACGCGGATTGCGGGATTGCAATCGACGGCCAGAACTATGAGTTGGCCATCACGATTGGTGACAGTGAAGGGCTACCGGATGCAGGCCAGCGTGCTGCTGAACGCTTAATCGAAGTGAACGGCATCGTTGGCGCTGTGGGCGTCTATCACAGTGCCGTTGGCCTGGCCACGATGGACGTGTTCCAGGACAACCAGATTCCGACAGTTTACTCCGAGCCGTGGAATGACAACGTCACGATTGAGGGCCTGACCCGCTTTGAAGAAGATGGCATCGACTATATCTTCCGCATTGCGCCGACCTCGACGGTGGTCTCTCGCGCTGCTGTGGACTGGCTGTTGAACGAAGGTGTTGAAGACGTGGTTATCATTGCAGAAAACACCGACTACGGCATTGGCGCTGTGGAGCAAAACGAAGCCTTCTTCGCTGACGCTGGCGTTGAGGTTGAAACGATCTTTATCGAGTTAGGTACAGAAGACTTCGTGCCGATTCTCAGCCGCATTCAGGCTGGCGATCCGCCGGACGCCATCCGCATTGAGGTAACTGGCGAGACGGGCTTCAACGTCACACAGCAGATGATTGAACTCGGCATTGCCCCGACAGACGAGACAATTTGCAACACCATGCAGGACGCCATCCAGCCCGAATACTGGGAAAACGTGCCGGACGGCAACTTCTGCGCCTTCTATAAGGTCGGCATTGCCCCGGCCAACTACAATGAGCAGACCGAAGCCTACGTGGCGGCTTACCGTGAGGAATTCGACAGCGAGCCAGCAGGCTACGCCATGGCCTCCTACGACAGTGTCGGCGTGCTGGCTGATGCCATTGAGCGGGCAGGCACCCTCGAAGACCCTGAAGCGATTGTGACCGCCCTGGAAGAAACCGACGTTACCCTCACACAGGGCCGTTACTACTTCGAGTACACGTCTACCAACCCACTGCCGGAAGATGGCAGCGTGCCGCAGTACCTGTGGCACCAATGGCCAGACCCGGCTGTGATCGTGATCCAGTACACAGAAGAAGGTCAGGACTCAGGCGCTGCGCCGGTGGTGTGGCCGCCAGCCTACCAAACCGAAGCGGGCACGAGCTACTTCCCCCCGAACTAAACACAGCTTGTTAACGTGTATGCAGATGGGGTGCCTTGCAGCGCCCCATCTGTTTTTGTTTCGTCATCTACACTGAAGTAGTCAGGCAAGGCTTATGAACCCCTTTGTATTGGGATGGCTGCTGCTGGCCGGGCCGCTGTGGGCGGTTGTGGGCGGCGTGTTGGTTCCCAAACGCTACCGTGACAGCGGCCTCATTGAAGATGGAACGACGGCGGCGGGTGTGTTGGGCGGCTTCGCAGGTGGGCCACTTTTGCTGCTGCCGTTGTGGTATCGCACCCCGGATGTGCGTAATAGGCTGTGGGCCGGGATGCTGACGGCATTAGGCGTGCTGGAGCTATACGCGATTTTTGCCATCGCTAACCCGGATAATGTGTGTGTGGCGCTGCCCTTTGCCCCCACGTATATTTCACAGCAAATGCTTAACGGGCTGACCATCGGCGTGATTTATGCCATTACCGCCGTTGGGCTAACGCTGATTTACAGTGTGCAGGGCATTGTGAACTTCGCGCATGGCCAGTTTTACATGATTGGCGGCTTTTTTAGCTATTATTTCCTTTTATGGACGCAGCAGTGGCTCATTGAGCGCGGGACGGTGCCCGAAGATTTTGTGCTGAATCCGCTGTGGGGTATTTTAATTGCGGGCGTGTTGTCGTTCGCGCTCGGCTGGATATTCGAGCTGTTGTTCATCCGCCCGATGCACGACGGCAAAATCGAACGCCCGATTGAGTACGCTATTCTGATTACGTTTGGGTTCGGCTTCTTCCTGGAATATACGGCGCTGGCGATGGTCGGGCCATTCCCGCAGCGGGCAGAGGGCTTCACTAACGTGAATCGCGTTACACTTGGCGGCTTGGAACTGGACGGCGAGCCGGTTTTTGGGCCGTTTACGATTTTGGCAGACCGGGGCGTGGCCATGATCGTTGGGCTGGTGCTGATTTTCTTCCTGTTGTGGTTTTTGCAGCGTACCTGGGCCGGACGCGCTTTGCGGGCTGTTAGCCAGGACAAAGACGCGGCTGCTGTGGCGGGGGTAAACCCATTGGGGATGAACACCTTTGCGTTTGCCCTGGGCAGTATGCTGGCCGGGATGAGTGGCGCGGCGTTGGTGCCGGTTTTTGCGTGGGTCGCGTGGATTGGTGCGGAGAGCGCGGTACGGGCTTACGTCGTTGTGGTGCTGGGCGGATTGGGCAGAGTGCCGGGGGCGCTGTTCGGCGGTTTGATCGTCGGTGTGGTGGAATCGCTTGGGT
>DAOTTY010000327.1:0-5038 GCA_034437575.1 Anaerolineae bacterium | reverse complement strand
CACTTGCATCACCTTATACAGCGGTCCGCCGTAGGTATCTAACAGGTCTGCCGTTTTGACCGCTGCACTTTTGGCGTCCTCAACGGTGATGTGGCCGTGATACGTCACGATGACCACTGGCTTCCCCATCACCTTCTCAATGACTGCGGGCATTTTTCACCCTCACACAAACCCAACTGACATTAAAATCTATTATGGTTATTTTTGTGAATTGTGCATCTTTTGCGAACCCATCATCGCAGGTTAAAATTGGGCTTAATAGCATTAACAAGTATATTCATGAGCATTTGGAGATGAGCAAGATGACCGTACCCGCCCCCACTCAAAACAAAACCCAGGAACTTGCCCAGCGCCACAACGCGGTGATGTTCCCGGCGGTTCACCCCTTTTACGGGGATCATCCCTTAGCGGTAGACTACGCCAAAGACCAGTACGTGTGGGATGTAGAAGGCCGCCAGTATCTTGACTTCTTCGGCGGCGTGCTGACGGTTTCCGTCGGCCATTGCAACGATGAAGTGACGCAGCGCACGCTGGAACAACTGCAAAAGGCGCAGCACACCTCCACGCTGTACATCAACGAGGTCATGATCCGCGCTGCGGAAAAGGTGGTGGAACTGACGCCAGGACGGCTAGAAAAAGTCTACTTTACCAGCAGCGGCACCGAAGCCAACGAAACAGCGATTATGGCGGCCCGCATGTACACCGGGCGCAGTGATGTGATTGCCCTGCGCCACGCCTACAGTGGCCGCACCATGACGGCCATGAGCGTCACCGCGCACGGGACGTGGCGGTTGGGCGGCGTCGTAGACCCGCACATCAGGCATGTGCGTAACCCCTACGTCTATCGGGCACCGCTGGGCATGAGTGCGGAAGAACTGGTGGAACTGTGCGTGCAAGATTTGGTTGAAACCATCGCCACCACCACCGACGGCCAGATCGCCGCGTTTATGGCCGAACCGATTCAAGGTGTGGGCGGGTTTATCACCCCACCTGCGGACTACTTCAAGCGCATTGTGCCTATCATCCGTGAGGCGGGCGGGGTGTTCATTGCGGATGAAGTGCAAACGGGCTGGGGCCGCACGGGTCACAAGTGGTTTGGCATTGAGCAGTGGGGCGTAGAGCCGGACATCATGACGTTTGCCAAGGGCATGGCCAACGGCTCCCCGATTGGCTGCACCGTCGCCACGCCGGAAATTGCCGAGGCGATGCAGGGCCTCACGTTTGCCACCTTTGGCGGCAACCCCGTCACGATGGCGGCGGCGCTGGCCACAATGGAATACATCGAAGCCAATGACCTGCTCACCAATGCCGCCGAGCGCGGCGCTGAGCTGCGCTCCCGGCTGGGGGCGATGCAGGCCAGGCACCCGTTCATCGGGGATGTGCGCGGCATGGGGCTGATGCAGGCGCTTGAGATCATCGAGCCGGGCGAGGAAAAACTGCCAGACGCGGCCAAAACGGCGGCGCTGCTGGGCGCAGCCCGTGAGCATGGGCTGTTGATCGGCAAGGGTGGGCTGTACGGCAACGTGATTCGCATCTCGCCGCACCTCAACGTGACGGCGGAAGACATCGCCAGGGGCTGCGATCTGATTGAGGCGGCGCTGGCAGATATTGCTTAGGGGGTGTGGGGCACCCTATCCCCCCTTAAACCGCACTGTTGGGCCTTGATTTCTCAAGACCCAACAATCGTGTTGGATGATATTTTCGCTATGGGAACAGGAACACGGGCTGGCTGCACGTATTCCCCGTCAGGAAGAAACGGTAGCCCGTGGCCGTGTCGAAGCGAATCAGGCCGTCGGGCTGGGCCACCATAACTGTGCTGTTAAAGCCGCCCGCCGTGATTGCCACGTCGGTGCCGGTGCTGGCGGCCTGCTGGAGTGCAGGCTGCACATCAGCGTAGTACAGGGCCTTAAAGGCGAAAATGCCCACACCGCGCGTCAGGTCAATGTCATACACTTCGATGGCTGCCGGGCCAAGCTGAGCGCAAAACAGGCCGAGCGGGTCAACTGGCGGGTTAAGGCGGTGGTTGCCACTGCCGTTGTCGTCGTCATCGTCGTCGTCGTCACAGTGGTCGGCCTCGTCAATGCGAACGGTTTCGATGTTACGCCACTCGATTTCGTTGCCGTCAATGCGGGCGGTATGGTTGCCTGTGCGGTGAACGTCGTCGCAGTCTTCCTCATTGATTCTGAGCTTGTCGTCGCCGTCGCCGCCGTCAATCACACCGTCTATATCCACATCGTTACCGCTCAGGGTGATTTCGTCGTCGTCGTCGCCCAGGTTGATGTCACCATCCACCTCGCCGGTCACGCGGACGTTGTCCTCACCATCGCCGGTATTCAGGTCGCCGTCGATGTCGCCGCTGTTGTTCACGTCATCATCACCGCTGCCCATGTTCACGTCGCCGTCGATGTTGCCGCTGTTGTCGAGGTTATCATCGCCTGGGCCAGCATTCACGTCGCCGTCGATGTCGCCGTCATTGTCGAGGTCATCGTCGCCGCTGCCGGTGCTGACATCGCCTGAGATGTTGCCATCGTTGTCGAAGTCATCGTCGCCTGGGCCGGTATTTACATCGCCCGTGACGGTGCCGTCGTTGTCGAAGTCATCGTCCCCACTGCCCAGGTCAACGTCGCCAGTCAGGTCGCCGTCATCGGTAATCGTGAGGCTGTCGTCGTCAACATCCGTGTTGATGTCGCCCGTTTGGTCGCTATCAACGACGATGTCGTCTTCCACCTGGGCTTCGATGCCGCCGTCGTCTGCTGCTTCGATTTCAGCTTCAGCCGGGGCTTCGTCGGCGGCCTGCGCTCCAACGGGAGCTTCCTCGGTGGCGGTTACTTCCGGTGTATCGCCATCGTCGCTGGAATCGTCAGGCGTTTCAGTTTCGACTTCCTCTACCGCAGCTTCTTCAACAGTTTCAGGCTGTTCGGTGGGTTGTTCCTCTTGTGGCTGAGGCTGTTCCTGCTGAGCAGGCTGTTCCTCCTGTGGCTGAGGCTGTTCAGCGGGTTGTTCCTCTTGTGGCTGAGGCTGTTCAGCGGGTTGTTCCTCTTGTGGCTGAAGCTGCTCGGCAGGCTGTTCCTCCTGTGGCTGAGGCTGCTCCTGCTGAGCAGGCTGTTCCTCCTGTGGCTGAGGCTGCTCCTGTTGAGCAGGCTGTTCCTCTTGTGGCTGAGGCTGCTCGGCGGGTTGTTCCTCCTGTGGCTGAGGCTGTTCCTGCTGAGCAGGCTGTTCCTCTTGCGGCTGCGGTTCTGGCTCCGGTTCGCTGTTGTCGTTGGATGCGTTATCCTGACAGGCAGCGATTTGCTCGGAGGTGGCGTCTTCTGGCGGCGGGCACTGTGCAGATACTTCTGCTGGGCCAACCAACACCAATCCGAACATGAGAAGGGCAATAAAAACGAGGTTACGCATGGGTAAGTCTCCCTGACTCACTAAAACCTACTGTATAAGATGTGTGTAAGCTGAGTGTCGTCCCCATACCCACTATAACCGCAAAATGATGCAGGGCAAGGGATGTTGCAACATCCCAACCCATTTTGCGCTGCCTGAAGCCGCCATTGGCACCCAATATAAGGATGTTCATAACCCGCGTATCAAAAGGCTGCAAAAACACGTTGGGATTCGGTTTGGATTGCTTGACGCATCTGTTTTAATCCCTCTATAATTCCTTTTGTACACATTTTCTCCTAACCATCCCCCATGAAATGAAAAGGTTTGTAACGTGACACAACAAACCGACCACTACCTGCCGCGCCGCGTTTTGAAGCTCAACGTGGGCTACCTGCTAGACGGCCAGTCACACAGCCGTGACATGCAGCTCGACCTGCCCCGTGTGCGTGTGGCGGACGATCTCATCTTGACGTATGTGCGCGGGCCGGTGCGCCTCAGCCGGACCAAAGAGGGCATCCTGGTGCAAAGCCACCTGGAACTGGGCGCAGAAGGTGACTGCTATCGCTGCCTGGAACACGTCCAACGCCCGATTGAGATTGACATTGAAGAGCTGTACGCCACATCGGGCGATCTGTCGGCAGAAGAAGCTGAGTTTCGCATCTTTGATGATGGCCAGCTTGACCTGGCACCGTTGGTGCGGGCCGAAGCACTGATTAAGACCACACGCGGCCTGCGCTGCGAAGACAAGGCGGCATGTACCCAACGGATGCGTGCCCTCGAAGACGACGCGGGGATCGACCCCATCGACCCGCGCCTGTCCAAGCTGAAAGAATTGCTCGAACAGCAGGATAGTAGTGCCTGATAAATCAACACGCCAGCGGGGACGCCTGACATGAATGACTTTCAATACGAAACGGATGTTGATGACCTGGACTTGATGGCCCAGGACGATGAGCAGATTGCCGACGACGATGCCGATGACAACGCTATGGATATGTTCGACGGCATGATGGACTTTGAAGGTGAGGATGAAGACCTCATCGAAGATGATTTCGACCCTCATAACCTGGCCCTGATTGCCACTGATGACACCGTGGGCCTGTACTTACGTGAGATGGCCAAGGTGCCGCTGCTGAACACTGAGGAGGAGATCGACCTGGCCATTCGCATTGAGCAAGGCGACGAAGCCGCAGCCCAGGCCGAAGCCGAGCCGGACAGCCCACGCATAACGGAGTGGCGCTTCCAGATTGAGGACGGCCACGCCGCCCGTGCCCATCTCATCCAGGCGAACACGCGCCTGGTGGTGAGTATCGCCAAGAAGTACATGAACCGGGGCGTGCCCTTCCTGGATTTGATCCAGGAGGGCAACCTGGGCCTGATGAAAGCCGTTGAAAAGTTCGACTACAAGCGCGGCTTCCGCTTTAGCACCTACGCGACATGGTGGATTCGCCAGACGATTAGCCGGGCCATTGCTGACCAGGGCCGCACCATCCGCGTGCCCGTCCACATGAGTGACCGCATCCGCAAGCTGTACCGCGTGATGCGCGAACTTGAGCAGGAAAAGGGCAACAAGCCGAGTGCGGAAGATATAGCCGAAGCGATGGAACTCGACGTGCGGAAGGTGCAGTGGATGCTGCGCGTGAGCTACCAGCCGCTCAGTTTG
>DAOTTY010000326.1:0-3304 GCA_034437575.1 Anaerolineae bacterium | reverse complement strand
CAGCGACAGCCCGGAAAACGGCGACATCGAAGTGAAGCGCTTCTTCAGCGATGATGAAATCCACAGCGGCTGGAAGCGCCCCGCTGACGAGTGGATTTTCGAGTAACGACTCAGGCACTCGGCTAAATTCCCCCATCCCCTAGCCCCTTACCCCCAAAATGAGGGAAGGGGAACACCGCCGAAGGCGGCACAAACCTCTCCCTCCCGCCGCGTAGCGGCGATAGTGAGGGAGGGGTGGCGCTTTAGCGCCGGGGTGGGGGGCAAGCTGAGCAGTTACGTGGGAGAAAGGGCAGGCTGATAGAGGTCTAAAGTGAGTCTCCACGCTGTTCTGTACTCGTACCACCGCGTCGGGGTGGCTTGGATGGGTCGCCCTTGATTAAACGGTTACAACCCCGTATGGGCACAGCGCCCCTACGGCTAACAAATTGAATTATAGTTTTTACCACCCCCCCACCCTGACCGTCCATTAGCTGGATTGTTCTGATGCGAAAAAACAAAGTCATTCTATTGGCACTGTTGACCCCGGCTCTGCTGGTCATCGCCCTGACGACGACGTACCCGTTGTTTTCTGCGTTATACTTTAGCTTTCATGAATATGATCTGCGGCAGCGGCCAGAGTTTGCCTTTCAGGTAAACGGCTTCAACCGCGAGGCGCTTGACGAAGAAACGGGCGAACGTGAGCCATTCATTGCCGTTGATACCAGCCTGCTCACGCTGGATAACTACACCAAAGCGCTAGATGACCGCCGCTTTCACAACAGCATGAATGTAACCTTCTGGTTTACCGTGCTGAGTGTGGCCCTGTCTGTGGTCATTGGGCTGGCCATTGCGCTTATCGTCCAGCGGCCCGGCAGGCTGCAAACCCTGACGAAAATCACGCTCATCTTTCCGTTTGCGGTCAGTCCCGCGCTGAAGGGCTATAGCTGGCGCTTTATGCTCAACAGCGAGTACGGCATCTACGACCTGCTGATAGACCGGGCGATTATTATGCCCATCAACGGCCTATTCAGCGTGATAAATGGGCTACCCCTGCTCGAAATCCCGTACATTAGCACCGATATTGTGTGGCTGGGCGAGGAATTTTGGGCGCTGTTCATGCTGGCCATGAGTGAGGTGTGGGGGTGGGCACCGCTGATTGCACTGATGTTTGTGGGCGCGTTGGGCAGCATCGACCAGCAGGTATTCGAGGCCGCCCGCATCGACGGGGCGAACACGGTGCAAATCTTCTGGCGGGTGACGCTGCCGCTGCTGCGCCCGATCATTTTGATTGTGGGGATGCTGAAGGCCATTTTCTCGCTCAAGATGTTCGATCAGGTAGTCACCATGACGGGCGGCGGGCCGGTGCGGGCCACGCAAACAATCAATTTCTACATTCATCAGGTGGGCTTTGTCCGCTCGCTAGACATTGGCTATGCCTCGGCACTGGCCTACATCCTGGTGGTTATTCTGTCTATTGTGGCGCTTTTGTACGTGTCGCTGGTGCTTAACCGCCAGCCCGCCACCTAATCAATGGGAGCAGTCATCATGGCAAGTACAACCGATTCCAACGTTCTGATTCGCCAGCCCGCCATTGCCAGTGACCGCGTGCTGGGTATGCGGAAAGCGTTTTATTCTGTGCTGGAGGTGGTGGCGCTGCTGCTGGTGCTGGGGTTCATCCTGGTGCCGATTTTGTGGTTGGGGATTACATCGCTCAAACCGCAGGAAAAAGCCTACAGCACCACCCTCGTTTTCACCCCCACCCTGGATAACTTCCGCATCATCTTTGCGGAAGGCAGCGTGTTGGTCAACGAGGGCACGCGCCTGGAACGCGGGGAAGTGGGCCGCAACATGGGGCCGAACGTGCTGAACAGCGTAATTGTGAGCGGCGCAACCGTGCTGATTGCTATCCCGTTAGCGACGATGGCCGCGTATGTGTTCAGTCGATACAACTTCATGGGCAGTAGCTGGCTGCTGGTATGGATTTTAACAACGCAGTTCATCCCGGCGATTGTAGTGGCCATTCCGTTTTTTACGCTGTTCCGCACTAACCAGATATTCCCCTGGGCCGTGTCC
This sequence comes from Anaerolineae bacterium, assembly GCA_034437575.1. Lineage (GTDB taxonomy): Bacteria > Chloroflexota > Anaerolineae > Aggregatilineales > Phototrophicaceae > DAOTTY01. Next base: position 1,252 of record DAOTTY010000326.1, on the reverse strand, counting down.
GACTCGCTGGCCAAGCTGGTGATTGTGAACATGTCCATCGTGCTGCCCTACGCCATCTGGATGATTAAAGGCTTTGTCGATTCGCTGCCGCAGGAAGTGGAGCAGGCGGCTATGGTGGATGGCTGCGACGAGTGGCAGGTGCTTTACAAGATTAGCCTGCCGCTGGTGCTGCCCGGTGTGCTGGTGGCGACCGTGTTCTCGTTCATTATGTCGTGGAATGAGTTCCTGTTTGCGCTCATCGTCGGCCAGGACAACGCCCGCACACTGCAAGTGGCCCTGATGACGACCAGCGGCGCACGCGGCATCATGTGGGAGCAGATGGCCGCTGCTGGCCTGATTGTGATGGTGCCGATTTTCATTCTGTCGCTAACGATCCGCAACAACTTCGTCAATGGGATGACCATGGGCGCAGTGAAGTGAACTGCCAGTGTGCCGAACATGGGGGCGCTGTGCCCCTACCAGCGCTGGTGCGTGGACTTGCTCCGTAGGTAGTGACGTAGGGTCTGGCTCAGCTTGACGTGATGGCGGCGGGCGCTGTCGCGTTCAACGTGTGGGAACGGTGGCCGTTGTTGGTGACGCGGCAAAAACGGCTTTACCGGGTAGCCTTTACCAATCGCCACACACCCCTCCGGCGTAATACGATACAACCACAGCGGCCCCGGCGTAAAGCGGCGGCACTCTACAAAGCCGCGCATCTCCAGGTAGACGAACGCGCTTTCGTTCAAATAAGGGCGGTTGGGGTCGGCGTCTGGCTGAAGCCAATGGTTAGGGTAACGGTTGATGGGCCGGTCGGGGTCAATCAGGCCCTCGCCGCGCAGGGCTGGGCCGGGGTTGATGGCGTAATCACCGCGAAGGGCGCGGTAAGCATACTGGAGCGCTTTGCGGTGCCTGCGTTGCATAGCTGGCGGATTCCCATTGACATGCGACGATCATCTATTTTAACGCGAGCTGCCCGGTAAACCGACCCCAATTGTGATGAGGCTAGGGCTATTGCAAAGTCAAGTTTTCACATCACGGGGGTAACTGCTCAGGCACCGGGTGCCGCTGTTTAAGCCTCTCTCCCAGGGCAACAGGCCCGTTCGGGAGAGGGCTGAGTCGTTACAAAAAGTGATGGGTTTGGGCAGCGCTCAATCATCAGCTATACCACTTTGCAAAAGCCGTGATGGTGAGATGAGTTATCGCCATATATAGGCTCGTGGCCGGGTCAAAAGCCATAGGCCCGCAGGTTAAAGCCGCGCCACTCACTGCTAAT
>DAOTTY010000325.1:0-5906 GCA_034437575.1 Anaerolineae bacterium | reverse complement strand
ATGCTCCAGCATCATCACCCCGCTAAACAGCAGCGAGCCGGGGTTCACCTTGTCCAGGTTGGTGTACTTGGGGGCGGTGCCGTGCGTGGCCTCGAACAGCGCGATTTCGTCACCGATGTTGGCCCCCGGCGCAATGCCCACCCCGCCGACCTCGGCGGCCAGCGCGTCGGACAGGTAGTCCCCGTTCAGGTTGGTGGTGGCAATCACATCGTGTTCGCTGGGGCGCAGCAGCATCTTCTGGAACATGATGTCTGCGATGGTGTCTTGAATCAGAATCTTGCCTTCTGGCACTTTGCCGCCGTGATTGGCTGCCATTTCTTCCCAGCTAATCGTCTGGTCAGGGTATTCTTCTTTGGCCAGTTCATAGCCCCAGCGCTGGAACGCGCCTTCGGTGAACTTTTGAATGTTGCCCTTGTGGACGAGCGTCACGCTTTCGCGGTCGCGGTCGATGGCGTATTCAATTGCGGCGCGAATGAGGCGCTTGCTGCCGAACTCACTGATGGGCTTGATACCCAGGCCCGCGTCTTCAAAGAAACCGGTTGCGCCCAGTTCTTCCCGCAGGAATTTGGCCAGCTTTTTGTTTGCGTCTGTGCCTGCTTCAAACTCAATGCCTGCGTAGATGTCCTCGGTGTTCTCGCGGAAGATAATCACATCCACTTCTTCGGGATTCTTGAGTGGGCTGGGCACACCCTGATACCAGCGCACCGGGCGGATGCAGCTATACAGGTCGAGGACCTGGCGCAGCGTCACGTTAAGGCTGCGGAAGCCCCCGCCAACGGGCGTGGTTAGCGGCCCCTTGATGCCGATGAGGTACTCGCGCAGCGCGTCGAAGGTTTCTTCTGGCATGTAGTCGCCATCGTAAACGCCTGCGGCCTTTTCCCCGGCATAAACTTCCATCCAGGTGATTTGCTTGCCGCCGTTGTAGGCTTTTTTTACGCTGGCATCCCAAATGCGCCTGGAGGCGGTCATAATGTCGTAGCCGATGCCGTCACCTTCGATGAACAGCAGTATCGGGTTGTCCGGCACGTTGAGCTTGCCGTTTTCTACCGTGACTTTTTCGCCGTCACCGGGCACCACGATCTTGTCGTAAGCCATGTTATGGATTGACTCCTGTTTGTGAATAGTTGATGAGCGAGGCGATTATAACAGGTTGTGGGCACGTACAAAGTGCGGGTGCTGCGGACGGGTGCAATTCAGATGAGTGGCGATGAAGCCCTCACCCCCCCCTCCCAACCGCCGTGCGCGGCCAGGCGAGGGGAGAGGAACGCCCAACCCCGTCCCGCTGGAAATGGGGTAGCCACGCTTTTATGTTTGCTGCCAGCCCCAGCGATACACAGGCGCTTGTGGGCGCAGCAGCGCTTTGACCTCGCTGCGCGACATGGACGGGTACGGCCACACCGCAAACCCCATCTCACGCAGGGCTGTCATATCGCTTGGCGTAAGGTAGCCCCGGCTGGGCTTGAGCAAATGGGTAACCCCTACCGCTGCCCGGCACTGCTGTTCCAGTTGTGTAAGCTGTACCCGCCGCGCTGAGGGGTCACGGTAAATCATCAGGCACAGCAGCACGACCAGCCCCCCCGGCCTGATGAGCGCCAGCGCGTCACGGGCGGTTGCTAGCGCGTCCGGGAACAGGTGCAGCCCGTGATTGAGGATGACCACATCCACTTTGCCCTGGACTCGCGTCAGGTCGCTCACATCCATCTGGACGGTGTGCCAATTAACGGTGTAGTGACGTTTAGCCCCCAGGCCGTTGTCGCCGTCTGCGCTGTAGCCAAGCGCCGTCACAATATGCCCGGCCCGCACCAGATGATGCGTCAACCAGCCGTTCCAGGGGCCAACCTCAATGACAGTCTGCCGCTGCCGCCCCTCCAGCAGGCGCAGCACGTTACGCACATCAGCGCAGCGAATGCGCGACATGAAGCCCGCATCGGCCATGTTGTGGGGTAATGCGTTGTAGTCATGCCACTGCGGTTTGCCAATCGCCCCGCTTTGCTGCCGGAATTGCAGCAGCTTATCAACGTGCGCTTGCAGGGGCGGCTCTACAAGGCGGCAGATGCCATCCAGTGCCGCCGGGCAGCTACCCGGTGGCAGACCGCAAACCGGGCAGGGCGGGGTCGTGGTGGGTGCGGGCGTGGGCAACATAATAGGCAAAGAATCCCCATTGCATTAATGTACTGGAAAGCAGCGCACCCATTGTGCCGAGCAGGGGCAGCAGCAGCAGGTTCCCGGCCAGGTTTAGGCCCGCCCCGCCGACGTTGGCCCACAGCACGGCGTTTTGCTCGTGGCGGCTGTACAGGCGGTGAATCAGCGGTAGATAGCCGTAAATGGGCAGCACAAACAGCCCGCCCAGCACCGCCCAATAGACACTAAATTCAAACGGGTATACCGCCCGCAGCAGCAGCCATGCGGCGAGTAGGGCCGGGGGCAGCGCGACCACACCCAACGCAAACAGCCGCCGCCCGACCTTGAACAGGCTGGCGTCCGCCATGCGGTACAGCGTTTTGAGGTAGGGCAGCAGGATAAACTGTGAAATCGCCTGCAAGTACAGCATCAGGTTGATAAACACCTGATAGCGGCCCACTTCGGCGTCGGGTTCAAATATGCTAACGGTGTACAGGTCAATCCGCGAGGCGAGAATGCCGCTAAACCCCAACAGGAAAAACGGGAACGCCGCCCGGTAGTGCGCTGCGTCCAGGTGCCACCGGGCCGGGGCCAGCATATCCCGGAAGCGCCACAGGTAGATCGCGGCTTTTAGCAGCAGCGTGACCGTAAACAGCACAATTAAGTCGCTGGCAGTGAGCGCCGCGCCAACCGCCAAGATCACCGCGACCCGCACCACTGTCACCAGCACATCGGCGCTGATGGCTGTGCCAAACGCCTTGCGATAGACAATCATCACATCAAACGCGCTCGTGATTACCAGCAGCAGCAGCCACGCCGCCAGCCATCCCGCCTGACTGAGCGACCTCGCATACAGTGCCAGCAGCGCCGCGCCAATCACCACCAGCAGCCCGCGTGTCAGCAAACTGGACTGCCACTGTGCCCGAATTTGCTTAGGGGCCTCACTGAACGCCCGCAGCAGGTAGTCCCGGCTGCCCCACGCCGCGATGTGTGCTGCCAACTGCACGATAATCAGCACCGCGATGAACTCGCCCCACACCGCCTCACTCGTCTGACGGATGACCAGTGCTGAGATGACGATGTTCAAAAAGGGCTGCATCAGTTGGTGGGCCGCGCTTTGCAGCACAGTCCCGGCGCGGCGGGTGCCCTTACGCCACCTAGACATCCGTGCGGCGGCCCAAACTCAGCGAACACACGCACTTCTGGCACGTCGGGTTGCTTGCCACGTCCAACTCACGCCGGAACTGCACCGCCTGTGGCGCGTTGAGCAGGGCATCTAGCGGCGCGTCGTTGATATTGCCCAGTGACTTGTGAAAGAAGCAGGGCCGCACGGTGCCGTCGGCTTCTACCACGGCAGATACCCAGGGCGCGTTGCACTGTACCAGCGGGTAAGCGCCGTCGCGGTTGACGGCGGCGTAGTAGTGTGGAATGCGCCGCAGCTTGGCGGGTGATTCTGCAATAAAGCCGCCCGCGAAGTCGTCCGCGTGGGTGGCAATCACGCCGTTCAGGATGGCGCTGAACTCAGCTATTTGCTCGCGTGATAGGGACACATCGGCTACGCGCTCGTCATCCCACGCGCCGGGACGGTTAAACGCCTCACTGCTGGTATCGGCAGGCAGGAACGAAATCTGGTTGAGGTTCAGCGCGTGTGCTGTGTCGATGATGTGCGCCAAATCACGGAAGTTTTCTTTTTGCAGCACGCACCGCGCCGTAATGCGGAAGGCCGGGTTATGGTCGCGCACCGCTGCGATGCCAGCGGCCAGCTTGTCGTAGGCGTTGGGCACCCGCCGGATGGCGTCATGCACGGTCGGGCTGCCATCCAGCGAGACGATGACCTCATCGGCCCACTGCACCACCTCAGCCGCGTACTTTTTGAGCAAAATCCCTGTCGAAAGCAGCGTGATTTTCACATCCAGCGGGCGCAGCATCGCGCACAGCGCCCACAAGTTGCGGTGCATCAGCGCTTCGCCGCCGCTTAGCACCACCTGCTGCACGTTGAGCTTGCGGATGGCGTCAATGTGCGGGGCAAGCTGCTCCGCCGTGATTTCCTCAGCGTTGCGGTTGGCCCGCCAGATGTCACACATCAGGCAGCGGCAGTTGCAGCGGCTGTGCGGCAGCAGCACCAGCACGGGCAAACTGTAGATGCGGTCTGTGGTGCGCGTCAGGTGGCGCTTGGTGATTTCGAGTGCGCTTGGCATAAGCTAAAACCCCGTCGTTTCGGGCCGTTGATAGTGCAGCACCTTTTGCAGCGCCCGCAGTTCTAGCGGAAAGCGGTAGGTGGCCGTGTGATAGCGCGGCGCACTCAAGGCACGCAGCAGCCGCCGCGAGTGGGGTTGCAGCTTGCGATCTGTGACGGTGGGGTAGTAGGCATTGAGTACACGCTCAAAGTCGCGCACGCGCTGCCGGAGTGGGTCTTGCATCCAGGGCACCTGACTGCTGCGCCGCTGCACAAAGTCTTGCCATTCGTCACTCACCCAACCCTCCAGCGTCTCCGGGAAGGCGAAGCCGTCCGCTTTGGCCTGATCGTACAACTCACCGCCCAGCGGCACAGGCGTGTACATATACAGAATGACCTCTGTGGCCGGGTTCACGCGCTTCACCTTGCGGATGAACGCAATCGTTTCGTTTACATCGGTCACCGGGTCTGGTGGGTTGCCCATCACAAACGACATCTCCGGCACGATGCCGTAATGGGCCATCTTCGCCGCGATTTCCAGCGTCTTCGCCGTAGAAGCCTGCCCGCCCTTGTCCATGCGCTTGAGCGTGGCATCTGACCCCGACTCTGCCCCCAGGAAGACCATCCGCAGGCCGCTGTCGGCCATCGCCTGCCATGTCGCGTCATCATAGCCGATCATCGTGTCGATGCGGCCTTCACCCCACCACGCAATGTTCAGGTCGGTGATGCGCTCGGAGAACTCGCGGACGCGCTTTTCGCTGGTGAAAAAGTTGTTGTCGTAAAACTCCATCGCGTCGAGCTGCCATTCATCAACCAGGCCGCGCACAATGGTCGCCGTCCGCTCTGCCGATTGGGCCAGCCAGCGCCCGTTCACCATATTGACCACCGCGCAGAAGTTACAGAAGAACGGGCAGCCGTAACTCGAATGATGGGGCAGCGTGCGCGACCCCATAAACGTCTGCCGGATGTAACGGCCCAGGTCAATGCGGTGATAGGGGAAGTCCGGCAGGTGGTCAGGGTGGGGGATGGCCGCAGGCATCGACGCCTGAAAACTGCCATCGGGGTTGCGGTAGGCCGTGCCCGGTAAGTCCAGCGGCACCGCGTCACGGGCCAGCACATCTAACAGGCTGATAAACGCCTCCTCGCCGTGACCGCGCACCACATAATCCACGTAATCGGTAGCCAGCACCACGTCATAGTGCTGGGTGGGGAAGTAGCCGCCCCAGACAATCGTCAGGTGCGGGTGCGCCCGCTTGAGGTGCTTACTCAACGGGATGGCGTGGGCAAGTTGCGGCCCCGGCATCACGGTCATACCAATGACGGTGATGCCGTCGCGCTCAACGGCCCGGTCGATGGCGGCATAGGCGTCGAGTTCAAGGTTGCCGTCCAGGATGCGGTACTCGTAGCGGCCTTCCAGCACTGCGCCCAACGCCAACAAAGACATGGGCAGCACCGGCTTGCGGCTGGCCGAACTCGGTGGGTTATAAAGCAGAATCATGTGGGGGTATCCGTTTCAATACGGTAAACGGTCAATATTTCGTTGATAAGGTCACGCATGGCCACCACTTTAACGCGCAGCCCGGCCCGACCTAGCGCCGCTAAAAACGCG
>DAOTTY010000324.1:0-4074 GCA_034437575.1 Anaerolineae bacterium | reverse complement strand
AATCACGGTCAGGCGGGCGTTTAGCTGCCGGGCCAGCACATTGATCGCCGCATCACCTGCCATGAACTTCTGAACCATGAAGGCTGTGATGCCCTGCGGCACCGTGCTGATACCGTGCGCCATGATGCCATGATCGGCGGCGAACAGGGTCACGACGCGGCGCTGAGGCAGCCAATCCAAGCGCCCGGTCATGCCCACCAGCCGGATCGACAGCATTTCGAGCTGTCCCAACGCCCCCTGCGGCTTGAGCCGCGTCGCTTGTCGGTCGCGTGCTAACTGCATCGCACTTTTATCCAGCGGCGGAACTGTCACGTTCATAGGCCGATGATCTCCTCAAGCAGAGTCATATTCAAATTTCCCTCGACGACATCGGCCAGACGATCAAAAGCCGCTTCGAGCGATGGCGTCGCCAAGCCCATATCCTGCCAGCCGAGCGAGCGCAGCCATGCCCGCCGCAGATTGTCGTTGGCGAACACCCCATGCAGGTAACAACCCCAGACACGCCCGTCCGCGCTCATGTCGCCATCGGCTTCCCCGCGATTCAATGCCAGCCAGGGCGCGACACTCCTGGTTTGCCCCATGTGAATCTCGTAGCCGCTGATGGTCTCCCCCTGTAGTTCCCGCAGCCAGCCCGCTTCGCTCGTGACCGTCGCCTGCACCTGCTCGGTCGTCTTTTGTGTGAGGAAGACCGTTTCACCCGGTAGCAGCCCTAACCCCACCGTCTCATCCTGATCGGATTCGATGTGCGTCGGATCGCCTACCCGCGCCCCCAACATCTGATAGCCACCGCAGATGCCGACCACCGCCGTGCTATCTGCCGCTAGATTAATGATGTATTCTGCCAATCCGATTGTGTGCAGCCAGTTCAGGTCGGCAATTGTGCTTTTCGTGCCAGGAATAATGACCGCATCCGGCTGACCGAGTTCGGCTGGGTGCGAGACGTAGCGCAGGCTGACACCGGATTCAGCCTTCAGCGGGTCGAAGTCGTCGAAGTTGGCGATGCGCGGCAGGGCTATCACGGCGATGTCCACACCAGCGTGGGCGCTGTGTTCGCGGTTCTGTGCTTCGATAGCAACCGCGTCTTCTTCCGGCAAGCCGTGATTGACCACATAGGGGACGACGCCCAGCACCGGCACCCTGCCGCGTTCCTCCAGTATCGTGATGCCGTCTTCAAACAGCGTGGGGTCGCCACGAAACTTGTTGATGATCAGACCACGCACCAGTGCGAGTTCGTCCGGTTCCAGCAGATCGAGTGTGCCGAGAAGCTGGGCGAAGATGCCGCCCCGGTCAATGTCACCTGCCAGTAACACTGGACTGTCCGCGTATTTCGCCACCGCCATATTCACGATGTCCCCGCGCTTGAGGTTGAGTTCAACCGGGCTGCCTGCGCCTTCGATAATCACCAGCTCGTACCGTTCACGCAGTCCGTCCAATGCGTCTGTGACGTGTGCCCACAATGCCTGCTTGCGCTCATAGTAGCTACGGGCAGGCAGTGTTTCCCACACTCGCCCGTTGACGATGACCTGTGAGCGCATGTCGGCTTCCGGTTTGAGCAACACCGGGTTCATTTGCACAGTCGGCTCAATCCCTGCGGCGAGTGCCTGTGTATATTGCGCCCGCCCGATTTCACCGCCGTCCGCGCAAACCGCCGCGTTATTGCTCATGTTCTGCGCTTTGAACGGCGCGACGCGCACGCTACGCCGGGCAAATATGCGGCACAATGCCGTCACCAGCGTGCTTTTGCCAGCGGAGGACATGGTGCCCTGAATCATGAGGGTCTTTGCGGTCATGTTAGATGCTCCGTACTATTGAAACGAATGAGTTCGGCGCGGTTGTTGTGCAACGCCAATGTCGTGAGGCTAGCGTTGTCGGTCGCGTACTGCCGCCAGCGCGCTAGGGGAATATTTAGCAGGTCACACAGCAGTAAGGCGAGAAACTCCCCGTGTGTGACCACCAACACGGTTCGCCCTGAATGGTTTTGCTGCACATCCGTCAGAAACGTGCGTCCCCGTGCAATCGTCAGTTCAGCGGCTTCACCCCTGGGGGGCGCGATACTGCGGTCGGACTGCCACCCATCGTAAATGTCTGGTGCGATGGCGCGCATTTCGTCGTAGGTAAGCCCGGTAAAGTCGCCGTAGTCCGGCTCGCGCAGGCGAGCATCGGGTGTAAGGGGTGTTTTGCCGATGATGCGGGCGGTTTCGCTACAGCGGGAAAGGTCACTGGTATACACTACGGCGATAGGTTCTTTCGTCAGTCGAGCGGCCAGCGCGTGGGCTTGCTCGCGTCCGGTGGCGTTAAGTGGAATATCGCGCTGGCCCTGGTAGCGCCCCGCACGATTCCAGTCGGTTTCGCCGTGTCGGGCGATCCACAACGTAAGCATCGTCTCAAGTATTCCGTGACTGCCAGGCAGCACACCGCGCCACGAAGCGCTCCGCCATTTTCGGGTTCGACGCGAAATGCACATGGCTGTATGCGGCCAATACGCTGCCGGATGCCCATCCTTCGGGGTGTCCCGGCTCATCCTTAGATGGAGCAGCCATGTACGCATTGCGACTTCCGGTATGGGCATCCCACACCGAGTAGTGAAACTCGTGTCCGCGTGCGGTCTCACCGGCCTCTAGCAGCAGGGACGAGCTGTTAGCCGTAATCAGGCGATAGCCTAAGGTGAAGCGGTCCACCATCCGCACCGTGCCAGGCAGCAGACCCAGCATGGGGTGGGCGACGCCATCCGCATCAATCAGCGTTTCGGTTAGCGCCATCAAGCCGCCGCACTCCGCGTAGATCGGTAGGCCAGAGGCCGCGCCCTTGCGGAGTTGCTCGCGTAGGCGCTCATTCGCGGCAATTGCAGCGGCGTACAGTTCGGGATAGCCCCCGCCCAGGTAGACACCGCTCACGTTTGCCGGAAGCGCATCCCCGGCGACCGGACTGAAGGTGACCAGTTCGGCACCGGCCCGCCGCAGCAAATCGAGGTTATCCGCATAGTAGAAGGCAAATGCGCTATCCTGTGCCACGGCAATCCTGACGTGGGTTGGCTGTGCTGGGATCGGCGGCGCGACGGACGCCAGCGGCGGCGCTTGCCCCGCGAGGTCGAACATAGCGTCCGTGTCTACGTGCTGCTGAATCCATGCGCCTGCCTTTTCGATGAACTGTCGTTGTTCAGCAGCCAGGTGCAGCCCCAGGTGGCGTTCGGGAACCTGAATATCGGCATGGCGTGGCACACAGCCAAGAACGGGTAAGCCCACCGATTCCACTGCCGCCCGCACCCAGGCCGCGTGGCGCTCACTGCCAACGCGATTGCAGATCACGCCGACGACGTTTACGGCGGGGTCGAAGTCACGCATCCCCAGCGCGATAGCCCCCGCACTGCGGCTCATAGCGCGGGCATCCACCACGACAATGACAGGCGCGCCGATACGTTTTGCGATTTCCGCCGTGCTGCCACGTTCGCCTGCCCCCGCGCCGTCGAATAACCCCATTACCCCCTCAATGACTGCAATGTCCGCGTCTGCAGTAGCCCAACTGAATGAACGCAAGAGCGCCTCATCGGGCATCATCCAGCTATCCAGGTTGCGGGCGGGGCGGCTTGTCGCCAGCGTGTGATAGGTCGGGTCGATGTAGTCCGGCCCTACTTTGAAGCCCTGCACAGTCCTCGTCTGTGATAACGCCGCCATCAAGCCTGTAGCGACGGTCGTTTTGCCTGCACCGCTGGACGGTGCTGCAATTACGATTCGTGGGATGGCGTTCATGATGTAATTGACTCCACCGCTGCCAGCAATTTCGCATTGTCCTCCGGCGTGCGCGTGGCAATACGCACATACTCCGGCAGGCCAAATGAGGCACAGTCCCGCACCATGATTTTGTGCTTGAGCAGTTTCGTGCGAAAGGCGGCACCATCGCCCACATTGACAAGAAAGTAGTGCACGCTCGACCGCAGCGGTTCTAAAGCGAGTGAGCGCAGCCCGGTTACTAGTTCCTGTTTATCGTCGTGCAGTTGATGAACCGTCTTATGCAGCCAACTGTCCGCATCCAGCACGGCCAGCCCTGCGGCTTGTGCCAACCCGTTGACATTCCATG
>DAOTTY010000323.1:0-7687 GCA_034437575.1 Anaerolineae bacterium | reverse complement strand
ACGCCGCAGGAAGTCGAGCCGGGGGCCTACAACCGCTCCATCCCGGATATGCCGGACCCGTACTAGGAACTGTTTGGGAATTCTCGGACGGCCTATAGCCTGGGGCGAGGGAAAGTTCAGGCGGGTACCTGGGTCGTTACGATTGACATGAGAAGCGCCCGGTTTTGCCGGGCGTTTTGTATTTTTGCGTCAGACGCACGTTTGAACATGAGGGGCCTTTGCGCTAGAATTCACAACCGTTTAATCTAACCGTGAAATCCGTCCCAATTGAGGGCTTTGTCTATGGTTGAAATGTATCTGTTTATCATCGTGGGCGTGATTGCTGTGGTGGCCGCGACCCTGATGCTGCTTAGTGATAACGCCGTCCACGCGGCGCTGTTCCTGATTTTGAACTTTGCTTGCGTGGCCTTCTTCTTTTTGATGTTGGACGCGCCCTTTTTGGCGATGGTGCAGTTGGCCGTTTACGCGGGTGCGATTATGGTGCTGTTCCTGTTTGTGATTATGCTGTTAGGGGCAGAACAGGCCGAACCCGCCATTCGGGTGATGGGCACGCTGCCGGGGTCGCGGGCGTACACCCTTGCCGCTGTGTTGATGTCCCTGGTGCTGCTGGTCGTCGTCGGTATCCTGCTGGCGAGTAACACGGTAGACACCATCGACCCGCAGGCGCAGCCCGTTGTGCGCGTCGTTCACGGGGCACAGAGTGTGGGCCTTGCTCAAATCGCTGTAGAGGGTGAAGTGATCGCCGGTGAGGTCGCCTTTGGCGAAACGAGCGACTTTTTAGAGCTGGCACCGGGCGACTATGACGTGGTTGTTTCCCAGGTGGTGCTGGCCGAAGCAGGCGAAGAAGCCGAAGCGCCAGTGGTGTGGGAAGGCACGCTGGCCGTCGCAGCGCCGCAGGCCCCGAACGTCGTCACGACGGTGGTGCTGTACGACCAGTACGAGACGATTTTGCACGAAGGGAACCCGACCCGCACGGTATCTGTGTTTGATGTGGACTATAACCCGCCTGCGAACGATCAGGCGCGGGTGGTGGTCTTCAACGGCATTGAGCAAAACGCAGCCCTTTCGGATACGGGGGCGTTTAATCGGATTGGCGATACCAGCGTATTGATTGAGGAAATCCCAACGGGGGAAGCCAGCGCGCCGCTGCTGCTGAACGAAGGCCGCTACAACTCCCTGCGCCTGATGCCCCCGGCACAGGCCGAAGCTGACGACGGTGAGGGCCAGCCGTTGTTCAGCATCCCTAACCGCGAGTTTGAGCGCAACACCACCACATTGCTGCTAATGGGCGCGGTTGCCGGGACGGAATCGCCAACGGTGCGCTACCTGGATGATGTGACGTTCAGTGTGTTTGGCAGCCCGCAGGCCGTGGGTGAAATGCTGTTCGTGGAGTATCTGCTGCCGATGCAGTTGGTGGCCCTGGTGCTGTTGGCCTCGCTGGTGGGCGTGATTTTGATCGCGCAGCAGCAGGTCGCGCCGGAAGGCCAGCCCAGTGCCGCCCGACGGGCGGTACGCCGCCGCGTGAGCCGCCCGCTAACGAGCGTCATTGCCAGCCAGGTGAGCAGCGACGACGACGCGCCGCGCATAAGCAGCGGCAGCGATGGCAGCGGTCAGCCTGCCGGGGATTAGTCCGGGGGTATGCAAGCGGGCGCACACACGGGTGCGCCCCTATCGTGCCAAACGTGTAGGGGCCGCCACAGACTGAAACAACACACACCGATGCGGGGCACGCCCCCCCCGATTTGAACGGCAAGAGATGGAGACGTTATGTTACCGGCATCACCAGTAGAAGTAGAAGCCTACGTCATATTGAGTTTTGTGCTGTTTGTGATCGGCACGTTGGGTGTGCTGCTGCGGCGCAATGCCATCCTCATATTTATGTCCGTTGAGTTGATGCTTAACGCGGGCAATTTGGCCCTGGTCGCGTTTGCCCGCCAGTGGAACAACCTGGACGGCCATTTGTTTGTGTTTTTTGTCATGACTGTGGCCGCGGCAGAAGTGGCGGTGGGGCTGGCCCTCATCGTGGCGATTTTCCGCAGTAAGCAGACCATCGACATTGACGAGTTACACCAATTGGAAGGCTAGCGTTAGATGTCCCAAATTGTACCGCTTATTATCCTGATCCCAGCGCTGGGGTCGTTTATCAACATTTTCTGGGGCAGCCGCCTGGAAGAAAAGCAGTCCGCGCTGATCGGTATCTTTGCGTCAACGGGCGCGTTTATCGTGGCGCTGCTGCTGTACTTTAACCTGCTGGCCACGAACTACCAGGAAGCCATCATCAATCCGTTTTTCTTCGACTCGTGGCTGCGCGTTCCGTCGGCGGGGCTAGAAATCCCCTGGCAAATGCGCGTGGATACGCTGAGCGTAACCATGATGCTGGTGATTACCGGCGTGGGCACGCTGATCCATGTGTATGCGGTGGGCTACATGCACGGCGATGAGCGTTTTGCTCGCTTTTTCGCCTACCTCAACCTGTTCCTGGCCTTCATGCTGATTCTGGTCACCGGGAACAACCTGCTGATGCTGTTCGTCGGCTGGGAGGGCGTGGGGTTGGCCTCTTACCTGTTGATTGGCTTCTGGTTTGACAAGACGGACGGCGAGGGCTACCGCAACGCAAACGCCGCCCGTAAGGCGTTTATTGCTAACCGTGTGGGCGACTTTGGCCTGCTCATGGCCATCTTCCTGACGTTCTGGACGTTTGGCACGCTGGACTTCTTTAAGCCGGGTGAGGTCGTCAACCCGGATGTGCAAACGGGCGCGGCCTGGGGCGATCATCACGGCGAAGACGCTGAGGGCGAGGCGGCGCTGGGCGCGGCGTTGGTGTTGGCCTCGAATTCATACGCTGAAGAAGTGGAAGACGATCAGGGCGAAGACCACGCTACTGACCCGGCGCTGGCTGCGGCCCCGGCCTTCCCGGATAACAGCCACCTGACAATGGCGCAGATGGGCATCTTTGGGCAGGCAGAGCGCATGATTGCGGAGCAGGAAGAATCAGGCGAGGCGATCAGTGTGCTGTTTGGCCCGTTTGAGTTCCGCTTTGGTGTGGTGGTGACGATTATCACGCTGTTCATGCTGCTGGGCGCAACGGGTAAATCCGCGCAGATACCGCTGTTTGTGTGGCTGCCCGACGCCATGGCTGGCCCCACCCCGGTGAGTGCGCTCATCCATGCGGCAACGATGGTGACGGCGGGCGTGTACATGATGGTGCGTGCCAACACCTTCTTTGACTACGCCGATGTGACCTCATTCATAGTGACGATCATCGGGGTGGTGACGGCACTGGTGGCGGGCTTTATTGCCATCGGCCAGTGGGACATCAAGCGCGTGCTGGCCTACTCCACGGTGTCGCAGCTTGGGTTTATGGTGGCCGCTGTCGGCGTTCACGCCTACGTCCCGGCGATGTTTCACCTGGTGACGCACGCTTTCTTTAAGGCACTGCTGTTTTTGGGCAGCGGCTCGGTGATTCATGGCGTGGAACACGGCCACCACCACGTACATCAGCACGGCCACGGTCACGCTGAGGCGTTCGACGCGCAAGACATGCGGAACATGGGCGGCCTCGCAGGTAAGATGCCGATTACGTTCATGACCTACGTCATCGGGACGCTGTCGCTGGCGGGCATCTTCCCGTTGGCGGGCTTTTGGAGTAAGGACGAAATTCTGGCGGATGCGTGGGCCTTCGGCATGGGCGGCGGCAGCAACCTGCTGCACAGCCTGAGCGGTTTTATCGCGCTGTTTGGCTTGCTGGCAGCCGCTGGCTTCACTGCGTTTTATATGTGGCGTCAGGTGGAACTCGTCTTTTTTGGGGAGCCGCGCACCGAAGCCGCCGAACACGCGCCAGAAAGCACCCCCTGGATGACGGTTCCGCTGGTGGTGCTGGCCTTTTTCGTGATAACGCTGGGCGCGATGAACACGCCCTGGGGCCACCGCTTTGCAACGTGGCTGGAATACAGCGCTCGTCACGCGCACGCCAGCCAATTCCAGATTTTGCTGGCCATTATCGCGCTGGTCGTGGGTATTAGCGGCATCTACCTGGCCCGCACCCTCTACGGTGGGCAGCGGGGCTACGACGCCGAACGCGACGAGGACGCGCTCCAGCAAACGTCGCTGGCCCCGGCATGGCACGCGGCCAACAAGCGCCTGTGGTGGGACGAAGCCTACTTCGCGGTGTTCATCAATCCGTTTATTGGGGCGGGCAAGTTCCTGGCCGATGTGATTGACTGGCGCTTTTTGCACGATGACTTCCACGATTTGCTGACGGCGGGCTTCCAGCGGGCCGGGCAGATGCTGGCCACGCCAGTAGACCGGGGCGTGATTGACGGCAGCGTGTTGGGGCTGGGCCGCTTTGCCCAGTGGGCCGGGGACCGGATGCGCCAGCCGCAAAACGGGTTCGTCCGCAGCTACGGGGTGTGGCTGCTAAGTGGGGCCATTCTTGTTGTGATTTTCCTATTGATTCCGATTTTCCAGAACGGCGGCTAGGCCGCTTGCCAGGAGAGAGAAACCCATGCTTGTAACACTAACGTTGTTCTTGCCGATGGTCGGCCTGACGGTGCTGCTGTTTATGAAGGACGAGCAGGAAACCGAAATTAAGTGGACGACTTTTGGCTTTACGATTGCAACTTTTCTGTCATCCCTGCTGATTTGGGCAGGCTTCGACGCGACCAACCCGAACCTGCAAATGATCCAACAGTGGACGTGGATTGAGTTCGCGTCTTTTGAGACGAATTACTATGTGGGTGTAGACGGCCTGAGCCTGCTGTTGGTGCTGCTGACCACGTTTATCATGCCGCTGGCCGTGCTAAGCAGCTTCGACTCGCACATCATCCAGGAGCGCGGGCGGCCCAAGTTGTACTACATCTTCATGCTGCTGCTGGAATGGGCCATGTTGGGTGTGTTCGTGGTGCAAGACCTGTTCGTGTACTACGTGTTTTGGGAAGTTTCGCTGGTGCCGATGTACTTCTTAATCGGCATCTGGGGCGGTGACGAGCGCCGCTATGCTGCGATTAAGTTTTTCCTGTACACGATGGCCGGGTCGCTGTTGATGCTGATTGCCATCCTGTTTGTGGGCTTGCAGGCGGGCACGTTTACGCTCCCCGGCCCGGCTGGCATTCTGGCACAGTTGCAGTCTGGCGCGATTAACTTCCCGTTCAATGAGCCGACGCGCTTCTTCAGCACGCAGTCGCTGCTGTTTTTGGGCTTCTTCATTGCGTTTGCCATCAAGGTGCCGGTGTGGCCGCTGCACAGTTGGCTGCCAGACGCGCATGTGCAGGCACCCACTGCCGGTTCGGTGATCTTGGCGGGTGTGCTGCTGAAGATGGGGACTTACGGCATGGTGCGGTTCAACCTGCAACTGTTCCCGGAGGCGAGTGTGTACTTTGCCCCGGCGATTGCGGTGCTGGCCATCATCGGCATTATCTACGGCGCGTGGGTAAGCTACGCCCAAACCGACGTGAAGAAGCTGGTCGCGTACTCGTCCATTAGCCACCTGGGCTTTGTGGTGCTGGGTATCTTCGCGCTCAACTCCGCCGGGATTCAGGGCGGCACGCTGCAAATGGTCAATCATGGCATTAGCACGGGCGGCCTTTTCTTGCTGGTGGGGATGCTGTATGAGCGCCGTCATACCCGCGCCCTGGACGCCTTCGGTGGCATTTGGAAGGCGATGCCGGTGTATGGGGGCATCAGTTTGGTGGTGGTGCTATCGAGTTTGGGCTTGCCCGGTTTGAACGGCTTCGTGGGTGAGTTCACGATTTTGTTGGGCAGCTATGGCAGTTTGGTACTGGGTGCGGTGTATACCTTCTTTGCCACCATCGGCGTGATTCTGGCGGCGATCTACATGCTGCACATGTTCCAGAAGGTGTTTTTGGGTGAGCTGGACAAAGAAGAGAACAGAAATTTGCCGCCGCTCAACTGGCGTGAAATCGCGGTGATGGTGCCGATTCTGGTCATGATCTTCTGGATTGGGCTGCGCCCCTGGACGTTCTTCCGCACGATGGACAGCGCGACAGAAAATTTGGTTGAGGAACGGCTAACGATTGCGATTGAGGCACTCAACGGCGGTGCCGACGTGGCCGCTGCCGACGGTGAGGCTGATCTGGTTGTGGCCGAAGTGGAAGGCGAATAGCCCATGCAGCCTATCCCGACGATAGCTGACCTTAACCTGTTCCCGGTTATCCCGGCGATGATTGTAGCAGTGGGGATGTGCTTCCTGCTGCTTATCGACCTGTGGATACCCGAAGACAGGAAGAACCGAACCGCCTGGCTGGCCCAGGGCATCCTGGTGACGGCCTTCATTGTGAACCTGTTTACGTTCAATGTGACGGGTACATCGCTGCAAGGGATGTTCGTGGCCGACCGGGCCACCGCCTTTTTGAACCTCGTCACGCTGGTGACCACGTTCATCGGCATTTTGCTGAGCATGGACTACCTCAAGCGCATCGGGGCCGAGCGCGGTGAGTTCTACTCGCTGATTCTGTTCGCGGCGGCGGGGGCGATGTTCATGGCGAGTGCCAACGACCTTGTGATGATCTTTGTGGCGCTGGAACTGCTCAGTATCCCGTTGTATGTGATGTCTGCATTTCGCTACCAGAGCAAACCCAAAGAGCAGTTGCAAGCCGTTGAACTCAAGAGCGAAGAGGCCGGGATGAAGTATTTCATCCTGGGGGCGTTTAGCAGCGCGTTCTTTGTGTATGGCGGCGCACTGGTTTACGGTGGCGCGGGCACCACTCAACTTGACGAAATCTTCCAGTCCTTGAGCGTGGGGGTGGGCACGTCGTCTACGCTGGTGCTGCTGGGCGCGGGCCTGATTCTGGTGGCGCTCGGCTTTAAGATTGCGGTGTTTCCCTTCCATATGTGGACGCCGGATGTGTACGAGGGTGCCCCGACCAATGTGACCGCTTTCATGAGTGTGGCCGCGAAAATCGGTGGTGTGGGCGCACTGGCGCGGATTATGGCGTCTGCACTGCCGGTGCTGGTTATTGGCACCGGGGAAAACGCCGCGTGGCAGTTGGCCGTCGGGCTGGTGGCCGTGCTGACGATGGTGCTGGGGAACTTTGTGGCCATCGTGCAGGCGAACATGAAGCGCATGTTGGCCTACTCGTCCATCGCGCACGGCGGTTATCTGCTGATGGCGATTGCCGCTGCCGGGACGGCGGGCACAGGTGAGTCAGTGATGACGGCGGTATCCATCTATCTGCTGGCGTACACGTTCACCAACCTGGGCGCGTTCGCGGTGCTAATGGCTATCGAGAAGGCCGACGGCACGGGCACCGACATCGAGGACTTCGCCGGGTTGAGCAACAGCCAACCGCTGCTGGCCGCCCTGATGACGTTCTTCATGCTGAGTTTGGTAGGCATCCCGGCGACGGGCGGTTTCATCGGCAAGTACTTTGTGTTCAGTGCAGCCGTAGAAGGCGGGCTGTACACGTTGGCCGTGATCGGTGTGATAACCAGTGTGGCCAGCGCGTACTACTACATGCGCCCGGTGGTGAATATGTACCTGCGCGACGACGCAGCGGGCGACCCGGCGGAAGGCTCTACGGAGTACTTGCGTTGGGCGGTGTATATCTCGGCGGCGGGGGTGCTTATCATCGGAGTTGTGCCGGGGTTGGCTACCACGCTGCTAGACGGCCTGACGCTGGTGGCCAGCGCGGGTTTTTAGGCCGCCTAGGTAACTACCGTAACGACTCAG
>DAOTTY010000322.1:0-3038 GCA_034437575.1 Anaerolineae bacterium | reverse complement strand
TTGCGCGGCGGCGGCAACCTTCGGTTGCTTGGGAACAACAATCATAACAATGCGCGCGCCGCGTACCGCAACAACAACAATCCAAACAACCGTAACAACAACAACGGTTTTGTTTTGGTGCGTGCCACTTGTCTGTGCCCCTTCCAACAGTGTTGGTGTTCACATCAACACGAGCCGTCCCCTTTTATCAGGGACAAACGGCTTCCAGAATTGCAGTCCGACTACGGTTTGGCTGCCGAGGCGGGAGGAATAGAGAAGGCGCAGGGCGATCCCGTCCGCACGGAGAGCAAGCAGCGCCGTCGGGCACATACAAAACCCACAGCGGGCGTTCAGCCCGTTTGTGGCGTCTGCGGGCGAATCGGATGTGTGCTGAAAACATGCTCACGCAGGCCCCATGTATCGGCATAGCGCACATGGTTGATCCAGCCCTGCACACTGGCGTCCAACTCCGCGAACGTGATGCTTCCTTGCTCATACAGGTCAATATTGCGTTCAAAGCGGCGCGTAAACTTCACCACATTGCGCGTCTTCAAGCGGCGGTGTGTGGGGTAGACAACGAACCCCAGCCACGGAATGCCTGCCCGTGTGTGAATCACCTGCGCCTGTGTCTCGTGGACGGTCAGCCGCAGCGTTGCCAGAAAATTGATAATGGCCCCTTTCCACTCGTAAAGCTGGCGCTTGCTGGCGCTGAACAGCGCGAAGTCGTCCACGTAACGCAAATAGCCATTGCACCCTAAATCCTGTGTGATGAACCAATCGAGTGGATTCAGATAGACATTGCTCCAGAACTGGCTGGTCAGGTTCCCGATTGGCAGTCCTCGCGGGCGATTGGCCGCCAGCAGATCGTCACCGGGGAAATAGACCATCTTGTATTCATCACGCAGCACGTCCGCGCCACTGGCGATAATTTGCTGGATCAACCAGCAGGTATTGTCATCGCGCACCGTGTCCGCCAGAATATCGAACAGTAGCGCATGGTCAATCGATGGGAAGTGTTTCACGATGTCCATCCGAAGCACGTAGCGATAAGTGCGGGCGAATCCCTGCAAGGTGTCAATGGCGCGGTGAGTCCCCTTCCCCACCCGGTTGGCGTAGCTGTGCGGGTGGAACTGCGCCTCAAATAATGACTCAATGGCGTTGCACAGGGCATGATGCACGACTCTATCCCGAAACGGTGCAGCGCTAATCTTGCGTGTTTTTGGGTCGTGGATGGTAAAGTGAACGTACTCCCCCGGCTGGTAGGCGAAGGTCGTTAGCTCATGCTGGAGCGCCAACAGGTGATCTGCGAGTTGATGCTCAAATCCGGCGGCAGAGGACTTCCCCCGCTTATGGCGGGCGGCTTTGCGGTAGGCTAAGAGCAAATTCGACCAATCGACCAGCTGGCATGGCTACTGCCCAAAACCGAGAAATTCCCGAAGGTGTATCGCTACACCGTCATCCAGCGCACCATGGACGCCGCGCTGGACTTCCAGGAGGCGCTGTTTGACGCGCACAGTCAGGGCGGCACGACGCGCCAGAAGCATCTGCGGTCAGCCGATGCCCACCTGAACAAGCTGCGGCTTTACTTGCGGCTGGCGCATCATTGGCGTTGGATCAACGACGGGCAGTACCGCCATGTGAGCGCCATGATTGCCGAAATTGGTAAGCTGCTGGGCGGCTGGATGAAAAACCCAGGGAAATAACAGCCATTTTTAAATTCGACCGCTTCGCGGGATAGGGGCTAGTGCTACGCACTTGCGGCTGCGCCGCACCGCCCCAACAGCGATCAGCAAAAACTATAGAGAAGGGGCACGCACACACACCAAAACAAAACCGAAACCGTCGTTACGGTAGCCCGGATCGTAGCCGAGGCGGTACGCGCCGTGAGCGTTGTAATGATAGAGGTCCCACGATCCGTCGCGCAACACCCGCCGGGCATTAGAACGTATGTCCTCATCCCCCACCCGTTCCTGTGGGCTGTCGTAGTCCGTCAGGCACCAGTCGAAAACATTCCCACTCATATCCAGCACACCTTCCGGCGCTGCCCCGTTCGGGAAAATACCGACGGCGCTCGTTTGCCCTATGTTCGTTTTTCTTGTGTTGCCCTTCGCCGCGTCAAACTGCCTCGCATAGGGATACTCACGTCCATCGGTGCCGCGTGCGGCGCGTTCCCACTCAAATTCCGTCGGCAGGCGCACCAACCACGTTGCCGGGTTCATTGGGTCATAGGCAGGTTTGCCCCCCTCTCCCCGCGCAGCAGTGGGAGAGGGGTTGGGGGTGAGGGCTTCCAACCGCCAGGACAACCAGCGACAAAAGGCAACAGCCTGATACCAATCCACAGTTTCACGCGGATGGTTCCAGTATTTGAAATACTGGTCACTCATTTGCTTGTCATCATCATCTGCCGCCAACCCTTCAAACCAATCATACTTGGTGCTACTGTAACCATCTGGCGCATCCAGAAAAGCCTGGAACTGCGCGTAGGTCAACGGGTAGCGGCTGATCTGGAAATCATAGTCCAGCGTCATTTTGCCATCCTCGTAGGTGAACTCGCCGGCGGGGATCGTCACCCAATCAATGTCGGGTAGTTGCATACCATCGCGCAGGATGACCGACACGCCCACCCGGTTATCCAGCGGGTCACCGTTGCTCAACCTCAATTGGCCCAAAGCACGCCCCACCGCCGCCCGTGCGCGGGGGTCGGAGTCGCCTTCAAGATCGGTCAGGCGCGGTATCCAGACTGTGCGTAACTTCAGCAGCGTTTCATCCGGTGGTGGTGTTACACCGCTGCGCGTGATGCACTGTGCGGCAATTTCCGGTTGGGCATCCATCAGCCACAATACAACAGGCGTCGGATCATTGCTGTACAGCCCCGCCAGCAGGATCGCCGCCTCCTCCCAGTTGGTGCGTTCCCACCAGGTTTCCGGCTTCCAGATGTCGCTGGCCTGTAAGCGCCCTGCCCCGATTTCGATGTCCATATACTTCGCCGCGAAGTATTCTTGCAATAGCTGATGGGTAAAGCGCACCTGATCGCCCACACTCAAGATGCTGGCACTCCC
>DAOTTY010000321.1:0-4673 GCA_034437575.1 Anaerolineae bacterium | reverse complement strand
AGTCGTTACTCGAAAATCCACTCGTCAGCGGGGCGCTTCCAGCCGCTGTGGATTTCATCATCGCTGAAGAAGCGCTTCACTTCGATGTCGCCGTTTTCCGGGCTGTCGCTGCCGTGAACGAGGTTGCGCCCCGCCACCACAGAGTAATCGCCGCGAATGGTACCGGCTTCGGCCTCGTGCGGGCGCGTGGAACCGATGCTCTGACGGGTAATCGCGCTGGCCATTTCACCTTCCAGGGCCATCACAATCACCGGGCCAGATGTAAAATACGCCAGCAGGCCGGGGAAAAACGGCTTATCCGTGAGGTGCGAGTAGTGTTCGCGGGCCAGGTCTTCCGAAATTTGCATCATCTTCATGCCGATAATCCGCAGGCCACGATTTTCCAGGCGTTTGATGATTTCCCCGGCCAGGCCGCGCTGCATCGCGTCCGGTTTGACGATAATCAGGGTGCGTTCCACGAGTTCTCTCTCCTGTGATGGTTGTGCGCGGAAATAAAAAACGGGCCGCACACTTTGCGGCCCGCCTGCGAGTGCGCGGCGCGGATTATAGCAGGTTGAGCGCCTTGCGGTAAGTATCAAGGGCGGCTTGCAGCTTGCCCTGGCGCATCAGGCTGTCGCCCAAAACGCGGTGCGCCGCCGGGTTCGCCTTGTGTTCCTTTTGCCCCAAGATTTGCTTCATGGCAGATTCAACCGCGCCTAGCTGGGCATTGGCCCGCACAACCTGTTCGTAGCGCTGCAACGCCCCGTCGATGTCCCCATTACCCTGACGCTGCTGCGCGTCTTGCAGGGTGGCGGCCACGTCAATCTGTGCAGACTGCGGCACCGGCACCGGCGACTGCTGCGGCGCGGGCGTCACCTGACGGGCGGGCTGTGGTGCCAGTTGGGGTTGGCGCTGCGGTTGCGGCACGGGGCGCTGCGGTTCGGGTTCTGGTTCGGGCTGCGGGGCGTCTTCCGGCAGGGTTTCAGTCAGCCACGCCGGGATGTCTGAGCTGCCCGCATCCGCGTCGGTCATTAACCAGTCCGGTAAGTCACCGCTGCTACTGGACGGGCCGCCGTCCACGCTTTCCAGCAGCCAGTCGGGAACGCTGCCGGTCGGCACATCGGGGGTCGTATCAAACGCGGGCGTGGGCGGGGCCGCCCCCAATGCCCGGTTGAACCAGTCCGGCAGCGGTTCACGCTGGCCGGGGGGCAGGTCACTTTCAACCGGCAGGTTGGCAGCGGCCAGGGTTTGATGCCTGGCATCCAACTGCTCAAACTTCGCCCGGATATTCGGGTCGCTGATGCGCTGCTCGTACCAGTCCGGCAGGCTGTCCGTCTGGTAGTTATACTGCTGTTCTTCCCGGAGCGCCTGCACCCAGGGGTCTTGTTCAAAAGCGCCGCCTTCCGGCGTGAGCCGTGCCACCAGGTCGGTGTCAATCTCGGTGGACTGAGGCGTGGTATCTGCTGGTACGGCCTCGTCTTCTGCCGTATCGAATATATCCATGAGCGAGTCGCCGCCCATCGGCACATCCTGGCGCAGCCAGTCCGGCATATCGACCACATCCGGCGGCGTTTCGATTTCGTCACGCAGCGGCGAGGGTTCGCCATCAGTGAGGCCCGTCCCGAAGAAGTCTTCGCCGGGGGCGGCATCAGTCATCGACAGGAAGTCCGGCATACCGTCAACCTGCTGTTCGGCCTCGGTGAAGTCATCCCCGGCGAAGCTGCCCTCGTGCTTGGCGTCAAACGCATCGGTGACTGGGCTTTGACTGAACATATCTGCTTCGCCCTGTACCGCGTCCGGGTCGAAGTTGAAGGCGCTTTCAACGGCGTCAGCATCATCAGCCGGGGCCATGCCCGTTAGCCAATCAGGGATGTCGCCCGGCACAGCGGGCGCGTCCGGGTCGAAGGCGGGCGGGGCGGCGTCTTCCTCGTCATCTTCGTCAATGGGCAGCGGCGGCTGGCTCATGAGTTCGTCCATTTTGCCGCTCATCCACGCCTGCATCGCCTCCGGTGATGGTGTTTCTCCCCGGTTGAGCATGTCTGCGATGGGGTCGCCGGTCGAGGGGCGGTCTGCCCGAACGGTGGGCGGGTTCGGGTCAAAGCCGGGCACCCGTGAAGTCACATTGGTGTCGTTCATCAGGTCGCCCAGCCACGCCGCCGGGTCGCTCGCATCCTCGAAGGCGTCCTCTTCCACATACTCCGGGGCGGTGTCCTCGTCCGTCCCCGCCAACTGACCCAACCACGCTGCCGGGTCGCTGGCATCTAACACCGGTTCTTCAGCGGGTTCGCCCACGGCGTCCGTACCGGCCAGCCCTTGCAACCATGCTGCCGGGTCGCTGGCGTCGTCCATGCCCTCGTCATCTACGCTGTACGGCTCATAGCCAGGGCCAGCGGTTTCCTCTAATACAGACGGGGGCGGCGCTGACGAGGGCGGAATGCGGCCCCCGGTAAACAGTTCTTCGTCCTTTGCGCCCTGATTGCGGGCCAGCCCTTCCAACCACGCCATCGGGTCTGTGCCAGCGTCCAGCGGGTTCGTAACCTCCTCAGATGGCTTCGGGTTGGCGGCTGTGGGGGGTTCGGGTTGTGGCTGGCTGGACGTTAGCCCTTCCAGCCACGCCATTGCGTCTGTGTCGCCGCCAGCGGATGTGCCCATCTCGCCCCCCAGGTCAAGGTCAGCAGCGAGGGCATCCAGGTCGCTAAAGTCGGGCAGGTCGCTGAGGTCTGCGCCCAGGCTGGCAAAGTCGGGCAGGTCTGCGCCGCCGTCGCCAGCAGCCAAACTGGCCAGGAAATCCATGTCATCCCCCGTGACGGGTTGTGGCTGTGGGGCAGGCGGTTCGGGCTGGCTTGGCTGGCGGGGGGCGGGCCTGGCGGGGGGCGTTTGGCCAAACGGGACGTAGCCGGGGGTGTTATCGACGTAGGTGCTTTCGTCCACCTCGTCAATGTCAGCGTCTGCCGTTGTGAGCAGCTCCTCGGCATTGGCACCCTGCCGCTTGGCGAGGCTTTCCATCCAGCGCATCATCTCATCGGGCGACATGTTGTCGAAGTCCATCCCGCCGCTGCCACCGGCTGCGACGGGTTGTGGCGCGGGGGCGGGCGGTTCGGGTTCCGGCTCCGGCTTCGCAGCAGTCGGCTCCGGTTTGGGGGGGGCTTTTTCACCGTAGGGAACGTAGCCGGGGCTTTCGTCAACGAAAGTGCTTTCGTCTATCTCATTGATTTCGTCATCTGCGCTGGTCACAAATTCCTCAGCATTGGCACCCTGCCGCCTGGCAAGGCTTTCCATCCAACGCATCATCTCGTCGGGCGACATGTTCTCGAAATCGGGCGTATCAGACGGTGACATGGCGTTTAGCCTCTCCAGTTGGCGCAGTCAGCGTGCAAAGCAGGCGATGTGACATTATGTTAACGCATTTTGCCATTTGGTGCGCCCGCGATTTATGACCTTTCGTTATCAAAGTCATCAAAGTCGTCCAGATCGTCAAAGTCGTTCAGGTCGTCAAAGTCGTCAGGGCTGCCCGGCGTGTCGGGTTGGTCATCAAAGGCACCATCCAGCCAGGCGGGTTCGTCGCCCTGCTCCACATCTTCCCCGGCGATGTCGTCCAGCGGGGCGGGGGCGGCGGCCTCGCGGGTGCGGCGCAGCCACAGCGGCGGCAGCGTGAACATGAAGCGACGGCGGCGGCGAATGGGTGCCAGCGTAGCCTGACCCTCCTCGTCGAGGATGTCCAGCAGCCAGTTGAAGTCGCGGCTGCGGCTGGACGGCTCATCGGGGCGGTTTTCGCGGCTGCGATGGGTTATCGCTTCCACAAATTCGGTTTCGAGGGGGCTGTCGTCGCGGTCATCAAAGTCCAGGTCCAGCCCCGGCACCATCGCATTCAGCCAATCTGGTGCAGTAGCAACCGGTGCAACCGTATCCTCTTCCTTAAAGTCAGCGGCGTTCACTGCCGGGTTGGTCTGGGTTGCCGCTGTGTTTTCGCGCAGCAGCGCATCGTCCGGGTCGTAGGTCAGCCAGTCCGGGGCGCGGCGCTCGGCAGCAGGGGCTTCCGGCTGGAAGGGGTCGCCCTCATCGGTATCATCATCGAAGCCGTCGAAGGTAGCGAAATCGTCGTCGCTCTGGGCGAAGTCGAAGGTGGCGAAGTCGTCGTCGCTCTGGGCGAAAACGGGGGCTTCGTCGTCTACAGCCGCCGGTTCAGCCTCCACGCGGAAGCGCTCATCTTCCACGAAGTTGTCTTTGCCGGAGGTGTCGCCCATTGGGAACTGTGGGGCGGCCACATCCGCGTTATCTGCCTCTGTGGTGAAAAACTCGTCTTCCACGTTGAGGCCATCTGTCTGTACATCAAACGGCGCGTTGTCGATTTCCGGCTCTGCAAAGTCGTCCAGCGTAAAGGTGTCGCTGCCTGTCAGTTCCAGGTCGTCTTCCTCGTCATCGCCCAACCCGGAAAGCCAGTCGGGTTCATTATCGTCGGACGTGACCGCTGCAAAGTCGAAGTCGTCCGCAGTATCGCTCTCGTCATCGTCGCCCAGGTCGTTCAGCCAGTCGGGTTCGTCGTCGCTGCCAGCCGTTTGCTGCACCGGGAATTCAAAAGCGTCGTCGTCGTCGTCGTCGGCCAAGTCATGCGTGACCAGGGCACCCATCCGGGCAGATTCTCCGACATCAGCCAACCAGTCCGGGCTGTCGTCGGCCTGCTCGTCACCTGCCAG
>DAOTTY010000320.1:0-6497 GCA_034437575.1 Anaerolineae bacterium | reverse complement strand
AGGGGAACACCGCCGAAGGCGGCACAAACCCCTCCCTCCCGCCGCGTAGCGGCGATAGTGGGGGAGGGGTGGCGCTTTAGCGCCGGGGTGGGGGGCAAGCTGAGCAGTTACACTTTTTTCAAAAAGTGACGGGTTTGGGCAGCGCCCAAAGATCAGCCAGGCAACTTTGCAAAAGCCCTGTACCACGCTATCTGGCACTTGCCGGGCGCAGCCGCCGCCAGATGAGCCGCACCAGCCAGCGCAGTTCGTCAATCCGCAGCACCCACGCCACCCCCACGAACACCGCGCCGCACACCAGCGCGGCCACAGCCACCAGCCCGCTTTCCGTCAAAAATCCGGCAGTCATCAGCGTGGGCAGCAACCAGGGCAGCAGCGCCCATCCCACCAGACCCATCGCCAGCGCGGCACTGCCAGCACGCAGGGTCGTCCGGGTTAGCCCTTGTTCCCCCAGGCCGCGCAGCCGCCGCACCAGCAGATAGCCCGAAATGAGCGCGTGGACGATATGCTTCACGCTGTCGGCAATCATCAGGCTAAACAGGCCGATGTGCGGCACCAGCATAATCGCCGCCACCATGTAGATGCCCAGGCTGAACAGGCCCACCAGCGCGGGCGTGAGCGTGTCTTGCTGGGCATAAAAGGCGTAAATCAGCAGCAGGTCAATCGCGGCGAAGGGCAGCCCAAACAGATACAACCGCAGCGCCGTGACCGTGACGACGGTATCTGCCGGGTTGAACTGGCCATGCTCAAACAACAGGTCAACAATGGGGGTGGCCAGGGTGAACAGGCCCACCGCCGCTGGCAAAATCAGCACGACGGCCAGCCGCAGCCCTAACCCGAATGTGTCTTTAAAGGCGCGTTCGCTGGCAGCGCGGTTGCCACTGTCGATGATGGCGGCGGCCTGCCGCGATAATGTGGGCAAAATGGCAATGCTAATCGCGGTGGCGACGAGGCCCTGCGGCAGTTGAATCAGGGTCGTGGCCCGGTTCATGTAGACGACGCCCGTAGCCAGCGTGTCGTTCGCCAGGCGATAGCTAAACAGCCGCACCACCAGCGTGTCAATAATCAGCGACACGCTCACCGGGATGTACAACAGCCCGATTTGGCGCAGGCCGGGGTGGTTCCACGCGAACGAGAGGCGCAGGCGGGCGTTGCTTAACCCCGGCAGTTGCAGCGCAAACTGGCCAATCGCGCCAATTAGCCAGCCCGCCGCCGCCGCCCGGATGCCAATTGTGGGGGCCAGTGCCAGCATGACGATTACAATAGAGGCGTTGAACAGCGCCCCCGCAAACGCCGGAAAGGTAAACCGCCGCAGCGCGTACAGCGTGCCACTGAGTACGGCAAACAAACTCAGGAAGATAAGCGCCGGGGCAATCAGGCGCAGCAGCGACGTGGTGAGTTCCAGGATGGCGATGTTGTCGCCCACAATCAGGCGTACCACCACAGGCGCGAACAGCCACAGTACCAACGTTAGCACCGTCGTCAGCGTAACGACGAACGTCACCAGCACACTCACCAACTCCCAAAAGTCGCGCTGGCTGCTGCTGGCGGCGGTTTTACTCAGCACGGGCACCAGCGCACTGTTCACATGCCCACCGATGAGCAGATCATAGAACGCTTTGGGCAAGATCACCGCGTTCTCAAACGCGGTCAGCGGCAGGGAAGCGCCAAACAGGTTCGTCAGCACAATTTCCCGGCCCAGGCCCAAAAAGCGGCTGGTGATGTTGCCTGCCGCCACAATCCCGGTAGCGCGGGCCACGCCTGCGGCTTCGTCCTGCTGGCGGGCGTAGGCTTCCGCATCGGCGGCGCGGGCGTTGGGGGCCATCGGCGGCACGTTGTCGCTGCGTGGGGGGGGGGCGTCAGCGAGGTTGGTTTTTGGGGTCACAGGCGGTGTGTCCTTCAAGGCAGCGCCTTGATGCGTTGAATGAGTTGGGTGGTGCTGTGGTGGGGCAGGTAGTCAATCAGGGTGACGGTGCCGCCGTAGGCTTCGACGGTGGCCCGTTCGGGCAGTGGCTTGTGGGTATAATCGCCCCCTTTCACATAAACGTCCGGCTGGAGCGCGGCCAGCACCGCATCCGCCGTCGCGCCACTGAAAATCAACGTGGCATCCACCGGCTTGAGCGCCCCTACCAACCGCGCCCGTTCCAGCGCCGGGACGATAGGCCGCCCGCTGCCCTTGTGCTGCGCTGTGGCCGGGTCGTCGTTAACCGCCACAAACAGCGCATCGCCCAGCGCCCGCGCTTTTTCCAGGTAGTCCAGGTGGCCGATGTGCAGCAGGTCAAAGTGGCCGTTGGTCATCACCAGCGTCTGGTTAGCAGCGGCCAGGGCCGTGCGGCGCTGCTGCGCGGTTGCCAGGTCGATTGGGTTAGCCAAAGTGAAAGCTCTCTTCAAATCCGTGAAAGGTCGCGCTATCTTAGCAGTGTCGTACCCGACGCGCAAAGGCGGCATTGGCACTTGCCAGTCACCTTCACCCTACATAAACTGTTTATTAAACCTTTGCCCTTTGGAACCGTAGAGATACCGCTGATGGCCCGCACCCTGATCGTGATGCCCACGTACAACGAAATCGAAAACCTGGATCATATGGTGGATGCCCTGCTCGCGCTCCCTGTTGCGGGCCTGTCCCTGATGATCGTAGACGATAACAGTCCTGATGGCACAGGCCGCCGCGCCGATGAACTGGCCGCCCAATACCCCGACAAAATCAGTGTGCTGCACCGCCCCGGCAAACAGGGCTTAGGCCGGGCCTACACCGCCGCCTTTATGCACGCCATCCGCACGACGGACGTGGACTACCTTATTCAGATGGACACCGACTTCAGCCACCAACCCAAGTACGTGCCGCAGCTTATCGACGCGATTGAGCGCGGCGGCTATGACGTGGTGTTGGGGTCGCGCTACGTGACGGGTGGCAGCGTGGAAGAAAAATGGAGTCCGTATCGCAAGCTGTTAAGCTGGTTTGCCAACCGGGTTTACGTCCGCACGCTGCTTAACACCCCGGCCAAAGACGCAACCGGCGGCTTTCGCATCTGGCGGCGTGAAACGATCATCGGCCTGGACCTGGATCGGATCAAGTCTAATGGCTATGTGTTCCAGGTGGAAATTGCATACGTGGCGCACAAACTGGGCTACAAACTCGGTGAAATCCCCATCCACTTCCCAGATCGGCGGGCGGGCCTGTCTAAGATGGGTTTAGACATTCAGGTGGAAGCTGCGCTGGGGGTCTTCCGGCTGCTGCGCGATCATCGCCACCTGACCCCCGCCATGCGCCGCACGGACGCCTACACGCAGCCCATGCCTAATCCTGCTTAGGTTTGGGGAAGTTGGGCAGCACCTGGCGCACGCCCTCGATGCCCTGCACCCGTTCAATCAGGCTCTCAACGGTCAGGCCAGCGGGCACCTTGCCGCTAAGGATGACATTCCCATGCGTTACCGTAGTGTGGACTTCGAGCGGGGTGGCCTGGCCCGCCGCCAGCCGAATAACCTCGTCAACATAGACTTTGCCCATGTCTATAGATTGAACGCCTTCGACTTCTGAAATCTGCTGTTCAAAGGCCCGACGGGTGTGGGCTTGCTGCATGTTGCCTTCCACTGTTACCACACCGTCCTGCACGCTAAAGCGGACGAAAGGGCGGTCGTGGCGCAGTGACACCAGGGTGCTAAAGATGTGGTTGATGTCATCTTCGATGTCTACGTCTGGGCGGACGACTGCCGCTTCGTTGGGTTCTGTCATTGGTGATCTCCCGGTTGGGTTATGTGCCATAAACGAGATAACCCTAGCATAGCTTGGGGGGCGGCTTTCGTCTAATGGCGAATGGGCCGCCCCACCGGTGAGCCATGTCAGGGGTTGCTCAGTTCACGGTACAACGCAAGGTAGCGGTCAGCCACGCCCCGCCAACTATACCCGCTGACGACCACCTGCCGCCCCGTTGCCCGCAGGTCGGCTTGCAGCGGCGGCTGTGTGATAACCCGCACAGCCTGCGCGGCGAGGGCGGCGGTGGTGCTGCCCAACAGCACGCTCTCACCATCCGCCACGCTGATGCCGTCTACACTGAGCGGGGTGGCCACCACCGGGCAGCCGCTGGCCAGCGCTTCCAGCACTTTGTTTTTGATGCCCGCTCCCATCCGCAGCGGGCACACAAACACCGTCGCCTCTGTGTAGTACGGGCGCACGTCGTCCACGCGCCCGGTGACTTCCACATGATCGCTTTGCAGCGCGAGCAAATCTGGCGGCGGGTTGTGGCCCACCAGCCACAGGCTCGCGCCGGGCACCTGCTCCCGAACGCGGGGCAGAATCTCTGTTGCCAGCCAGTAGGCCGCGTCGTAATTGGGGGGGTAGTCGTAGTTGCCCACGAACAGCAGCCGCGCCGCCTCGCGTTGGCGCTGGCGCAGCGGGAACCGCGCCAGATCAACGCCGTTGGGGATGACTTCCACGCGCAAGGCCGGGTTGAGGCTGTGTAGTTCGTCGCGGTCACGCGCACTGACAACGGTCACGACATTGTAGGGCGAAAACATCCAGCGTTCAAAGTGGTGGGCGGCCATATGGCTGACGCGGTTGGCGATGCGCTGGAACAGGCCGCCCCCCCCACGCTGCACCACGCGCCGGGTGTACAGTGAATAGCTCTCATAGGGTGTAATTATCGTGTTTAAATCGTTTGTAGACCGTTCAAACTCGTAGACCTGCACCCCCCCAAACAGATGCACCAGGTCATAGGTTGTGGTGGCCAGCCGCCGTTCGATCTCGCGCCACAGCTCCGGGGCGAAGGCGTCTTCGGCCTTTGCCGGGAAGCGTGCCGCCGGGAACAGGGCACGGCGCAGCAGTTCCGACGTGGGGCGGCGCTGCGTGTCGAACAGCATCACATCATGGAAGTAGCCGGTGTAGTGCTGCTGGCTGCTCAGTGACCAATCAGCGGCGGTTTCGGCAAAGGCCAGCAGGTCGATTTGCACCCCCCTATCGGATAGCTCACGGGCGAGGTGATACACAATCAGGCGGTCGCCCAGGTGCAGCGGGTACGGCGGGCAGCGGGAAATCATCAACACACGCATGGCGGCTCCGGTAAAGTGGGCAAATCAAAAAAGCGGCTGGTGCGCTGCGCCAGCCGCTTCTTATTTTACCTGACGGTTGCCCCGCCAACGTGAGAGGCTATTCCAGGCCGTAGACGGTTGTTTCCGGCTGGAAGGCGGCCCAGGCAAACCAGAAGTGCGGCGCGGCCAACAGCGGGCGCAGTTCGGTGCCTTCAAGCTCGCCGGCTGTGGCGCGGCCAAACAGGTTCCATGTGGAGCCGGTCTGTTCGTCTACCACGTTGTTGCCGTCCAGCGTGAAGGTCAGCACGGTGCCGTCTGCCAGTTCACGGCTGAACAGGCCCACCGTGCCGATGTCGCGGGAGGTGTCGATTTGGGCAGCGTCCAGGGCGCTGCGGCTGCCCGGCTGCCAGATGGCGACCACGTTGCGCTCACCTACCGTATCGTTAATCACAATTTCGTCCTGCAATGCCGGGAACGGGTAGGCCATCGGTTCCCCGGCGATCACACCGGCCAGCACACGGGATGTGGCCGGGAGGCGCTCGTCAATGTCGCCTTCAAACAGGAACGGGGTTTCGACGCCGTCGTAGCCCGCATACGGGTTACGGCCATAGCTGCGGCTAGCGCCCGTCTCGCGGGACAGCACTTCGGCGTCTGGGAATGCTTCGACAAACTGGGCGAAGCCCACCACCTGCGACGGGATCAACTCAAGCGTGGTGCCGGTATAGGTGCCCACAATGCCCTCACCCGTGAACTGCTGCCACCAGCTATCCGTCTGGCGGTCAAACATGATGAGGTCGCTGTTGCGAAGGTTGCCGCTCACGCCAAAGTCGAGGACTTCGCCGTCCACAGTGCGATCAAACACGAGGGCGCTGTTACACAGCGGGCAAAACGTGACCGTGATCGGTTCGCCGCCCAGGTCGGTGTTGACGATTTCGTGCCACGTCAGGATGGCCAGTGGGTAGGCGCGGGCGGCATCGTTGACCTCAACCACTACTACGGGTGACTCGTCCGAAAGCCACTCGGCGGCATCTGCGATGCTTTCGTAGACCGGGTTATCAATCGGTGGGATGCCGTCTGGGGGCGGGCCACCACTGATAACGGTACTCAGGTCGATGCTGCGCTGGCAGAAGTCGGTTTCCTGCCAGAAGCTCACGTTAAAGCGAATGGTCTGGCCCTCAAACGGGTCTTCACAATCGCCTACGCCGTTGCCATCCTGGGCAGAAACGTGCAATGCGTTACCTCCAAATACACCTGTCAACCCGATGAGCAGCAGGCTCGCTGCCCCAATACCAATCAAAATACGCTGCATGGGGTGTGTCATCCTTACACTTATTCAATAGGCAAAATGGGGGTGAACGTGGGTTTGGCCACACTCACCCGGCGTGTATGCAACTCCGCCCTAATGGTATAGGAAACGGGACTCTATCACCGTAAGCTGATTTACGTTGGGCGTTAGTGGGCCTTCACGCTGTTCT
>DAOTTY010000319.1:0-1935 GCA_034437575.1 Anaerolineae bacterium | reverse complement strand
TCGCGAAGATTACGCGGCTTTCTATCGCCGCAAGTACAATGATGACCACTTAGGTCGTATATCTCCGTATGTGGTTGGGCGCCACGGAGCGCGAGAGGTCCCCCCGGATGCTGGCCTGCTCTCGAAACAGCGGCTATTTGACTGTGTTTGACGCTATACCTCTCTACACCTCTTTTCGAAAAACGAAGCCGTTTTTCGACTATTGCCCCCTGCCTCTATCTTGCCTATGCGCCGCCGACTTGACAAATCTTTACAATGCTTACGGGCATTAATAGGATTCTGACAGATCCTTACAGCATACGTGGCGTTCCTGGTTCAGAACAGTCGTAATGCCCTTACGGGCATTAATAGGATTCTGACCGTACTTGCAGTCCTACTGCCTGATGCGGAGAGGCATCCGGTCTCAATGCCCTTACGGGCATTAATAGGATTCTGACCGAAACATCCGGAGCGTATATATGACCCCATATACAAGTCTCAATGCCCTTACGGGCATTAATAGGATTCTGACTGTCCCGATGCGCTGGCAGCTTGACCATGATGATCCGTGTCTCAATGCCCTTACGGGCATTAATAGGATTCTGACTGACGGGCCCACGCAGGGCAAGGTGGGTGCGCTTCGGTCGTAATGCCCTTACGGGCATTAATAGGATTCTGACTGTAACGTACGGCAAACCTCTAGTGGATTTTCGCCTTGTCGTAATGCCCTTACGGGCATTAATAGGATTCTGACCCTTGCTACTAGATGTATGTAATAGCGCTGTATCAGCTGGAGTCGTAATGCCCTTACGGGCATTAATAGGATTCTGACGGTTCGGGAGCTACAATCGTTTGAATGTTCCAGCGTCAGGGTCGTAATGCCCTTACGGGCATTAATAGGATTCTGACTATTGTTCATCCTCGCGCCATTCATCGCGAAGAGCGTGGCGTCGTAATGCCCTTACGGGCATTAATAGGATTCTGACCCGATGTACACGGTGTGAGGGAATCACCTGGGGACTCAAGTCGTAATGCCCTTACGGGCATTAATAGGATTCTGACGCCAAGTCCCATACGCTCTGATCTCATCGGGTGTATATTCGGTCGTAATGCCCTTACGGGCATTAATAGGATTCTGACGATACCACTCTTATCATCAAGGCATTGCTAGGAGCGTCGTAATGCCCTTACGGGCATTAATAGGATTCTGACCCCAGGTACGGGAGTTCCTTCAGGAGCGGGTAGCTCGGTCGTAATGCCCTTACGGGCATTAATAGGATTCTGACTTCCTTCAGGAGCGGGTAGCTCGCGAGGTAACTCAACGTCGTAATGCCCTTACGGGCATTAATAGGATTCTGACTCTCCGATGGCTGTGTGGTTGGCTGCGGTAAATACAGGTCGTAATGCCCTTACGGGCATTAATAGGATTCTGACCTCCGTGAATGGAGGATGCGATCGGGCAGGACGCTCGGGTCGTAATGCCCTTACGGGCATTAATAGGATTCTGACCTCCAGGCGCGCCACGGGGTCATCCTCGCTCGTCGCCTGCAGTCGTAATGCCCTTACGGGCATTAATAGGATTCTGACTCCACCACCCACTCGCGGGGATCGGCCCACACGCTGTCGTAATGCCCTTACGGGCATTAATAGGATTCTGACTGAATGCCGCGTCTGTGGAGCGCCTCCGCCACCTCCGGTCGTAATGCCCTTACGGGCATTAATAGGATTCTGACATAGACCTCAGTGGGATATCAAATGGTTTACCATCGACGTCTCAATGCCCTTACGGGCATTAATAGGATTCTGACAGATTGTATACAAGCGATGGATATAGGGCAAGGAACAGTCTCAATGCCCATTATAAACATAATTGCCCTCCGGGGCAGGATAGAGCATAATACGACTATCCATACAAACCTCGGGTGTTTCTCACTCATCAGGAAACGCCCCCAATTC
>DAOTTY010000318.1:0-12272 GCA_034437575.1 Anaerolineae bacterium | reverse complement strand
GTAATGCAAGGGCCTATAGCTCAGTTGGGAGAGCGCTTCAATGGCATTGAAGAGGTCAAGAGTTCGAGTCTCTTTAGGTCCACAACATGCACCCGCAAAGCCCCATCCTGGGATAAAGACTGGGACTTTTTGTCTAATTTATCGTAGCCAGAGCAGGATGTTTCATTATGATGGACAAGGGTAAGCAGGAAAAGCGCAGTTTGCTAGACGAAGTGGCAGACCGCACACGCGAGTTTTTAGACGATTTGGATCGTCTTCTCAGTCCACAACCGCAACAAAGGCCAGCCCGCGTCCCTGTGCCGATTCCAGTGCCCCCGCGCAGGCGTCGTCGCTGACCTGAACAATCCCGACAACTGCATAGCACAGACCGTCTTCAGGCGCACAATATCGTGCGCCTGTTTGCGTTTTACAGCCTGCTGCGGATGCCGCCGCATTTCGATTTGCATCCTGTCTGGTACAATCGAGCGCCATGAACAGGACGGAACCAACACACAGAACGACAGGAGAGCTTTTAACCCGCTATGAGCGATAAACAGTCGTATAATCCCCAGGAAATTGAACAGAGGTGGCAGCAACAGTGGGAAGCAACCCGCCTCTACCGGGCCGAGGTAGACTGGAGCAAGCCCAAGCACTATGCCCTGACCATGCTGCCCTATCCCAGTGGTAACCTGCACATTGGCCACTGGTTTGCCATGACGCCCTCGGATGCGCGGGCACGGTACATGCGGATGAAGGGCTACAATGTGCTGTTCCCGATGGGTTTTGACGCCTTCGGCCTGCCAGCAGAAAACGCCGCCGTCACCCGCAACATTCACCCGGCCAGGTGGACGTACAGCAACATCGACCATATGCGGGGGCAGCTTCGCAGCATGGGGACCATGTTCGATTGGGAGCGCGAGGCTGTGTCTTGCGAGCCAAAGTATTACAGGTGGACGGAGTGGTTTTTCAAGAAGTTCTTTGAAAACGGCCTCGCCTACCGGGGTGAGGCGTTGGTGAACTGGTCGCCCACGCTGCAAACCGTGCTGGCCAACGAGCAG
This sequence comes from Anaerolineae bacterium, assembly GCA_034437575.1. GTDB lineage: Bacteria > Chloroflexota > Anaerolineae > Aggregatilineales > Phototrophicaceae > DAOTTY01. The sequence goes on along the minus strand of DAOTTY010000318.1, from coordinate 11,235 downwards.
GTCATTGATGGCAAGGACGAGCGCACCGGCCAGCCTGTCATCCAAAAAATGATGACGCAGTGGTTTTTCCGCTATACCGCCTATGCGGACGAAATGCTGAACTTTGACAAAATCGACTGGCCCGAACCTGTCAAAATCATGCAGACGAACTGGATTGGGCGCAGTGAAGGCGCTAACGTCACGTTCAAGACGGAACAGGGTGACCCGCTGGAAGTTTACACCACCCGCCCGGATACGCTGTGGGGGGCAACGTTCATGGTGCTGGCCCCAGAGCATCCGCTGGTGGGTAAGCTGACCACCGACGAACGGCGGGCCGAGGTGGAAGCCTATGTGAAGCAGGCCGCCGTTGCCACCGAAATTGAGCGCACAGCCGAAAACCGCGATAAGACGGGCGTTTTTACAGGGAGTTATGCTATTAACCCCGTAAACGAGGCGAAGGTGCCCATTTGGATTGCTGACTACGTGATGATTACCTACGGTACGGGGGCCATCATGGCGGTGCCCTATGGCGACCAGCGCGACTTTGAGTTCGCCCGCAAGTTCGGCCTGGAAATCATCGCGGTTGTGCAGCCAAGAGATGTTGAAGAACCTGTTGTTGTGCCTGACCTGGAAGCCGCCTACGATGGCCCCGGTACGATGATGAACAGTGGTCCTATCAATGGGCTGGAAAACAACGGCATGAAGGGGCGTAAAAACCCGGCTATTGCCGCGACATTGGACTGGCTGGAAGAAAACGGGGCGGGCAAAGCGGCGGTCAACTATCGCCTGCGCGATTGGCTCATCAGCCGCCAGCGTTACTGGGGCAGTCCCATTCCTATCTTGTATCCGCTGGACGAGGCAACGGAAGATGACGAGCGCAGCGGCACGCCCCAAGCCGCTGCTGACGACGAGCTGCCCGTCACGCTGCCAGAGGACGTTGAGTTCATGTCATCCGGGCGCAGCCCGCTCACGTACTATGAGCCGTTCCTGTACACAGAAAAGGACGGTAAGCGCTACCGCCGCGAAACCGACACGATGGACACGTTTATGTGTTCGTCTTGGTATTGGTACCGCTATCTAAGTCCGAGTTTGGACGATAAACCGTTCGACCCGGAAGAAGCGGCGTACTGGCTGCCCGTAGATACCTACACAGGCGGGGCAGAACACGCCACTATGCACTTGCTGTATGCCCGCTGGTTTGCCAAGGCCATGCGTGACCTGAACATCTTCGATGAGGCGGTTAAGATTGCGCGTGAACACGGGCGCGAAGAAGATGACCTGTTCGGGGAGCCGTTTGTGCAGCTGCGCAACCAGGGGCAGGTATTGGGTGCAGAGCGCCCCGGTGACATGGTGCTGGCTGTGGGTCGCACAGAAAATGGCAAGCTGATTGCAGATAACATCCGCGTGGTTGACGGGGCATTGGATGCCATGCCGAACGCACCCGCTGTGTTTTATGGGGAGCTGACCCGCCGCACAGAGAATATTTTGCATCTGCGTGACGCAGCAGGCGAAGAAATCATCGTGGACGTGCCAGAAGGTGCCCTGATTGAAATCCCGTCGATTGAGGGCGAGAACACGGTCAACCAACTCAAGCACCACCTGGAAATCCAGCGCATGTCCAAAAGTAAGGGCAATGTGGTTGACCCGGACGCCCTGGTTGCCCAGTACGGGGCGGATGTGGTGCGGGCTTACCTGATGTTCGGCTTTGACTGGCAGAAGGGCGGCCCCTGGAACGACAGTCAGATCAGCGGTGTGGAGCGCTGGCTGCGTGATGTGTGGGACTTCACCACCAGTGACGCGCCATCAGGTGACGATGCTGACGCCGACCGCGACCTGGAACGCGCCGTCCACAAGACGATCCAGCAGGTAGACACGGGCCTGGAAACGTTCAGCTTTAACACGGCCATCGCCGGGTTGATGGCGCTGCGGAACGACATCAAGGCGGCGCTGCGCGATGGCAAGGTGAGCGCAACCCCATGGAAAGAAGCCCTTTCTGCCAACCTGCGGCTGATGGCCCCCTTCACCCCACACATCGCGGAGGAACTGTGGGCACACATCGGCGGGGACTACAGCGTGCATAACCAGCCGTTCCCGGTTTACGATGCAGACAAGGCCAAAGACGAGACAGTTGACCTGGTTATCATGGTGAAGGGTAAGCCACGCGGTACAGTTCCGGTGCCAGCAGATATTGACGAAGCCACGGCCATCAAGCTGGCCGTAGAAAGTGAAGTCGCGCAGCGCTTTATGAACGGCGGCGAACCCAAGAAGATTATCTTTATCCCCAGCCGGGGCGGCCAGGACCCCAAAGTGAATATCGTGGTGTAACTGCTCAGGCACCGGGTGTATCTTGGCATAACACACTCGCTCTCACCCCTCAATCCCCCCTCTCCCGACCGCCGCTGCGCGGCTAGGCGAGGGGGGAGGGCTGAGTCGTTACGGGCAGGGCGATAGAGGGGCAAAATAAGGCATCCTCGCTATCTTATGGGCGTACCCGGTCAATCGCCGTGCCCCACTTAACATCAATTTGCTTTTGCGCTATGATAGCCGCGCTTTCCATCTCAGATAGAACAGAGAAAATCAATCATGAGCAACTCAGGTAAAAAACGCACACGCATCAGCGTGTTGATCTTCGGCGTCAGTATGGCAATTGTGATGGTGCTGAGTTTGATGACCGGCTTTTTGATGCAGTTCGCCCAACGCCTGGACGCGCAGCGTGCCCAGGCCGAACTCGCCCGTCCGACGGACGTGCCCACCTTTGAGCCGCCCGTTAGCACAGCCAATATCACAGTAGACCGTAATGTGCTTCAGGCCAATGGGCTGTTTAGCGTGGGCGTGCCGCAGCCGCCACAGTGGGGGGCGATTGAGTCGTCTTTTGATGCGGCAACCAACCGCGCCCGCCTGCTGCTGCGCGACAGCAATAATGTTGTGGAAGTTAGTATGGACGCCCCGGCAGAACCCGTCTCGTCAATCGAGGCTGTGAATGCGATTTTCAATGAGCAATTGTTGGGGTCAAGCTGGCGCAATTACAGTGATTGGCGCGAAACCCAGCGGACAACGGTCAACCGCAACGGCACAGCCTACCTGCAAATGGACTTTGAGCTTGAGTTCCGCGACCGGACGTATGTTGCCCGCCAGAACGCCTGGACCGACGGCGAGCATGTGTATTCCGTGCGGGTGGTCACACCCGGTAACGCCACTGACCTGCTCATCTTCCTGCTGGAAACGGTGACGGACAACTTCACCGCCTATGAGCGCTTCCTGGATACGCCCATTAACTGGTTATCCTACTATGACAACGCCCACAGCCACATCATTCGCTACCCGAATACGTGGCAAGTCACCGATTCGGCGGAGGGCTTGCCTGCCAGCATCGAGGCAGACGGGGTTGCCTTGCGCGTTGAGGCACTGGAAGGTGACAGCATCGACAGCGAAGACGCGGCCCGTGAATACGCGCTGGCCCTGCCCAACGTCAGTGAAGTAACGACCGTTGAAGCGGTAGACCGGTTTGGCACGTCTGGTTATGATGTGACGTACACCTATCAAACCATTGAGGGCGTTGCTGGCACGGGCTACCTGACGCTGCTCAACGGCGAAAGCGACCTGCATGTGGCTGACCTGCGTGCCGACGACACCGCCGAGGCTGTGGCCAACTACACTCAGGTCATTAGCACCTTTTCGCTGTTAGAAGGCGTCGAAGTGGCTGAGGTTTCGTTCGGGTCGGCGGCCCCGCTGGTTGAGCAGCCCGCTGCTGCGCCGCAGGGCTTCCCGGCTGGCTTTTAGCCACCGCCCTCACACGGGGATGGCTACAGGTCATCCCCCCACCTGAACTTATGCTCAACCTCGATAAGCAAGAACGCTACCGCCAGCGCTATAAAACAGATGTGATCCCCGGTCATCAGATGGGCCTGGACATCTACCGGGACTGGTTGGCCGACCTCATTACGCCGCAGGCACGGGTGTTGGACGTGGGCTGTGGCCCTGCCGGGTTGGTGGCCGATTACGACGGCTACGCGGCAATGGTCGTGGGGGCAGACCGCTACCTGACGAACTTCAGCGAGTTTGACGGGCGGTTCGGCATTTCGCATCTGGCGGAGGGTGACCTGACTGCGCTGCCGTTTGAGAGCGGCACGTTTGATGTGGTGACGTGTTCGTGGGTGCTGGAGCATCTGGCGGAGCCGCTGGCCGCAACCCGTGAGATAGCGCGGGTGCTGGCCCCCGGTGGACGGTTTGTGTTCATTACGCCCAACGCGCTCAATTACGTGGTGCTGCTGCGCCGCCTGGTGCCGGACTGGCTGAGTAAGCCGCTCGTCAAAGCGATTTATGCCCGCGACGAGGACTTCATCAACCCGACGTACTACCGCATGAACACGCCGCAGCAGGTTAGCCACATCTGTGAGCAGGCGGGGCTGCAACAGCAAACGCAGCGGGCCATCAGCGACCCGACCTATCTGGCCCTTAACGACACGCTGTTTCACCTGACCAACGCCGCAGAGCGCCTGTTGGAAGCCGTTTACCCGCAGGGGCAGGTGCATCTGGTGGGGATGTATGCCAAACCCCACCAGGACGATACGGTTTAACTACGCAGTTCAGCACCAAGCTGCTTACGGGTCGCCTTGACGATTTTATTCTGAACCTTTGACACTTCCTTGTCGGTGAGCGTCTTCTCGTCCGTCTGGTAGGTCAGGCTGTAGGCGATGCTCTTTTTGCCGTCAGGGATGGGGTCGCCGGTGTACACATCGAACAGGTTGACTTCCCGCAGCAAATCGCCGCCCGCCTCCCGGATAACGGCCTCAACTTCCCCCGCCGTGATGCTGTCTTCGACCACCAGCGCGATGTCTTGCAACACGGGTGGTGTGACAGGCAGCGGCGTCACACGGGTTTCGGCGGCGTTGGCAATCAGCGTGTCTAAGTCGAACTCCGCGACGAATACCGGGGCGCTCGTCAGGTCAAACGCTTTGGCCACACGCGGGTGCAGTTCGCCAAACGTGCCCACAACTGCATCCCCGATGTGCAGGGTTGCGCTGCGCCCAGGATGAAACGTGGTGTGCTGGCCGCGTGTGAGCGTGTAATCGGTGATGTTCATGCCCGCCAACATGCTCTCAACAGTGCCCTTCATGTCGAAGAAGTCCATCCTGGCCGCTTCGCCGCGCTCGCTCCAATCACTGATGGGTGAGCGCGTGCCCGTCATCAGCAGGCCCAGGCGCAGCCTTTCGTCTGGCAGCGGTTCGTCCCCCTTCAGGTAGACGTGGCCGATTTCAAACACGGCCTGCCGCCCCTGATAACGGGCGTTGGCAGCGGCGTTGGCCAGCAGGTTGACCAGCAGCGTATGCCGCATCACGGTTTTATCGGCGGCAATGGGGTTGGCCATCGTCACATAGCCTGCATCCGGCAAGCTGGACGGCTCACCTGGCGGGACAAGCTGAGCTTCGCGCTCCGGGGTAGTAAAGCGATAGCTGACGTTTTCTCGCAGGCCCAGGGCCACCAGCAAATCTAGCAGTGTTTCTATGCGGCTCGCTTCCGGGTTGCCCATCCCCGGCGGCATTTCGTCGGCAATAATTGTTGTCGGGATGGCATCATAACCGTGAATGCGGGCGATTTCTTCGATGAGGTCGGCCTGCCCCACAACCCCTGTGCCGATGTCCATGCGGTGATCGGGCACGGTGACGTGCAGCACGTCCCCATCAATGGCAACGTCAAATTCGAGGCGGCGCAGGATGTCCGCAGCAGTGTCCACATCGAAGGCCATGCCCATGATGCGGCGCACTTCGTCAATCGGCAGGTCAATATTCAGCGTTTCTGGCGGGAGCGGGTATTCATCTATCACGCCCTGGGCGATTTGGCCGCCGCCCGCCTGGCGCATGAACTCAAGCCCGCGCTGTAAGCCGATAATCGCCTGGGATGGATGCACGCCCCGGCTAAAGCGCGTCCCGGCTTCGCTGAACAGCTTTTGTGACTGCTGCGTGCGCCGGATGTTGATGAAGTTCCAGGCGGCGGCTTCCAACAGCACGTTTGTGGTTTCTTCGCTGATTTCGGTTCCGGCACCGCCCATCACACCGCCCAGGCTTAGCACGCCTGCTGTGTCGGTCACAAGGATGTTGTGCGGCTGCAACTCGCGGGTGATGGCGTCCAGGGTTTGCAGCGTTTCGCCTTCCTGGGGCAGCCGCGTGATGATCGTCGGGGGGTCACCGCCCGCCCGCTCAACCAGTTTGTCATAGTCGAAGGCGTGGGTGGGCTGGCCCAACTCGAACGTGATGTAGTTGGTCACGTCCACGATGTTGTTGATGGGCCGCTGGCCGACCAGCCGCAAACGGTGCTGCATCCAGGCGGGCGAGGGCTGCACTTTGGTGTCGCGCAGCAGGGCAACCGTGAAGCGCGGGTTCAACTCCGGCTCACGAATGTCGATTTCGACTGCGCCAGCGATGGGAGCGCCGTCGGCCAGCATGTTATATCCAGGGAAGGAGAGTTCGTTGCCCAGGATCGCGGCGACCTCCCGCGCTACCCCCACTACACTGAAGGCACGGGCCAGGTTTGGCGTCAGTTCGATTTCAATCACCACATCCCCAAACACATCTTGCAGCGGCGTTCCAGGTGGGAAGGGCTGGCCGCGCCGGTCTTTGGGCGGCTCGTGCATCAGGATAATGCCTTCGTGTTCGTCGCTGATGCCCAGTTCCTTCTCGCTGCATACCATACTCTTGTTGTAGATGCCGCGCAGGTCTTTGCCTTCCAGAATCATGCGGACGGGGTCGTCGCTGTGGCCGTCCCACACTTCGGCCCCCTCAGCCGCGAAGGCCGTCCACACGGGCGGGTCAAGCGGCCCCTTATCGCGGTATTCAAACAGGTTGGGTGCCCCGGTAACGCACTGTTCCAGTTCATAACCGCCATAATCGACCATCGCCAGCACCAGGCGGTCGGCGTCTGGGTGTGCTTTGACCTCGCGCACAGCGCCCAACAGCAACTTGTCGCGGTCCCAAACCAGATGATCGGACGGGGGCATCCGCACGCCCTCAACGTGCTGCTGCGGCACACCGATGTAGTGCAATTTGGCCACTTCTAAACCGGCCTGGGTGATGCGTTCGGCCAGTAGTTCCACAGGGATGTCAACGTCTACGTAGTCGTTGAGCCATGAAAGCGGGACTAGCATTGGGTTCTCTCCTTGTGTCGCGTTTCGGTAAAATCGTTGTTGTTAGTTATGCGTTTGTGGCGGCTGCTGGCAGGGCGTCGCTGTTTACTTGCCGCCGTGCTAAAACGTGTGCTTTCAGGTCTTCTTCCGGCAGGTCACGCTGCATGTAAACCCACACGCACAATACAGCCCAGGCGATAAGCACCAGCACATTCCAGGCCCATCGAGGCGGATCGCCCCCCTCCAGGCCAAACAGGCCAAACCGCCAAAACATCGGTAGGTTGAGTATCAATATCATCAGGAAAGCCACTGGCAGGTTGTACATAAGCAAAGCAGGTACACACAGCACAAACACCGTCAGGATGCTCACGTTGGAGGCGTAAGGGGCAATAAGAAGGCTGCCACACACCAGCAGCGCTGCTTTCGAGCGGGTTAGATAGAAGGGGGTGCGGAAGGCACCCCACAGCGTGACTGCTATGATAACGAGAGCGTACAGCGCAACAGCGCTGACAGGCATACCATATCCAACACTCACCCCCGTCCCCACCCAACCGATATGAGATTCGACCCCTGGCAGGCTACCTTCAAACGCCCATTCGCGCCCCGGCAGGGCACCTTTGAGCAGCCAGTCACGCCCATAAAACACCAGGGATGGCACCATGTACGCAAGGCACAACCCCAGCGTTAGCAGCCAATCGCGTATTGGCCATGTACGAAGCATGTAAACGCCCACTACAAACACAATGAGGATGGCCACCTGTGGCTTCGCCAACACAAACAGCACGCCAATGGCCGTTAGCAACGGCTGGCGTTGGCGGTAACCCGCCACCAGCACCAGCGCCCCAAACAGCGCCAGTAGTTCCAGGTTGGCATCCAACAGCGTGCGGATGGTGTAGTAGTTCGTCCAAACCAGCACCAGGGCCAGCAAGCTGCGCCAGCGGGCTGCCGTAAATGGAATGCTCATCACAAACAGGCACGCATACAGATAGATCAGCACCCCCCAGCTTTGACTATCGCTGAGCAGCCCAAGCGGCACAATTGGGAACATCGTCCAGGGGGGGTAGGGTGCCCCCAGTTGCCCAAGATACTCCAGGCGTCCATTTTCGATGCTAGGGTAGATGTGCAGTTTCCAGTCAATGGCAATCGAGCTTTCGGGACTGAGAACCACATCCCTGAAAGCCCAACCGAAAAGCGCGGCCCCCGCCAAAAATGCGCCGATCAACACCAGCAGTTTGGCGACCTGTTGATGGAGCGGTTCAGTGTGCGGTTGTAGCGTGTTGCCCATAGTGTTGCCTCCGTGATGCGTTCGTGACCTTAACTTTAGCCTAAAACTGCTCTAAAAAGCGCAGGTCATTGCTCCAGAAGTAGCGAATATCCTGGATATTGTGCTTGAGCATGGTGATGCGCTCCGGCCCCATGCCGAACGCGAAGCCACTCCACACGGTGGGGTCGTAGCCGCCGTTTTGCAGCACCGTCGGGTGAACCATGCCGCTGCCGCCGATTTCCAGCCAGCCGGTGTATTTGCACACGTTGCAGCCGTCGCCACCGCAGATGAAGCACTCCACGTCGATTTCCATGCTTGGCTCGGTAAAGGGGAAGTACGATGCGCGGAAGCGCACGGCGGTGCCCTCACCGAAAAAGCGCTTTGCAAAGGCAGCGATAGTGCCTTTGAGGTCGCTCATCTGGATATTGCGGCCCACGGCCAGCCCTTCTACCTGGTTGAACTGGACTTCGCTGCGGGCGGTGATCTGCTCATAGCGATACACCATCCCCGGCAGAATCACGCGGATAGGCTGCGTGCCATCGCTGCCGAGTGCCCGCATGGCGTGGATTTGCCCCGGTGAGGTGTGCGTCCGCAGGATGATGTTCGGTTCGGTGGTGTAAAACGTGTCTTGCATGTCACGGGCGGGGTGGTGCGGCGGGATGTTGAGCAGCGTGAAGTTGGTGTCGTCGTCTTCGACTTCGCGGCTGCGGAACACCTGAAAGCCCATATCGCCCCAGATGCGATAGAACTGGCGTAGGGTTTGGGTGGTGGGGTGCAGGCCGCCGCGCTGCAAGCTGCGCCCCGGCAGCGTGATGTCAATCTCGCCGCTTTCCAGGTCGGCGGCCAGTTCTTGCTCTTCGACCAACGCCTGGCGGGTGTCGTAGGCTTCGGCCAGCCGTGTTTTGATCTCGTTGGCGCGTTTGCCGAACTGCGGGCGTTCCTCGGCGGGCAGTTTGCCCGTGTTGCGCAGCATGAGCGTCACTTCGCCCTTTTTGCCGATGTACTTCAACTGCCACTCGCGCAGGCCGTCGCTGCTGTTGATCGTTTCCAGGTCAGCGATGGCCTGTTCGTGCAGCTTTTCCAGGTCGTCTAGCATACTCACAGGTTACGTCTCTCCTCAGTGTATGGACTGTGTGAAAACAAAAAGCGCCCTCGCCCACACAGGGACGAGAGCGCCGTGTTCGCGCCTCGCGGTACCACCCTGCTTGACGCGCAGCGGCCTGCTGTGCGTCCAGCTCATTACCCTGTAACGCCGGGTTCAGCGGAGCGGACTACTGGCGCGGTGGCGCGTTCACCCGTCTGCTCTGGAGGGAATTCCACATGCAGCTTTCCCGCACACGCTCTCAGTCTGTGGCGCGTACTCCCTGGGGGTGCAGTGTGATGGGGACTGTCTCCGTCATCGCATTTGACGCCTTAAAGCTAGGCGCACGGGCTGTAAAAGTCAAGCGCGGGGATAACGGGATTGCAACCAAACGGCCCTTGTGACCCTTTAAAACTTGTTTAAGATAGGTGTAGTCTCTTGACGCACCTAGTAAGCTATGTTAACTTCCAACATGGAAGTGAAAGGAAGGCACTTCATCATGGTTGAAACAACGAATGCTCCGAAACCAACAATCAAAACGGGCGCAGTCTATTCCAGGCAGGAAGCGGCAGAAGCGCTCGGCATCAGCCTGAGTACGCTCAAACGGCTGATTAAGAAGGGGCATCTAAGGGTAAGCAAGCCAAACGGGATGCGGCGCGTCTTTATTACAGGCGAAAGCATCCTGGCAATGTTGAATGACACATCCGTAGAGAAGGGCGCATAGCGCAATGTTTGCCGGAACGCACAAAATCGACCGCACCAACACCATCGCCTATTTGTCGTGCGATGTTCTGTCATCCCATGACGGTGCGCTCATGCTGCGTCCAGTCCCGGCAAAGGGTGACCTCAATCGAGGTTGCGTCTGGCTAAGTCAAGGCTCGACAAATCCTGATTTCATCGAGCTAACGCAAACATACGGATCTCACGCTGTGGCGCGTCTTACCCCCTGGAGGGCCAACTGGCACGACTAGGGCCAAGCGCGACATAGAAAATACCCTGAGCAATAAAAAGGGCGTGAGATCGAAAGGTCTCACGCCCTTTTGTTTTATGTAGTTATAACCTAAAGAAGGTGTACCCATGCAAAACAACCAGCACACGCTCTCCTTCCTGCACACGGCAGCACGCCTGATGGACACGCTGGGCACGCTCGATGCGATTCACACCGCAGCCAGCCACAACACGCTGGACACGCTCAATGAGCGCGGGCGGGAAGAACTCGTCGGGTGGCTGCACGAGATCGCTTTCGTCGCCAACGAGACGATTGCCGAACTCGACACTGCCCAACCCCGGCAGGCCGCGTTCCGTGTGATGAAGGGCGGTCAAGGTGGGGACGGCGACAGCCCGGCTGTTGACGACCCCCGCCCCACCGCAGAGCGGTCGCAGTTGGAGGTGCTGGTTGCCCCCCGTTCATCGTATGTTATGCGAAGCGCGGGTAGTTAGGGGGGCGGGCCAACCACCCCCCACCGACCAGTAGGCAAAAGGAGGAATACCGTCATGGATGCTACATCCAATCGTGGCAACGACGTTCCCGAATATTTGTGCCAGGTCGCGCATGGTAAGCCAGTTAGCGGACAAGGTGCAGACCACCAAACGAACCGCAACGACCAGAAATAACTGCATGACTGATGGACTGCCGCAGTTTGGCAGCTTAACTTGACAATTAACTGAAAGGCAGATGCCCTATGGCCGACGGCGCTTACAGGCTGGATCACGCATCTAGCCGAAAACGGACAGCAGGTAAGCCCCCCGGTAGCAGCCTCCCCCGTTTTGCCTGAAACATGGTAAACTTGC
>DAOTTY010000317.1:0-4765 GCA_034437575.1 Anaerolineae bacterium | reverse complement strand
AGGCCGTTGGGGTTATCGCTCATTGTTAATTTCTGTGTTGATCCGTAAAAGCCATCAGGACAAAGCGCATTATAGCACGCCCACCCAAATTTGCTTATAGCAACTGCGCCTGGGTGTATTTCAGATTATTGGCGATAAAGCCCTCACCCCCCTCAATCCCCCCTCGCCCAGGGCCACAGGCCTGTTCGGGAGAGGGGTTGGGGTGAGGGCCGAGTCATTACTAATTCGGATAAATTTCATAATTGCCAACAAAAGAACGTAAGCGGTTTTAATGGCTCACAATGGCTTAAAAATTACCATAAAGTCCCATTGTAATTTTGTCACACCTCTGATCTGAATTTGCATTTCTTTAGTGTTATGTTATTGTATGCAAAACAACACTGGTTCCTCAGCTTTAAGGAACCTGGTATTTATCTTTAATGGTTGTTGGGTTGACGGTGAACCGAGCTATCACCGTCTTTGGGAGCTTACACATGTCTATTTCCATCATTGTGCTGGTTTGTATTGCCTTTAGCGTGTTATTAACCTTCTGGCCGAATTTCCTTATAAAGCTATCGGCGTATCTGGTTTTACTGCTAATGGGTGTTGCCATCGCTTCACCGTTGGTCGTCGTTTTCGGGGCACTCGCCATCTACATTCACACTATAGGGGCAACAGGGTGGGTGGCTAGCGTGTTGGTTGGCGGCTTACTCGTCGCGCTAGTACGCGAGCTGCTGCGGCGTGAAGAGGCGTCTGCCGTCGCCTCAATCTGTCGCTTGTTCAGCCGCCAATCTGCGGAGGCGACCTCATCATGAGTGGAGTGCCGCTGTGGAAGTATAAATGGCTCATCTTCCTCCAGAAGTTGGGCGCAGTGCTGTTTTTCGATGCGTTTTTGCTGGTGTTCTTCTACATGTACACCCAGCTTATATTTGGTGAGACGGTTTCTATAAATCTGACACAGATTCTTATGGAACTCGACACCATCGACTTCCCGACGCTTGGCGCGGGGGCTGCGGACATTAGCAAGCCTGTGGCAGATATACTGGCTGTTTGGGCGTTTGTGCTGGTGAATGTGTTGGGCGTTACCAGCATGTTGATAACGTTGGCGAAGGCCCCGCCCAACGTGAATACATCCTCTACGGGGCAAGCAGGCGATGACGACGCTGCGGCTAATGGGCAATCATCGGCACCCCACCACACCAGTCCCGTGGAGACTCCCTCTGTGAGAAGGGACGAAACAAAAACAGAGGAAACGAAACAAGCGCCTGCTGCCAATGGCGACGATGACGAAACGAATCCATCTAAAACTGAGCAGAGCCGGGGGTAGTTATGTCCAGATATATCAGCAATTTAATTGAGGGCAGCATCAAGGTTACTTTCGTGGGGCTGTTCGCGTTTGGTTTGGCGTTGGGCATCAGCCACGTGCTGTCGCTCTTCCTGGACGTTTCGACGGCGGTTATTGCTGCGTCATTGGTTGTGATAACGGTATTCACGATCTGGTTTGCCGGATGGTATTTGAATTTGCTCGATAGGCTGGATGCCACCGATGAACCGCTCAACACCGTTTGGGCGGCGTTGGTTGTCATTGTCTTTGTGTTTGCCGCTGCGATGGTGCTTACCCTGTGGGTGTTTTTCGACAGGAACGTGTTGGTTCGGGTTTACTTTGTGTATGTGCTGATACTGATGACAGTGACGCTGTGGCGCACCATGAGCGCCCCTACTGGTGACCGGAACCACCCGCGTTACCTTCGCTGGCTGCTATCAGGCGTATATGCCTGCGCCATCTTCACAGCTTTATGGCAGTTTGGCATCGGGCCAGAGCGGCAGCGGCTGCTGACCATTACTGATGCTGACCTGATTCAAAATGTACTACCTGAAGACGCGGTGCCCACTGCCGAAGCTGCCCAAGACATGGATGCACCCTTTCCGTCTCCGGCGCAGCAAACCCTGCCACTGATCGAAGTACAGGATGAGGTGACCCACTACATGTATGCCAGGGACGCCCTGCAACCGGGCAATTTTGTGCGCCTCGTGCTGGATGAGTGGGGCCGCCCTGGCAATCTACTCACGTACCTCATCCCGTCGCAGTTCTCGCTGTCGTCGCGGCGGATTGTGTCTGTCGTGCTGCTCATCCTGACGACGGCAGAGGCAACATCACTGGCGCTGACTTTGTTCACGCGCACCCGTGACGCAGAGGATGACAACAGCGCTGCGGCAAATCAATCCACTTCGGGCTGGCGAGACTGGTTTGTACCCCTGGTGTTGTTCCTCACCGTGCCGATCTTTTTGTGGTTGCAGCCCTGGTATCTGTATTACGGGTCGCAATCACTGACGCAAGTGCCGTTCATGTTTTTCCTGACGGCAGCGGTGACGGCGTGGGTGCAGGGGCGTTACATCGCGGCGACGTTCTTCTTCAGCCTACTGCCCATCACCCGGCACGAGGCACTGCCACTGCTGGTGCTGTGGCTGATCTACCTGTACCGCCGGGCCATTCTGCGCTTTGTGGGGTCTGTCCTCATTGAAATCTTCAATCCACCGGGCGGTGACACAGCAGGCCAGCGGAAGTGGCTTACCAACTGCGAGAACCTGGACCAACTTAACCTGATGCCGGATGACCTGTCAGAAGAAGAAACGCGGTTGGCTAAGCGCGAGCAGGGGCGCAACGGGTATGCGTTTTTCAGTTTGTTACCCTATGTCATCTGGAACTTTGGCTCATTGGCCTATCGCAACGGGATGCCGCTGCAAAGCCTGTTTGGCGATCAAAGTAACCCCGCCTATCAGGGAGAGTCCTTCGCCAGCTTTTTTATCGCCGTTCAAAACTGGACGGGGCTGGTGGTTATGCCCATTTTTGTAGCCGCAATCATCTATGGGGTGCTGCTGGCACTGGCGTTGCTCATTCAGCAACTCAGAAGCGACAATGTCAATATGAGTGACCTCTTTTGTCAATTGGTGAAGCGCCCCGGCCTGTGGGAGCGCTACACCTGGTGGACGTTCTACGCCGCGTTTTTCGCCATTCATGTGTATATCATCACCCTGGGGGACAACCCGTTTGCCTCTGGGGGTTATGATTTCTTCATCTTGCCGATTGCCCCGGCCATTGCGGTGGTGTGTGCGGCGAGCATCGTGTGGATATTCTGGAAGCACTACCCCAATCAAGATCAGGGTACGCAGTTCATCCTGGGAGTTGTGTTTGCGGTTAGCGCAATCATCTTCATCATGGGTGGGACACAAAACAGCGACTTGGCGTTTTCCTGGAGGAGTAACTGGGTGCCGCTCCCAGAAACGGGCGATGACCGGCAGGCAATGGTGGCCCACACGCTGCGGGTCAATACGCTCACCGGGGTGCTGCCCGCCAGTCTCGAAGGCACAGCCGCGCCCATCATTACCATCAACCCGCTGCTGCGCCTGTGGTTGGAGGAAGAATCCGATCAGATGCGAGCCAACCTGTGCCCATATAACCTGTGGGATATTGACCCACAAATGCCGTTCTACCCGAACCTGTTCCCGGCGGGGTCGCACCTCATCCTTGATGGAACGACGGGCCGGGGCTTACCCACAGCCACTCTCAGCGATGGGCCGCTGGACGAAACAACGTTCAGCCTGCAAGCGCACGAGTTGGCGCACATCTTGCAACCGTTGTCAGGGGCAACCCCCACGCCTGATGATTCAGTGGAACCGGGCAGCACATCATCACTAGAGCGTGTTGACCCTTTCCGGGATTGGATGGATGAAGGATTCACGATTGCGGAGCTAGACACCACGCTGGATCAGAACGTCGCGCCGTTTGAGGAGAATGTGGGCTTTGCAGTGCTGCGTCAACAACCCGAATCGCTGCGTCAGGACGGGCCGAAGCGGGCGTTCATCAACGTGGACGAGGACACCTACCAGCGCTATTTGAGCCTGTATTATGGGCGGTACTGTGGTTACAACACAGACGCGCCACCGACCTACGCCGTCGTACAGGGAGAATCACTGGTGGTGTATCGTAACCTGATGCTGCCGCAGAGTGTCCCGCTTCAACTGGCCCCGCCCCAGTGGCCCCCCGGTGATCCCATCCTTCACTTGCCAGCGGGCAGCCGGGTGCCCGTGCTGGAGTGCGTATTGGTAGACGGTATTGAGCCACGCTCAGAAAACCGCAACAGCCCGCTTTACTGCCTCATCGTCTTCCCGGATACAAACTACGCCTATGATGTGGCGGCAAAAGCCTACCCCCCGCAGGCAGACGAAGAACGCACCGGGCAAGGCCGCTTCTGTAACTTCAACAGCCCACGCAACCGGGCACCGGCTGCCCTGCCGGTGATCCCCCCGGAGGTGGACGGCGACGACGCCCGATTGGTGCCCCCCCGCGTGATGGCCCCCGGCTGCTTTGGCTGGATATGGCTTGGCGAGAACGTCACGCTTATCGGTCAGGCACCACGAGCGGTTGAGCGGCCCGAATTGGCCTCGTTTGGGACGGGCGCAGCTACTGAGGAGGGCCGCTAATGTTGAGGGATAGCCAGAGCAACCGGGTTGTTCGTGTCATTTTCATTGGCATCGTTATCCTGCTGATTCTTGTAGCGGTCATCGCGGTTGTCACCAACAACGAACGGTTTGAGCTGATTAGCACGCTGCTGGGTGCCCTCGTTGCCCTGGCGATGGCCCCGCCGCTGGAAAAATTCGTGCAGCGGGCCTTTGCGCCCAAAACAACCGGCTCCGATGCCGTCCGCAAGCAGATGAAGGCGTATTGGATTGACCAGTTTTTGCGTCAGGAAGAACAGGCCATCGCGGGCTTTGCCACCATCACCGA
>DAOTTY010000316.1:0-2954 GCA_034437575.1 Anaerolineae bacterium | reverse complement strand
GAGAGGACCCCCCATGAGCAACCAAGCACTGAGCGGCGTGCGCGTGCTGGACTTCAGCCGCGTATTAGCTGGCCCGTCTTGCACGATGATATTGGCTGACCTGGGCGCGGATGTTATCAAGGTAGAAGCACCCCAACGCGGCGACGACACCCGCCAATGGGGGCCGCCCTGGTTAGGAAGTGGACCAGACCGCCAGAGTGCCTACTTCATCAGTGTGAACCGCAACAAGCGCAGCCTGACGCTCAACCTCAAAACTGAAGCCGGGCAGCAGGTTGCGCGTAATCTGGCTGCACAAAGCCATGTCGTCGTAGAAAACTTCAAGGTGGGGGGCATGGCCAAATTCGGCCTCAGTTACGACGACCTGGCCGCCATCAACCCCGCTGTTGTGATGTGCAGCATCACCGGCTACGGCCAAACCGGCCCCTACCACTCGCGCCCCGGCTACGATTACGTCATCCAGGCCATGAGCGGACTCATGTCTATCACCGGGCCAGCAGATGGCGAACCGCACAAAGTCGGCGTGGCCATTTCCGACGTGATTGCGGGCCTGTTCGCCGCCAACGGCATCCAGGCGGCGCTGCGTCACGCCCAGGCAACGGGGCAGGGCCAGCACATTGATATATCCCTGCTGGATACGCAAATCGCCGCGCTGGTCAACATCGCCAGCAACTACCTCGTCAGCGACATTGCGCCGCCGCGCCTGGGCAACGCCCACCCCAATATCGTGCCCTACCGCACCTTCCGCGCTGCCGATGGCGCGTTCATCTTAGCGGTGGGTAATGACCGCCAGTTTGCGTTTCTATGCCAGATGATCGACCGGGAAGACCTGCTAAACGACCCGCGCTATGCCACGAACCCGGCGCGGGTCGCCAACCGTGACACGCTGGAACCGCTGCTAGAAGACGTGTTCGCCGCCCAACCGCGTGACAGGTGGATTGAGCAGCTACTCGCGGCAGGCATCCCCGCCGGGCCAATTAACAGCGTGGGCACCGCGCTGGATGACCCCCACGTTCGGGCGCGGGGCATGATCGAGCAGATGACCGCCACCAACGACGAGCCGCTGCGGTTTGTGGCGTCACCCCTCAAGCTGAGCGCCACCCCGCCGGAAGTAACGAGTCCGCCGCCGGGGTTGGGCCAGCACACGGATGAGGTGCTGCGTGACGTGTTGGGATTAGATGAAGATACCATTGCGGCCTATCACCGGGATGGGGTGGTGTAAAGGCTGGCTGTGCCCTCCACCATCCGCTGAGAGAGGGGTTTGAGGCGAGGGCTAAATCACGTTGTGCCCCCTTGAGATGCACCTGTACCACACTGCGATTTCTGTTGCTCAACCTGACGGCACAGTGCTATACTGTACTTTGTGCAAAACCTCACATACCAGACTTTTGTGTAACAACACACCGTATCTTCATCGCTGTGTTTGAACGTATAAATGACCTACTAACGAGGAGTTTGAGCGCATATGACTACCAATGCCGGACTTGAGGGGGTTGTCATCGGGGATAGTGCCATCAGCCTGGTCAATGGCGCGGAGGGCAAGCTGATTTACAGCGGCTACCGCATCGAAGACCTGGCCGAACACGCCCTATTTGAAGAAGTAGAATTTTTGCTGTGGAACAACCGCCTGCCGAACCAGACCGAATTAGACGAATTAGTGAAGGGTATTGCCGTCGGTGCCAGGCTGCCAGAGGGCATCATTACTATGATGAAGGGGATGCCCAAAGACGCACACCCGATGGCCATGCTGCGAACCACCGTTAGCGCTTTGGCCCACTATGACCCGGACGGCGAAAACAATACCGATAAAGACGTGGCTCACGACAAAGCTGTCCGCCTGACCGGGCAAATTGCCGCCGCCACTGCCGCCTGGGAGCGCATCCGCAACGGGCAGGAACCGATTCAGCCGCGTGAGGACCTGAACCTGGCCCAAAACTTTGTGTACATGCTCAAAGGCGAAGAGCCAGACGAAACCACCTGGCGGGCCATTAACGTGTATCTGGTGCTGCTGGCCGAGCATGGCGTGAACGCTTCCACGTTTGCCAGCCGTGTGATTACCGGAACCATCGCAGATATGCACAGCGCTGTGACGGGGGCCATCAGCGCGTTAAAGGGGCCAGCGCATGGCGGGGCCAACACCGCCGCCATGATGCAGTTCCTGGATATTAGCGAGCCAGACAACGTAGAAAACTGGTTCCAGACGCAGGTCAAAAACGGCCACACCCGCGTGATGGGCATTGGCCACCGCGTTTACAAAGCCCCTGACCCGCGCGGCGCTGTGCTAAAGGTTCATGCACAGGCCCTGGCCGAAAAAAGCGGCAATACCCAGTGGTTCCAGATTGCCGAAGGGCTGGAAAAAGCAGCCCTGGCCGATGACTTCTTCATCGAGCGCCAGCTCTACCCTAATGTGGACTACTACAGCGCAATTGTGCTGTATACGCTGGGCATCCCGACGGATACGTTCACACCGCTGTTTGCGATGGCCCGCATCGCCGGGTGGACGGCCCACATTATTGAGCAGATTGGGGGCCGCCTCATTCGTCCAACGGCCAACTACGTCGGCCCGATGGACTTAGAGTACGTTCCGGTTGAAAACCGCTAAGCCCAATAATTGCTGAAGGACTCGCTTAAATACCCCCCACCCCTACCCCCAAAATAAGGGAAGGGGTGGGATGGGGGGCAAGCTGGGTCGTTGCTAAGCCCACCGTATAACGATCACCGGCTTCGTCTTAATGATCGGGGCCGTGTTTGTTTATTGTTATACCCAGGCATTAGCTTGATGCGTTTCTAATCCAAAAAATGTGCTATACTCATTTGCAACTTGGTATAGTAAATTCGGTTGGGTTTTAACGTTTTGCGAATTCGGCATGGTTGGTACGAGCAAAAGCGATACATCTATAATATCACTGTGCTGGCCCTACAAACGGCTGAAGACTTACACAGCATTGGGGAAATCT
>DAOTTY010000315.1:0-5097 GCA_034437575.1 Anaerolineae bacterium | reverse complement strand
TCGCCAACCGTATGCAAGGATTTGGCACCACGATTTTTACCACGATCAATGCCCTGGCCGACGAACACAATGCCATCAACCTGGGGCAAGGTGCCCCCAACTTCGACACGCCCCCCGACGTTGTGCAGGCGCTTGTAGATGCCATGCACTCCGGCAAATACAGCCAGTATGCCAACGGCTGGGGTGCGCCTGTGCTGCGTCAGGCCGTGGCCGATCACAGCGCCCGCTTCTATGACCTGACGATCAATCCAGACACAGAAGTCGTCGTCACGGTTGGGGCCACAGGGGGCCTGTTTGATGCGCTGTACGGCAGCATTGACCCCGGCGACGAGGTGATCGTGATTGAGCCGTTTTACGACATTTACGTGCCCATCATAGAAACGGCGGGCGGCGTTGTGCGTTATGTGCCGCTGCAACCGCCAACCTGGACGATAGACGAGGCGGCGCTGCGGGCGGCCTTCAATGAGCGCACCCGCGCTATCGTTATCAATACGCCGAACAACCCCACAGGCCGCGTCTTTAGCAATGATGAACTCAACCTGATTGCCGACCTGTGCATCCAGTACGACGCGATTTGCATCAGTGATGAGGTGTATGAGCACCTGACCTACGACGGTGCCCGTCACACGCCGATTGCCACGCTGCCGGGGATGTTCGAGCGCAACTTGCGGGTGAGCAGCATGGCGAAGACGTTTAGCGCGACGGGCTGGAAAATCGGCTGGGTGACCGGCCCGGCGAATTTGATGCAGGGCGTGTGGCGTGCCCACCAACTCACATCGTTTGCCATCTTCCATGCCGGGCAAATGGGTGCCGCCCACGCGCTTAATATGGCCGATGACTACTTTAATGCGTTCAACGCGCTGTATGACCGCAAGCGCGACCTGCTGCTAGAGGGCCTTAACGCTGCCGGGCTGAAGCCGCTGCACCCGCAGGGGGCATTTTACATCATGGCAGATTTCAGCGACCTGCACGATGGCGGCAGCATGGCTTTTACGGAATTCCTGGCGAGTAAAGTGGGCGTGGCGTGCATCCCGCCGGGGTCATTTTACAGTGATAACCACCGCCACATCGGGGATAAACACGTCCGGTTTGCCTACTGCAAAACCGATGACGTACTGGAAGCCGCCTGCGAACGGCTGGCCACACTCAAGCAGCGGGTGTAGGCGGTTTTTACCAGTTTACAACCGGATTCAGCCTGCCACCGCCTAGAACAAATCGTATAATCACAGCATGAAAACCGCTGCGTAAGGGGCTGCGGTTTTATGTTGCTGCTCGGTTAGAACAAGAAAGCGAATGATGAACCATTACATCCAACCCTCACTGGCTGGCATTTCAACGCGCACAGTGCCCCAGCGCGATCATTTTGTGGCCGTGGCCGGGAACATCGGCGCGGGCAAAAGCTCACTTACCCGCCTGCTGTCAGCTACCTTCGGCTGGCAACCCTTTTATGAAGCCAATGCAGAAAACCCCTATCTAGTCGATTTTTACAGTGATATGCAGCGCTGGAGTTTTCACTCGCAGGTGTTTTTTTTGGGCAAGCGCTTAGAGCATCACCGCCAATTGGTCGATCATCCAGGGAGTGCGGTGCAAGACCGCACTGTGTATGAAGACGCCGAGATTTTCGCGTGCAACCTGTACCGTCAGGGCAAAATCAGCCGCCGCGACTACGACACTTACCGCCGCCTGTATGAAGCGATGGCCAGCTTCCTGCCGCCGCCTGATCTGGTGATCTTCTTGCGGGCCAGCACCTCAACGCTGCTGGCACACATCGAGCGGCGCGGGCGTGATTACGAGCAGAACATTGATCCGGCCTATATCGGGCAGCTTAACGACCTGTATGCTGAGTGGATTGACCGCTGGACTGCCAGCCCCGTCCTCACTGTAGACCTGGATCACTGCGATTTTGTCGTCAACACCAATGACCTGGAAGGGATTGTGAACGATGTGCGCGAATCGCTCGTGCTTTGATTGTATTCATGGCAATTATTGGGGTGGCGTATCTATTCACCTTGCCGTGATTTTTGCGGTGGACTCCACACCCGTTATGACCCGGTAGGGCTGTGCAGCGGGTCACAGGCTATATCAGGCTGTGATGGGCTAAACACGCGGCCTGTGAGGTGGGGCGTGTCGATGACGGTGGTTTCGGTGGTGTAGCCCAATTCGGTGAGGGTGGCTTTTAACAAAGCGGTTTGCCGGATGGGTGGCAAGTCCTTGAGTTCAAACAGCCACACCTGCTGCGCCTCCCCGATGTAGCGGGCGGCTTTTGTTTGATAGCGCCACAGGTTGCGAACCTGCGTTTGCGGGTCTTCTCCGTAGGGGTCGTCATTGGTGATGGGGTCCAGGGTGCTGATGTGGGCGTAGCGGTAGGGCATGTGTTGCCAGTAGTACACCATCACCACATCGTTAATCCACTCCCAGGCCATGTCACGCACCACAGGCTGCCCCAGGTGTAAGATGACCGCAGCCTCTTCATGGATGCACGCCGCGCCAACATCCGTCAACGTTTGCACGACTGGCATCGGCAGCGTGGGTTCGTGGCCGGGGGTAGATAGCATGTGCCGGAAGTCGAAGCTGTACCAGATGCCGAGTCCAACCCATAACGCCAGCATACTTGCGGCCAGTCGGGGCGCTCGGCGCAGTACCGCATCTAGCCCAAACGCTGCTAAGATCAACACAAGGGGCAGCACACCAATCAGGTGACGCATATGAAACAGAAACGGGGCAATGATGTTTAGTACCAGCGTAATGGCCATCGTGAAAACCGCCACCACAGCCACCAGTTGCACCCGCCGCCAATTGACCGCCCATACCGCCCCGGCCATCATCACGGGCAGCAGCGGCCAGAAGCCGTTCCCAAATGATGGGAAGAACGCAATCAGGGGCAAATCGGGGCTGGTTTGGCCGATGGTTTGCCCTTGCTGTAGTTTGTAATAGGTGACGAGCAGCCAGGGCAGTGCCAAAAAGGCGCTGATGGCAAACAGCACAAGCAGGCGAGGGCCGTTGCGCTGGCGCAGTCCGAACAGCAGGTGATACAGGCCCAACGCTGCGACCATCGGGTAGTTGGCAAAGTGGCTGTACAGGGCCAGGGTGGTTGCAAGCACAAACATCAGGGCGTGGCGGCGCGTTAGGTGGTGTAGGGCACGCCAGTAGGCCAGCAGGCACAGCAGCACCGTGAGCGTGTACAGGGTGTAGCCGCGCATTTCATGCAGGTAATATACAAAGAAGGCTGATGTGCTGAGCAAAACGGTGGCAATGATGCCGGTGCGGCGTCCGGCTGTGTTTGCGGTGAGGCGGTATGTGACGGCAATGGCCAGTAAGCCGTAGAATAGCGACAACACGCGCCCGCTGAACGCATTCCAACCCGCTAACGAACTCCAGCCGCCCAGGGATGCGTAATACAGCGGCGGCCAGCGGTCCAGCAAAATCAGCCGTTCCAAAAAGGCTTGCAGTGGCAAAAAAGGGCCGAACTGCCCCGCACCCAGGAAATAGTATGATAGAATTTCATCGTACCAGAACGCATCCCGCGTCAGTTGCGAGGTGCCCAGGGCTGCCGCCAGCAGCAGGCTGCAAATTAGCACGGCTAAAGTTTTGAAATTTGAACTCATTTAGGGTTAACACACACTCATAAAAATCTTATGCTAGAATGAGTGTATCAAAGTGATAAAAAATCAGTCTTCAAATACAGTTTTTGATGGTTGTCGCTTACCCACAATGCACCAGAAGGGATGCAATCCATCTGTAACGACCCCGGCGAGCGGTTTGTGACGCGGCCCTGACGCCACAACGTCGTGACATCATTAGCATAATACAAAGCAAGCAACAACACCCTGCGGTAAGTAACTGTAACACCGCAAACCTATTTTGCAAACATGACAGCCGTCACCTGCCACGATGCAGGGACAGTCTTGGAGAACAAACGTGATACAAGAGCTTCTAAACCGGGCCGACCAGCGCGGCTACATCACCTACGATGATGTGCTAGAAGTCTTGGAGGAGGACGGGGATGATCTCAACACCATCGAGACGCTGCTGTACGAGTTAGATGAGATGGGGATTGAGCTGCGCCAGGAGGGTGACAACACTGCCCAGGCCACCACAGGCGATGATGACGAGGAGTACGACCGACGCCACCGGGTGAAAGACCCCGGTATGGGCGACATCAACGCGGTGAGTGCCGATGACCCGGTAGGGCTGTACTTTCGGCAGATGGCGCAAGAACCGCTCCTCACTGCCAAGGAAGAAATCGCCCTGGCCAAGCGCATTGAAGACGGGCAAATCGCCCGCGAGCAGTTAAAGTCTTTGATGCTGTGCCACAACCCCAGCGGCAGCGAAATCGCTGAATTACGTCGCCTCGCCCAGGATGGGCAGGATGCCCGCGAGCATTTGGGCCGTGCCAACACGCGCCTTGTGGTGAGCATTGCCAAGCGCTATATGGGCCAGGGTTTGCCCTTCCCCGATCTCATCCAGGAAGGCAATGTGGGCCTGATGCGGGCCGTTGACAAGTATGATTACAAGCGCGGCAACCGCTTTAGCACCTATGCTACCTGGTGGATTCGCCAGGCCATCACCCGCGCCCTGGCCCAAAAGACGCGCACCATCCGTATCCCCCTTCACATGACCGAACGCATCCGCCAGATGTACCGCACCGCGCAAAACCTGGAACAAAGCCTGGGGCGTCGCCCGACGCCAGAAGAAATTGCCGATGAGATGACCCTGCCTGCTGAGGCGGTGCGCGGCATGATGGACGCCAGCCAGCACGCGATTGCGCTAGAGCGCCCAGTGGGCGACGACGGCGACAGCGAGTTTGGTGACTTCATCGAAGATCAGGATGCACCTAGCCCGGTTGACGCCGCAACCCAACACCTGCTGCAAGAAACCATTGAAGAAGTGCTGAGTGAACTGACTCCACGCCAAAGCCACATCCTGCGGCTGCGGTTTGGCCTGGGCGGCGGCGAACCGCATACCCTGGAAGAAATTGCCAACAAGTTCGGCCTCAGCCGCGAGCGCATTCGTCAGTTGGAAAAAGAAGCGCTGCGGCGCTTACGCCACCCGCGTTTGGCCCATAACCTGCGTGATTACTTGATTTAGGCATCGCAG
>DAOTTY010000314.1:0-2350 GCA_034437575.1 Anaerolineae bacterium | reverse complement strand
GTAGATCGCTGAGGTTCAAAATGACCTGTTGCGGCGTTTTTGTAGCCCGTTGTGAACTGTATTTGCTCACCTGAGAGAATGGAACGACGCAGGCACTCGGCTGAATTCCCCCATCCCCTGGCCCCTTACCCCCAAAATGAGGGAAGGGTGGCGCTTTAGCGCCGGGGTGGGGGGCAAGCTGAGCAGTTACGAGAGAATGGCAAGGAAGCCTATGGCCTTTAGGCGTGGGGTCATTTGACCCACACAGAAATGGATACCCATCTGCCACCCTGGGCGCGGCGCTCTAACCCGGTGATCCGCTATGAACTGGGCCAATTTTGGAAGTGCCTGCTGCCAGATTTTGGGCTGTTGGCACGGCTGTTGGGCGTACAGGCGGGGCTGATGCTGGTGCTGCCTGTGCCCGTCATCATGACGCTGACGCTGCCCATCGCCATGCTTACTGTTGTGACGGTGCCCGTTCTCGGCTTTATATACATCACCGTGCTGGTGGCCGTCGTCTTCCACACGGCGACCGCCGTCGCCCAGGACCGCGAACGCAACATGCTAGACCTGCTGCGCGTTTCCCCACTGCCGCTGACGCACATCACATTGGGGAAGGTGGCCGCTGCCATGTGGCGTACCATCGAAGCACTGAATATTGTGTTGATTGGCGCGGTGATCTTTAGCTTGCCGGTGTTGGTTATCGTCCACCTGGGGTCAGATATGACGGCGGGCTACCAACTGCCGCAGCGGGTGCTGGCCATGCTGGCGGTAATCGCGCTGCCGCTGCGCCTGCTGCTGGAGCCGTTCTTTTTCGCGGCGATGGCGCTGGTGGCCGGGCTGCTGCTGCCCACGCGGGCTGCGGCTGTCACGGTGACGCTGGCGGTGATGGTGTTTTACTATGTGGGGGTGAGTGTGCCGCTGCTGGCTAACCTGACGTGGGCCGGGCGGTTGCTGGCCGAAGTGGTGGTGCCGTTGGCGCTGCCGGTGCTGGGGACGGTCGTTTGCATCTGGGTCACGCACCGGCGCGTAATTAGATAACGATCCGATAAACAGCCGCTCAGAAAATCGGCCACAGCGTCCACAGGCGGGCAGTGGGCCATGCGGCCTGTGTTATGCTGGCAGCACTATCGCGCAAACCAAAGCTACCATTGATGCCTATCCATGACTGACCGCATCACGATTTTGTACACGCAAAACATCCGGGGCCAGCTTTACATGCTGCCACGCCTGGCCACGCTAATTAAGCGGCTCAGGCGGGAGCGCGGCCCCGTCCAGATGTTGATTGACCTGGGCAATAGCTGTGCCGATAGCGCCTACATCTGCCGGGTGACGGGCGGGCGGGCGTCGGTCATCATGCTGGATGCGATGGGCTACGATGCGGTTAACGTAAGCGGGTTTTTGCCAGATGACGAACGTGAGAAGCTGCTGGCCAACTATTTGAGTGTGGCCCTGGTAGACGAACATCACACGTTTGAGCGGGCCGGGGTGCTGGTCGCAGCGAAGGCCGCCGCTGCCCTGCGCTACCGGCTGCACATTGCGCTGGCCACGTCCCCCGAAACGCACCTGATGCCCGAAGCCGCCCTGGGTTACATCTACACGCTGCATTTGCGAACGCTGCAAGCGACTGAAGTGGGCAGCGTGACGCTGGGGGTGAGCGAGACGGACGTGGATTTGCTGGGGGCGGCGGTACATGCGCTCGCGCCAAATACACTGCCTGACCCGACCATCGCCGGGACATTGGATTTTGTGCAGGCAGAGGCCAATCAGTACGCCCGCAAGCAAGACGACGGCCAGAGCGATTAGGAGTTCACCGTTTTGACGGAGGCCGGGACCCGCTGCGTGTAGCGCGGCTTCAACGCAAACACGATCATGCGGCGTACATCGCGGCGCTCGTCTAGCCCCTCTTTGTAGAAGTGCCCCCGGTAGATAAATTCACCTTCATAGCGCACGGCATCGGGTGGACCCTGGCCAAAGCGGATAAACAGGTGAATTTGCTTGCCGCTGTTCAGGTGGTCGCGCAGGGCACGGTTGCCGCGTGTAAACGACATGTGGCCATAGCGCCCCTCCCCCACAAAGCGAAAAACGCCGTACTGCGTCCAGCCAGACGAGTAATGCCCCCCGGCGGTGCCGTTTTGCGTGACGCTGTGGTTGGCAAACAGTAAAATCATGTTGTGCCCGGCAGGCGTGCTGATGCGGGTGTGAGGCTGCCCACCGTAAGTTGCGTGCAGTTTTGCACGGCTGTACACCTCACCGACGTTGAACACGAGCGGCTCCCAGTTTAACGATACTGAAGCTGTAACATATTATATGCAAAATAGGCTGAAATGCAGGTCGAAATTTGCACCCACTTTGCCGGTTTCGCGTATAC
>DAOTTY010000313.1:0-22842 GCA_034437575.1 Anaerolineae bacterium | reverse complement strand
GTGAGCAGTTCGTTCAGGCATACGAGCAGGGGTATAATTTCGGGCATGGGTTTTTCGGTTCGGTGTCGTCTTTAGAAACCACACTTTACCGGAAAACCCGCTTTTTTCATGCCTCATTTTGGCGAAGGTATTGTCAGAGCCAGCTCCCGTTAGTCCCGGTCACAGTCGTACTCCCCTGCCCGAAACCTATGCGCAAACCGTTGACCATGCGTGCGTGCGCACGGAATATCGCTATTTAACCGCCAGTTCCCAACTCAACGAGTACCTGGATTGGCCCCAGATGTCACCTTTCGGGAAGACGCTTGTACGATTCGCCACACCAAACGCCGGCGGTTTTTGGCCAGCCTTAATAATCTGGTGATTGGATTGCTACGGCAGACTGATTTTCGCTATCTGCCCGAAGCGCGACGCTATTTTTCTGTCAACTAGCACCATGCCCTTCAACTTTTGCTTTAGCGACTTTGCAAAAGCCTGATGTGTCGTTGCGACAACATGACCGGACTGCTATACTGCTGCTGTTTGTTCCGAATTGCACGAACAAGTTAGCAGAAGCTTTCCACAGGGTAAATTGATAATGAATGTCCTTACAGAGTGGGCACCCATTGGGCTGTTTTTGGTGATTGCATTCATCCTGCCAGCGACCCCGATTCTTGTTGCGGCAGCGTTGAACCCCAAAAAACCCAACGATGTCAAACTGTCAACCTATGAATGCGGTGTCGAAACCGTGGGCGATACCTGGGTTCAGTTCAAAGTTCAGTACTACATCTACGGTATTGTGTTCCTCGTCTTCGATGTCGAAATGATCTTCCTGCTACCCTGGGCCATCGCCTTTAACGAACTGGACTTCTTCGCCTTTGGCGCGGGCTTCCTGTTCATCTTCTTGCTCACCGATGCACTCATCTACGCCTGGCGTAAAGACGCGCTGGAGTGGGCCTAGCACCGCCTGGCCCCGTGAAAGGTTAGTCACTTAATGGGAAATTTCTGGATTGTATTGATAATTGCGGCCATTGTCGCCACGCTGCCGCTGCTGCTGGCAATTCCGCTCATCTGGATTGAGCGCAAGGTCGCCGCCCGCATCCAGGACCGGCTGGGGCCGAACCGTGTGGGGCCAGCCGGTCTCATTCAGCCAATTGCTGACGCGCTCAAAATCATTACCAAAGAAGACATCACCCCCGCCGGTGCTGATAAATTCATCTACAACATTGCCCCCATCATCTCGGTTGGGTCTATTGTCTTGATGTGGGCGGCGATCCCATTGGGGCCACGCCTGCCCAATGCCCGGATGGTAGGTGTTGACCTGGAAATCGGCATCCTATACGTGATTGCTGTGGCGTCCTTCGGTACATTGGGCGTGCTGATGGCCGGTTGGAGCAGCAACAACAAGTACGCCCTGCTGGGTGCCTTCCGCGTGGTGGCACAGCTTGTGAGCTATGAAGTGCCGTTGGTGCTGGCGCTGATGGTTCCGGTGATGCTGGCGGGCAGCATGGACATCCAGGACATTATCGTAAGCCAGCGGGCGATGTGGTTCTTCTTCATGGCACCGATTGCCGCCGTGATCTTCTTTATTAGTGCCCAGGCAGAAACCGGGCGCGGCCCCTTCGATTTGCTTGAGGCTGAGTCTGAATTGGTGGCCGGGTTTAACATCGAGTACAGCGGTATGAAGTTCGGCCTGTTTTTTGTAGGCGAGTTCGTCCACGTACTGACCAACGCACTGCTGCTAACGCACCTGTTCTTTGGGGGCTGGTGGGGGCCGGGCATCTTCCTAAGAGAGTACACACTGTTCGGGTTTATCCCCGGTGCGCTGATTAACATCGCCCTGGGTTTGGTTTACATGACATTGAAGACCGCTGTGATTTACTTCCTTATGCTGCTGCTGCGTAACAGCTTGCCTCGCGTTCGTATTGACCAACTCATGAACTTTAACTGGAAGTTCCTGGTGCCGGTGTCGATTGTAAATATTGTGGTGACCTCGTTTTTGCTGAAGATCGCGCAGGCGGGCGGCTTTGGCATTGGCCCGGATGAAATCAACCTGTACGTGAACGCGAACCTTGCCAATGTATTGCCCATCACCCTGCTGCTGCTGGCCGGTAACCTGGCCATCGCAGGCGGGCTGATTGCCATCTATGGCCGCCAGATTCGTTCTGAACGTGTTGCCGCCGAAGCGGTTGCGGTTGGGGACTAGGAGAGAGAAGTTATGGTTGCACAGTATCTCGCTTTTGGTGTTTTTAGCGCCGCCACGCTCATTGGTGGCATGATGGTGGTGTGGTCGCGCAATCTGGTTCACAGTGCCATGTACCTGATTTTGAGCCTGTTTGGGGTAGCCGGGCTGTTTGTCCTGCTCAGCGCACCCTTCCTGGCTGCGATTCAGGTACTGGTTTACATTGGCGCGATTGCTATTCTGTTCATCTTTGCCGTGATGCTCACACGCAGCATGACGCGCATTACAGACTTATTTAACCGCCAGTGGTGGGTTGGGGCAATGGCGGGCGGGTTGCTGTTCGTCGCGCTGATGGTTGGGGTTATCCTGCCAGTGTGGGGGCCAAGTGGCACCATCACCACTACACAAGACCTGCCCCTTAGCGTAGACGTAGCGACGACCCGCGAAATCGGCCTGGCCCTGGTCAGTGGCAACGGCTACGTGCTGCCGTTTGAGGTGGCGTCCCTGCTGCTGACGGCGGCGATGGTCGGCGCTATCGTGATTGCCCGTGAAAACGAATAAGGCAAACAGATGATGATTCCCCTTTGGCTGTATTTGACTGTATCTGCGTCGCTGCTTTGCATCGGCGTTTTTGGTGTACTGTCCCGGCGTAACGCGGTTGCGATTTTGATGGGCGTGGAGTTGATGCTGAATGCGGTCAACATCAACCTCATCGCCTTTTGGCGCTACACCACCCCTGACCTTGTGAACGTGAACGGGATGGTGTTTGCCGCCTTCTTGTTCGTGATTGCAGCGGCAGAGGCCGCCGTCGGGTTGGCGATTGTCATATCGGTATACCGCACCCGCAGTTCGGTCATCGTTGAAGATGTTGACCTGATGCGCTGGTAACTAGAGAGGGTTTGGCTTAGACATGAACTTTACCGACCTGAATGTACTGCCGTGGCTGGTGCCGATTGGCCCGCTGCTGGCATTTGCGATTATTTCGCTGATGACCAACCGCGCCAAGCTGCTCCCGGCTACAGACCCGCACTACGGTGGCCACCACCCGGACTACGGCGGGATGCAGGTGCCCGTTGTGCGTGATAGCAGTCGTATTGCCTCGATTATCGTAGGCATGAGCGGTGTGGTGATGGCGCTGCTGGTTAGCTGGCGGCTGTTCTTTTCTGTGCTGGGTATAGATAACTTCGGCCAGGAAGTGCTGGGTAGCCAGATCAACTGGATGGCACTGGGTGACAGTTTCTTCCGTATTGGGGTGCTGGTTGACCCGCTAAACGCTGCAATGCTGTTTATGGTGCCGCTGGCCATGACGATGATTTTCATCTATGCCATTGGCTACATGGCCCACGACCCGCGACAGGCCCGCTTTTTTGCGCTGCTGAGCTTGTTTGCTGGCGCGATGCTCATCCTCACCATCTCAGACAATCTGCTGTTCCTGTTTGTGGGCTGGGAGGTGATGGGCCTGTGTTCGTATATGCTCATTGGCTTTTGGTACGAGAAGGAAAGCGCCTACAAAGCCGCGATCAAGGCATTTACGACCACCCGCGTTGCTGACGTGCTGATGCTGCTGGGTATCGTGTATCTGTTTTCGCTGTCCGCAGAGTTCTACGGGGTGGGTACGCTGAACTTCCGCGACCTGCTGTTCAATGACCCATTCCTGGAATTCCTGGAAGCAACCCCGGCCATTCTGTTCGGGGGCACCCTCAACTCGGCTGAACTGGTTGCTATCTTCCTGATTATCGGCACAGTGGGCAAGTCTGCACAGTTCCCGCTGCATGTGTGGCTGCCAGACGCAATGGAAGGCCCCACACCCGTTAGCGCGATGATTCATGCAGCGGCGATGGTGTCTGCCGGGGTGTATGCCATTATCCGCATGTTCCCTATCCTGGAAGCGGGCTTCAACCCGCACGCGGGCGAGTTCGGAGCGGGCACGCTGTTTATGGTGTTCGCGGGTGGCTTTACTGCGCTGTTCGCGGCCACAATTGCCGTCGCCCAATTCGACGTGAAGCGCGTGCTGGCCTACTCAACGATTTCACAGCTTGGCTTTATGGTGGCGGCCCTCGGCATCGGTGCGTATGTGGCCGCTGCCTTCCACCTGATTACACACGCTTTTTTCAAGGCGCTGCTGTTTATGGCGGCTGGGGCCGTCATTCATGGTATGGAACACGGCGAACACCACGTCCATGACCACGCGCATGGTCACGGCCACGGCCACGATGACCCCCACGAAGCGGAAACAGCGGCCATCGGCGATGAAGCGGGCGAGGTTCACCCTGTTGAACCAACCGCCACTACAGAAGACCCAGGCCAACATCCTGAAACACACGACGATCACGTTTTTGACCCGCAGGACATGCGGAACATGGGCGGCCTCTCCCGCCAGATGCCAGTCACGTTTGTGACATTCCTGATGGGTGGCCTGTCGCTGGCGGGCTTCCCGCTGATTACGGCGGGCTTCTGGAGTAAGGACGAAATCCTGGCCGATGCCTGGCTGGGCATGGCCGAGGGCTTTGGGCCGCAGGCGTTCGTGTTCTTCACGCTGGCGCTGGCCGCGTTCCTGACGGCGTTTTACACCACCCGCCAGATTGCGCTCACCTTTGCGGGCGACAACCGCACCGAAGAAGCCAAACACGCCAGCCTGGGCGATCCCATCGTGAATGTGCCGATGGTGCTGCCGCTGGTGATTCTGGCGTTCTTCGCCGTGTTTGCGGGGTTTGTCGGCGTCCCGCCAGACTTCCCGGTTCTGGGCTGGATTTTCTCGCGGGACGGCAACCCGTTCTTTAATTTTGTAAACGCATCGCTGCTGCACCCCATCCCCAAGCCCGCATTTGTTGATGTGTGGCCCGCTGTGCTGACCTCATTTGTGGTCGCGCTGGGTGGCATCGGCCTGGGTTGGGTGATGTATGTGCGTGAGCCGCTGAAGGCTGGCGAAGAAGACCCGCTTGTGAAGGCCCTCGGCCCGGTGTGGACGCTGCTCGAAAACAAGTACTACATTGACGAACTCTACCAGATCGTGTTCATCCGCCCGTCACAGGTCATTGCCCGCGTCACGGGTGATTGGATTGACCGGGGTGTGATCGACGGTTTTTTGCATCTGGTGGCGCGAGTGTTCAACTTTACTGGCGAACTTGTCAAGATGTTCAACGCATGGCTTATTGACGGGTTTAGCGATGCCATCCCGGACGGTGTGGGTGCGTTTGGTCACTGGTTCCGGCGCGTGCAAACCGGGAGCGTGCAGCAGTACCTGCTGCTCGTTGCGATTGCCGTCATCATGATCGGGCTGGCGCTCGCCCTATCGACTGGCATTTTGCAGGCCGCCCCCTAAAGGAGAGAGCGAATGCAGACGTTTATTGTTGAAAACTTGCTGACGCTGCTGGTGGTTTTGCCAGCCGTTAGCGCACTGGTGCTGCTGCTGCTGCCAGAAAACGACAACTTGCAGCGGGCGATGGCATTGATTTTTTCCAGCGCCATCGGCGTGTACAGCATCTTTGTGTTTTATGGCTACATCGGGCAGGCCACCAATGGCGGCTACGCCTTTGAAGTGAGTCAGGGTTGGTTCAGTGCCATTGGCGCGAACTGGCACCTGGGTATTGATGGCATCAGCGCCAGCATGATTTTGCTGACGGGGATTCTGGTACCGCTGTCGGTACTGGTTAGCTTTGAGGTGCATGAGGGCGTCAAGATGCACATGGCGCTGCTGCTGTTGTTTGAAGTGGGCCTGATGGGCGTGTTTGTCGCCCTGGACCTGATGATTTTCTTCCTGTTTTACGAACTGAGCCTGGTGCCGATTTACTTCCTCATCAAACAGTGGGGCGGCAAAAATCGCCTGTATGCCAGTACCAAGTTCTTTATCTACTCGATGGGTGGCACACTGGGTATGCTGCTGGCCACCCAGTTGATCGGTTGGTCAATGTCCTTGACTGAACTGGGGCAGCCGTCATTCGATATTGTGGCGATTTCACAGCTTTGGCCGGGACTGCGGGCCGGTGAAACGCTGCTGGGGCAGCCAGTGGGCGTGATTAAGGCGCTGGCGTTTGTTGGCTTCTTCATCGCGTTCAGCATCAAAGTACCCGTGTGGCCGTTTCACACCTGGCTGCCAGACGCCCACTCCGAAGCGCCGACGGCAGGCTCCATGCTGCTGGCGGGCGTAATGCTCAAGCTGGGGGCATATGGCTTTTTGCGGTTGGTCGTGCCGTTCTTCCCGGATGTGTGGGTGGCCGAAATCAACTTCCTGGGCGTGTTCCAGGCAGATGCGGCGACGATCTTCGCAACACTAGCCATGCTTGGCGTGGTGTTGGGCGCGTTCGCGGCCTTCGGTCAAAACGACATCAAGCGGTTGGTGGCCTACAGTTCCGTGAATCATATGGGCTTTGTGGCGATGGGCATCGCCGTGACAGCGGCTGCCTACGGGCACATGTACGTGGACGGTACCATCAGCGACGAAATGATGGGCCACGCGATCATCGCTACCAACGGTGCCGTGTTGCAGATGTTTAATCACGGCCTCAGTTCGGCAGCCATGTTCTTGCTCGCCGGGGCCATCTATCACAAAACGCACACCCGCGATATGACCCAATACGGTGGCCTGTGGGTGAAGGCCCCGATTTATGGCGGCATCTTCATCTTTACGAGTATGGCCAGCCTGGGCCTGCCCGGACTCAACGGCTTTGTGAGCGAGTTCCTGGTGGTGCGCGGTGCCTTCCCGGTTTACACCGTGCTGACAGTACTGGCCATGCTCGGCTTGTTGTTCACTGGCAGCTACATCCTCAAAGGGATTCGCGCTGTGCTGCACGGGCCGTTTAACATGCAGTGGGAAAACACCAACCTGGAAATTGAGCGGCGTGAACTCATCGCCATTGCACCGCTGATGGTGCTGATGCTCATTACCGGGTTGGCCCCCAACTGGATTCTTGTCACGATTAATGAATCGGTCACGCTAATGCTGGCCAGCTTGATGGGATAAGTGGCACCAATGACCTTTCCGATTATCAGTCTGATTATCTTTGTTCCGGTCATCGCGGCCATTGTCATCCTGTTTATGGACAGCGAAGCCCGGATGCCGATCCGCGTCGTGGCCCTGATGACCGCCTTCACGGTATTGGGCCTGTCTGCTGCGTCGTATTTTAGCTATCTCGCACAGGTAAACATGCTCAACACAGAATTGGATGCGCTTGAGCAAGCCGCAGAGCCAGGCTATCGCACGGCGATGTTTGACCGGCAGATTGTGCTAGAAGAGCGCTATAGCTGGGTGGATGGCCTGGGTATTGCCTATCATGTGGGCATTGATGGCATCACCGCGCCGATGGTGCTGCTGACGGGCATGGTTGCTGTAACAGGCGTGCTGATTAGCTGGCGCATCGAAGAGCAAACCCGTGAGTTTATGGCGTTCTTCCTGCTGCTGGTGGCGGGCGTTTTTGGCGTGTTTGTGTCCATTGACCTGTTCGCGCTGTTCTTCTTCTATGAACTGGCGCTGTTCCCCATGTATATCCTGATTGCGGGATGGGGTTGGGTGGTGTTACGCGAGTACGCCGCCATGAAACTCACGATATATATTCTCGTGGGGTCGGTGTTTGCGCTCGTCGGTGCGATTGCGATGGTGTTCGTTGCCCGCAACTTCTTCCTCACGCCAGAAGGCGCGGCCCTACTCCAAACAGCCATCACCAACGGCGTGCTGCCCACCGATTCAACCGAGTTCAGCTTTAACATGACCCAGTTGATGCTGGCCGCAGAGGGTGGCGCTTTTAGCCAGGCGGGCTTTTTGGGCATCGACAGTCTGACGTTCGCCAAGCTGTGGTTCCCATTTATCTTCATCGGATTTGGTGTGCTGGCGGGTGTATTCCCGTTCCACAACTGGTCGCCAGACGGCCACGTTGCCGCCCCAACCGCCGTTTCCATGATTCACGCGGGCGTGCTGATGAAGTTGGGCGCGTTCGCTGCGCTGCGTGTGGGTGTGCAACTGCTGCCTAGCGGCGCTCAGGTTCACCTGCCCTGGATTGTGTTCCTGACGCTGATTAACGTCGTGCTGGGCGCACTTGTCGCCTTTCGTATGCGTGACTTCAAGTATGTGATTGGCTTTTCATCGGTCAGTCATATGGGGTTGGTAAGCATGGGCTGGGCCACGATGAACGCACGCGGTTTGCTGGGCGGTGGCTTGCAGATGTTCAGTCACGGCGCAATGACGGCGCTGTTCTTCGGCTGCGTGGGCATGGTCTACGAGCGTGCCCACACCCGCGACATTCCAAGCCTGGGCGGCTTCATTAAGGTCATGCCCTGGGTGGGACTGGCATTTGTCGTCGGCGGTTTGACGAGTATGGGGATGCCCGGTTTCAGCGGTTTCATTGCGGAGTTCCCCATTTTCATGGGCCTGTTTGAAGCGTCAGAAAACATTACGCTGCAAATTGGCACCTTTACCCTGAGCAACTACTACGCCTGGATTGCGATTATCGCGGTGTTGGGCATTATCATTACGGCGGCGTATGTGCTGCGCGTAGCCCATCAGGTGTTCTTCGGCGAGTTCGACGCCGCCAAGTTCCCCGATGTGGGCAATATCGCCTGGTCCGACCGTATCATCCTGATCTTGCTGGCTGTGCCGCTGATGGTCATTGGCTTCTACCCGGATGTCATGTCGCCTGTGGTTGAGGTGGGTATGCGTCCGATTCTTGCGATTCTTGGAGGGTAACCGTGCCTGAATTCAGTCTTTTAGCAAGCCTGCCCAGCCTCAGCGTCGAGGTTGGGCTGGCCATTATGGCGATGGTGGTGCTGTTTTTAGATGTGTACTTACCCAGCAGCCAGCACCGCAACATCGCATATGTGTCCTTTTTCGGCCTGATTTTGCTGGCATTGGTACCGCTCTTTTCTCAGCCAGATGGGGCACTGTATTGGGGTGGCATGGTTCGCCACGACCTGCTGGCGCAAATCTTCAAGGTGATGATTACGGCAGCAGGGGCTATCACCTGCCTGATTGCCGTCGGTACCCGTGACCTGGGTGACCGGGGGGAATTTTACCTGATTATCATCGTGTCTACGTTAGGCGCGTGCCTGGTGGCGGCGGCGGCTGACCTGATTATGGTCTACATCGCGTTGGAAACGATCTCCATCCCACTGTATATCCTGGCGACGTTCAAGCGTGACGATCTGCGCTCATCTGAGAGCGGCATGAAGTACTTCCTGTTTGGGTCATTTGCCTCAGCCATCATGCTGTACGGCTTTAGCTTGCTGTACGGCTTCACGGGTGCCACCCGCCTTGATTTGATCGCAGCGCAGTTGCCCATCGTCTTTGAGCAAAGTGCCGTGCCGCTGCTAAGCGCGATGGTGATGGTTGTAGTGGGCTTCGGCTTCAAAATCAGCGCCGCGCCGTTCCACTTCTGGACGCCAGACGTATACGAAGGTGCCCCTACACCCGTGACTGCCTTCGTCAGTGTGGCGAGCAAGGCCGCCAGCATGGCGCTGCTGGTTCGCTTCTTTGTCGTCGTCTTCCCGGTAGATGCCATCGTGGGTGGCGTTGAGTTGCAAACGTACTGGGTGCCGCTCATGGCCGTACTGGCGACTATCACGATGACGTTGGGCAATGTGGTTGCGCTGTCACAGCGCAACATCAAGCGCCTGCTGGCTTACTCGTCTGTGGCGCAGGCAGGCTACACGCTCATTGGCGTGGCTGCCCTGCAAAACCAAACGGATGTGGCCGTGGCTGCTGTGGGCTACTACATGTTCATGTATACATTCACAAATCTGCTGGCCTTCTCCGTCGTGATTATCTACAGCGAAGCAGTAGGCAGTGAAATGATTGCTGACTTCGCTGGACTGAGCCGACGCAACCCCTGGTTAGCCTTCACCATGACGATTGCGTTCCTGTCACTGGCCGGGCTGCCGCCAACGGCGGGCTTTATCGGCAAGTTTTTCTTGTTCAACGCTGCGGTTCGCTCTGGTTTAACGTGGCTAGCAATAGTGGGTGTGGTCAACTCGTTAATCGCAGTGTACTACTATCTGGTCGTTGTCAAAGTCATCTACTTTGATGAAGCCGATGAAAGCGTGCAGCCCGTGCCAGTTACCGCGTCCTATGCGTGGGTGCTGGGGCTAACGACGGTCATTGTGATTTTGCTGGGCACTGCACTCGTCAACCCGGTTTACAACTGGGCGCAAGATGCCGCCACCGCTCTCTTGAGATCTGGCGAAATGCTCTAATGAAAACTTTGGCATTAGCGCACGCTTGTGATAAAATGCACAGCGATTTTTCAGAGGTGCCATGACGGGGCCGAAACTGTCTCGCAGGGCAAAGAACTTGCTGTTGGCGGGGACTGCTGGCTTAGCCGGGTTCGCCTCTGTTGTGATAATCTTCACGGCCTTTTTCTTGGGCTTATGGCTAGACAGCCGCACAGGCAGCAGGCCGTTGTTCACCATCAGCCTGTTAGTGCTGAGTGTGCCCGTTAGCCTGTTTACTATGCTCAAGATAGCAACAGGGGCAGTTAAGCGGATTATTCCGCAAGTGCCCCCAAATAACACCCAGGGAACTTATGTGCAACACACACCTGACGAGGAGGTATCACGTTGAAATATGCTTTTATCCGTTTAATGAGGAGGAAACTCTGAGATGGGGAACCCAAGAGTACGCGGGTTAATCTTCCTCGCAGTCGGGGTAATTGTGGCATGGCTCATCTGTGTTTGGCTGCCATTCACTGTACTCCCCAATGCGGGCATTTCCCCCGCGCTGCCGGTGATTACCGTACCGCCGGAAATTGTTGTGTATGGGAGCTTGCCGATTACCAACACATACATTGCAGCCTTGCTCACCATTGCCATCACCGCTCTGTGGGTCGGCATGATGTGGCGTAACACCAACGGCTGGAAAAAGGAAATTCCCGACCGCTGGCAGGGCCTGACCGAAGTCTTTGTAGAGACGTTCTATAACTTCTGTAATGGCCTGGGCGGGGAGAAGTTCCGCAAGGCACCGTTCTTGTGGCCGCTGGTTGCATCCATTTTCTTCTTTCTGCTCATCGGCAACTGGATGGAAATCCTGCCGGGTGTGGAATCCGTTGGTTACATGCACTGTTCTTACCCCAACACGTCTGGCTATGCCCGCTCTGAAATGGGTGTGCCGAATACGTGGAAGCTGCACGTAGACCGCATTCTGGACGCAGGCGTTACCTCTAACGAGGAACTGGAAGCCGACTGCATCCACTTTTCCAAAGTCACGGACAGCTACTACAACGAGTACGACCCCGCTGATTACGCCACCGACCGCGCCGCGCACTGTTCCAGCCTGGCTACTTTCGATGATAATCTGCCCGGTTACTGCGACGACATCGAAATCGAAGCGGCTTCGGCAGATGTGCAAACGCTGTTGATGTCCAACAGCCTTGCGGAAGAAGTGGAAGAAGCCGCTGCTGATGAAGTTGCTGGCGCAGACCTGATTGCAGACGGCCTGTGTGAAGTTCCTGGCCTGGGCGCTGAGGCCGAAGCTGGCGTACTTGGCGAAGAAGCCGCTGCGGACGCCGCTGTAGAAGGCGAGGCTGAGGATCATGGTGAAGAAGCGGCTGAAGACGAAGCCGCCGAAGAAGATGATGCTGAAGGCACTGACGAGGCAGAAGCCGGTGAAGGCGAAGAAGCCGCTTCCCTGCTGCTGATGGGCAACCGTAACACGGAAGCCGTCGAAGAGGGTGACGAGGCTGAAGAAGACCACAGCGAAGAGGAACTCAAGCGCGAATACGTGTTCGGCACGCCGGACCAGGTTGCGGTTGCCTTCGCTGAACTGGAAGAAGCCGAAGAAGCCTTCGCCGCTGGTGAAATCAGCGCGGGTGCCCTGGAAGAAGCAAGCTGTGAAGCCACGCAGATGGTTTACCCCAACGCGGTTTTCCCGCTGTCTTCTGGTGAACTGGAAAACAACCGCATCTTCCCATACATCTCGCACATTACGCCGTTCGTGCGTGTGGTTGCCACCGACCTGAGCCTGAACTTTGGCATGGCTATCCTGGCGATTATCGCGGTGCAAGCCTATGGCGTTTGGGCACTCGGCCCGGCCTACTTCGAGAAGTTCATCAACCTGCCTGCTTTAGGCAACATCGGCAGTCGTCCGATTGGCGGGGTTGACTTTGTGGTCGGTATCATCGAAATTGTCTCCGAAATCGGTAAGATTGTTTCGTTGTCCTTCCGTTTATTTGGTAACATCTTCGCCGGTGGTATTGTGCTGATGGTGTTTCCGTTCCTGCTGGCTTTTGTGGTACCGGGCATCATGATTGGCCTGGAGATCATCATCGGTTTTGTGCAGGCGCTCGTGTTTGCCGTTCTAACGCTCGTGTTCTCCGTACAGGCTATGGAAGCTCACCACGGCGACGATCACGACGATGAACATCACTAATTTACGTACAAACAAACTTTACTAAGTTTCACACATCTCATAAGGAGCAAAGATCAATGGAAGTCGGATTGAAGGCAGTAGGTGCAGGTCTGGTTATGTTGGGCGCTATTGGTCCGGGCATCGGTATTGGTTTGTTGGCACAGGGTGCTATGCAGGCTATTGGTCGCAACCCGGATGCCGCCGGCGACATTCAGACGAACATGATTTTGGCAATTGTGTTTACTGAGGCTATCGCTATTTATGCGCTGGTGGTTGCGCTCATCATTCTGTTTGTCCTTTAATCGTCGTGAGAGGTGATTTTATGCGTAACATGAAACGCAATGCGGTCATCCTCACCGTGCTGGCACTGCTGGTCGTCGTCCCGGCGACGTTCGCCGTGTCTGAGGAAGCTGGCCCGGCAGGTCAGTTGGGTATCAACGGCGGCTTTATGCTAGCGCAAACGATCAACTTCCTGATCGTAGCCGGGCTGCTGACGTTTGGCCTGATCGGGCCGCTGGGGCGTATGCTGGACGAGCGCACCAACCGCATCGAAAAGGGC
Organism: Anaerolineae bacterium; assembly: GCA_034437575.1. Lineage (GTDB taxonomy): Bacteria > Chloroflexota > Anaerolineae > Aggregatilineales > Phototrophicaceae > DAOTTY01. Next base: position 9,798 of record DAOTTY010000313.1, on the reverse strand, counting down.
CTGCAAGACGCACAAGAAGCGGCAAATGCCCGTCGCAATGCCGAAGCCGAAGCGGAGCGCATTCGCAACGAAGCGCGTGCTGAAGTGCAGAAGATGGTCGAAGACGGCCGTCAGCGTGGTGAAGAACTTGCTACGAGCATCCGTAGTGAAGCACAGACCGAAGCGGAGAAAATCCGCAGCGATGCCCGTGAACAGGCGACGACTGAGCGTGAAGCTGAACTCAGCGACATGCGTAATCAGGTCGCCAATATCGCTGTAGCGCTGTCCAATCGCCTGATTGGCGAGTCCCTCGTTGATGAGAGCCGCCAGAAGGCCCTCATCAGTGACTTCTTCTCCCGCGTGCCAGACGATGCCCGTCAGCTTTCTGGTGATGTCACAATCGTAAGCGCAATGCCGCTGGACGACGAAGAGAAGGGCCGCATCGAAGGCGAGTTAAGCGGTGCCAACGTTAGCTATCAGGTAGACCCGAATATCCTGGGTGGCCTGGTTATCCGCAGCGAAGAGCGTGTGGTAGACGGCAGCATCCGCAGCAGCCTGAACGGTATGGCAGCCCGCCTGACCTAAGCCAATCGACTGCAACGCAAGCTCCGAAGGGCGTGGGATCATCTCACGCCCTTTTTTGTTTGCCACTGGTCGCCCTGCACGGCCTTCTGTACACTGCGCCCGGTTTGCACAGAAGGATGCTTTATGCCCACACTCAGCCAACTTGCCAGTGCCCTCAACCCGGAAGATGTGATAACAATTCACGGCGACCCGGAAACACCTATCACCGCCCCGGTGGAAGAATCGAGCCAGGTGGTGCAGCCCGGCGGTGTCTTCGTTGCGCGGCAGGGCCTCACCACAGACGGCCACCAGTACATCCCGGATGCTGTTCAGCGTGGGGTAGCGGCAGTGGTGTGCGAGCGCGAAATCGACAGCATGATACCTCACATCCAGGTGAAGGATGCCGCGCAGTCGTTAGGATATTTGTCAGCAGCCTATCATAACGATCCATCGCGCAAGCTGACTGTCATCGGCATTACCGGCACAGACGGCAAAACCACCACCGCCACACTCATCCACGCGATTTTGCAGGCATCGGATAACGTAAACGCGGGGTTAATCAGCACCCTGGCCGCCGATTTTGGTAACGCCGAACAACTGGATACCGGCTTTCATGTGACCTCACCGGCTGCGCCGCAGTTGCAATCTATCCTGGCACATATGGTTGACCTGGGCCTGACGCATGTTGTGATCGAAATGACGAGTCATGGGCTGGCGCAGGGGCGGCTTAACGGCGTGAACGTGGACATTGCCGTGCTGACTAACATCACCCACGAACACCTCGACTATCACGGTACGTTTGAAAACTACCGCGACGCCAAAGCGCGGATGTTCCAAATGCTCACCCGGTCAAAGCGCACACACGGCCAGTCCAAAGTGAGCGTCATCAACGCCGATGACCCGTCCGCAGGCTACTTCGCGGCCATCCCAGCAGAGGAAATCGTGCGCTATGGCATCGAAAGCGGTGATGTGCGAGCAACCGACATTCGCTATCTGCCATCGCATACCGAATTCACCATCAATAATGAGTCGTTCAAGCTGCATCTGCCGGGGGCGTTCAATGTGTACAACGCCCTGGCTGCCATATGTGCCACCCGTTCCGGCTTGCGAATGGGCATCGACACGGTACAGCGCGGCCTGGAAAGTGTGACGGCCATCAGCGGGCGCATGGAGCGCATCGACGAAGGCCAGAACTTTACCGCCATTGTAGACTTCGCTCACACGCCCAACGCGCTCCGGCGGGCACTGGAGGCTACCCGTGAGACGCTAGCGCCCGACAAGCGCCTGATCGCCGTGTTCGGTAGTGCGGGCCTGCGCGACCGTGAAAAACGCCGCCTGATGGCAGAAGCATCCGCGCAACTGGCCGACCTGACCGTGCTGACGGCAGAGGACCCGCGCACCGAATCACTCGATGCGATTCTGGAAGAAATGGCGCAGGGGTGCATCTCACAGGGCGGTGTTGAGGGCCAAACGTTCATCTGTGTGCGTGACCGGGGTCAGGCCATCTATGAGGCGTGCCAACACGCCAACGCCGGGGATATTGTGATAGCGTGCGGCAAGGGGCACGAGCAAAGCATGGCCTTTGACGATGTCGAATACCCCTGGGATGACCGCAAGGCGATGCAGGCTGCTCTGCGTGGGGCACCCCTCAAATCCCTGCCGACGGCTGACGCTTAACCCTCATGAAGCGTGCGGATTACGGCATTGCGTTAGCCATCCTGCTGTTGGGGGCGGGTTTGCGCTTTACAGGCATCAGCTACGGCCAACCCAACCCGGCCTACGCCCCGCAGGATGCCACACATAACACTACCCACGAAAACATCCCTGTTCACCCGGACGAATTCCTGTTTGTGCAGCGCCCGCTGCGGATGCTGCTCACCGGGCAGTTGAACCCGAAATTCTTCCACAACCCGTCATTCCTGATTAACACGCATCTCGTCGTGTTTTGGCTAACGGGCGAACGCAGCCGCCTGGACTGGGAACCCCGTGCCGACCTTAGCGCCCGCAGGCATACCCCCTTCCGGTTGTATCTCATTGGGCGGGGGTTTTCTGCGTTAGGCGGGATGCTGGCGATTGCCGGGGCCTATGGTGCTGCCCGGCTCATTACAGGCCGCGTAGGGGCAGCGGTTGCGGGGGCACTCGTGGCCGTTAGCGTGCCGATGGTTCAGCACGCGCACTACACCACAACCAGCAGCCTCGCCGCCGGGTTCGTCATGGTGTGCATCTGGGCAAGTTGGCTGTCGCTGCGGCGGTTTGTGGGGTGGCGCTTCGCCCTCGCCGGGATTTGTGCCGGTTTAGCAGCAGGGTGCCGCTATAACGCGGCGGCGGTTTCCGTTGTGGTGTTTGTGGTTGGGCTGGTCATCCTCTATCAAAATCGACTGTTTTGGGTATTTATTTGGGTTATTTTGGGATATATCCTGTTCCCGCTGACGTTCTTATTCACGACACCGCATGTCATCTTCGATACAGCCTTCGTCTGGTCGGAGTTTGAGAGCATTACCAACCAGTACATCGGCAGCGAAGATTCGCCCATGAACGTGTCGCGGTGGGTGGGCCTATGGTACGAACTGCGCTATCTGGCTGTGTTCGGGCTTGGACTACCGGCTGCGTTAGCGGCTGTCATCGGGGGGAGTGTCGGGTTACAACCGGGACGCCGCGTTGCAATTGCGTCAATGCTGGCGTTCCTGCTGCCGTATGCCTATGTCGTGCTGCGAACCATCCGTCCGCTAGGGGCTGACCAGATGCTGGTGCCGGTGATTCCGCCGTTGGCCGTGCTTGCCGGGGTGGGTGCAACGTGGTTTTACGGCCAACTGCGCTGGCAAACGTGGCTGACGGCAGCGCTGCTGACAGGTGTCATCATTGCAGCGCCATTGTATGCCTCGCTGCACCTGCTGCGCCTTTTCGCCCAACCCGATACACGCTACACCGCCCAAGCCTGGATTCACACTAACATTCCTGCTGGGGCCGCTTTTCACCTGGACGGGCCGTATAACGTGCCGCTGGACGAAACCATTTATCCCTGGACGCAGACCTATGGCGGGCAGCAGGCCGTCACTGTTGCCGAACTGCAAGCTAGCGATGCTAACTATTTGATTGTCTCTGATGCGTGGTATTGGCAGCATGAGCGGGCGAGGTTTATTGCCCCATCCGTGCTGGCTGACATGCAGGCGCACCTCGATGCGGTTGACGCTGTATTTGAGCCAGTCTATACGGTGCCACGCCCGCAGGTTATAGGTACCAACACACCCATGCACTCCGCGACGTACTGGCACCAACCGGGTATCACCATCTATTGCATTGCGGACTGTTACACGGTGGCAGGGCCGTGAGCGCGGTCATATCATTCGCAGTTGTGATGACCTGTGTTAAAATGCGGCGCGGCCTACCTAAATGGAGGATTTATGCCGAAAGACCTGGGCATCGTCATCGTCAACTGGAACACCAAAGACTTGCTGCGCCGCTGCCTGCAAACGGTTACGGCCAGCACGGGCGATGTCACCTATGACGTTATCGTTGTGGATAACGCTTCCAGCGATGGTAGCCCGGATATGGTCCGCGACGAATTTCCACAGGTTGTGCTGATGACTAGTGACACCAACGGTGGCTTTTCTTATGGGAATAACCTGGGGCTGCGGGCGCTCGGCTTTAGCGATGACGGCGGGGCATCGCCAAAGGCACCCCGCTATGCGCTGCTGCTCAACCCGGATACAGAAGTGCCGCCAAACGCACTGTGTGAGATGGTCGCTTACATGGACGTTCACCCGCAGATGGGGGCAGCAGGGCCAAAGCTCGTCTTGCCAGATGGCAGCCTGGATTTAGCCTGCCGCCGCAGCTTCCCTACGCCGATGGTGGCCCTTTATCGCTTTAGTGGGCTGGCGAAACTATTTCCAAACAGCCCCCGTTTTGCACGCTATAACATGACCTACGTTGACGAAAACATTGAACTGGAAGTGGACTGCGTCGTGGGTGCGTATATGCAGATACGGCGTGAGGCCATTGCACAGGTGGGGTTATTAGACGAAACCTTCTTTATGTACGGAGAGGATATCGATTGGGCATTTCGGATCAAACAGGCCGGATGGACAATATTCTACAATCCGGCGGTAACAGTGAAGCACGTCAAACGGGCCGCCAGCCGCAAAAGCAAACGCGCCCAGCAGGAATTCAGCCGGGCGATGCTCATCTTCTATCGCAAGCACTACCGGAAGGTGACACCGCTGCCACTGCACGCCCTCGTGTTGGTGGGGCTGCTACTGAAGGGCGGCAGGTCCCTATGGTCGGAGGTCAAGGCCCCCACGACCTGAGCGCACCCAAGCCAAAGCCGCGTACCTTCCCTGGCATTAAGGCGTTTTACAATGTCCTGGTATTTGCAACAGACGCGGTCATGCTGACGGCGGCGTTTGTGCTGGGCTACTATGCTCGCCTGTACGTGCCCCTATTCGACCGGCCCGACGTAGCGCCAGCCCTGCGCGAGTACATCGGGGTGGTGGGCATCCATGTGATTGCGATTATGAGCGTATTTTACCTATCGCGGATGTACCACCTGCCGCGCACCATCAGCCGCATTGATGTGACGCGAAATGTCGTCGCCCTGGTGACTGTTGGGGCGGTGCTGGCCTATGGCACCTCAGAACTGCTCTTTGAAGACACCCCCCTGCGCGTCGAGTATCCGCAGACATTGTTCTTCTATGTGACGCTGTTCAGCATTGCCCTCACAGGCACCGGGCGCGAACTCACGCGCAGCCTGCGTATTGGGTTGCGACTGGCTAAGATAGACACAGACGAACTCATCATCGTGGGTGAAGGGCGCGTGGCCGAAGACATCGCCATGCGCATTCAAAACAGCCCGTCACTTGGCTATAACATCGTCGGGGCAGTCACCCGATCCGGCGGGGATGCCACATCCCTGGCCGGTATTGATGTGATTGGGGCCTATGATGACGTTGGCGACATCATAGATGCCTATCGGGTTGAGCAGGTGATTATTGCTCTGCCAGAAGCCCGACGCATCGAATTGGTAGAACTCATCAGCCAGTGCCAGCGCGGCCATGTGGATGTGAAAGTCTATCCAGACATCCTGTCTTACATGGCTGGCGACCTCAACATGGATGACCTGGGGGGCACGCCGCTTATTACTGTGCGCGACATCGCGCTGCGCGGCTGGCGGCTGAGCCTTAAGCGCGGCCTGGATATGGTTGGGGCGACCCTCGGTCTCATTTTCTTATCACCGCTTATGATTTTGACAGCTATCATCATCAGGATGGAATCTGACGGGCCAGTGTTTTATACCCAGGAGCGTATGGGCCTGGACGGCAAGAGCTTCCAGTTGATTAAGTTCCGGTCGATGCGTGTGGACGCTGAGGCGGTTGGGCCAGGTTGGACGGTGCCCAACGATAACCGTGTGACGCGCTTTGGCCGCTTTTTGCGCTCGTCCAACTGGGACGAAATCCCACAGTTGATTAACGTGCTGCTGGGCGAGATGAGCCTCGTTGGCCCACGCCCGGAGCGCCCGGTGTACGTGCAGCAGTTCCGCCAAAGCATCCCACGTTACATGGAGCGTCACCGTGAAAAAGCAGGCATGACGGGCTGGGCGCAAATCAATGGCCTACGCGGAGACACCTCCATCGCTGAGCGCACCACCTATGACCTGTGGTACGTTGAAAACTGGTCGCTGTGGCTGGACATTAAAATTATCATTCGCACCATCTTTATGACCCTATCCCGGCGGTCGCGCAATGCCTACTGACATCGACAAGGACAGCCTGCAACAACTCACCCACGCCATGCACGCCTTTGTCCGCAGCCAAGGCTGGTATGACGCAAACTCCACGCACCCACAAACCCCGCGTAACCTCGCCATTTCCCTTTCACTGGAGGCCAGCGAAGTGCTGGAACACTTCCAATGGGGCGATACTGCCGAAGACCCATCCGAGTTGGCCGGGGAACTGGCCGATGTGATGCTGTATTTGCTGCAAATTGCTAGCCTGACAAACGTTGATTTGGGGCAAGCCGTCCTGGATAAGCTGGCAGTCAATCAAAATCGCTCATGGAATGATAAAAATCCCAAATAAATTCAGTCTTTTGCCTATGAACCACGCCCAGATAGGACTATACTGAAAGTTCTGTCTTGGCAGAGGCGCATGGCGTCCCCCCATCTGCTTGAACCATTGTGAAGTTAAAATCACATTATCAATATGCTAAGCAGGGACGCGGGGAAAGTTGAAGCGTTATGTGTACGCTTGAAGGCGTAAATTTCGTTTGTTAAAATTTGCACAGTAAGATTAGAACAAAGATACCACTCCACCATCTGTGATCCTGGTGGGTGAAAATGCGTATACAGAATCGAATACGATCACACCTACGTATTTTAGCGTAGCGTCACCGTGAAATTGATTTTTCCACCTGCGTGCAGCGCCGGGTGATATGTCGTTTTATTCCAGGATAGATAATGGCTGCATATTTAATCGTTGATGTTGATGATTTGGTTCTTCAATTTGAAACGAGCGGCATCTCGGTTGATTTTCAAGAGTTGGCTGTTGGGTTGCGAGGTGGGGCCGCATTAGCGGCTGGCTTAACCTCGCCGGAGTCTTTGCGGGCAGTGGCCGTCGCCGATTGGGACGCTCATGACGCCAAGAAGAGTACCCGCAGCGTAGACCCGAAGTTCATCTTTAAGGCTGCTGGCTACGACACCTTCAACGTGCCAGACCGTAACAGCCTGGCAGACGCGCTCATCATACATTACTTCGCCTTTGACCCGGACCCGGTTGACGAACTCATCATCGTTACCACCAGTCAAGATATGATCCCGCTGGTGCGCCGGGTGCGAACGACCCGTAATGCCCGCGTGCGCGTGTGGGGGTCACGTGATGTGCTTCAAGGCACTGAGTTCGCTGACCAGATCATCTTCCAGCCGTTTGAATCCCTTCTCGGCATTCAAACGAAGAACGTCAGCGTCTATATTGACTTTGAGAACATCGCCATTAGCTTAAACGAACAGGGCTTCACGGTTGACCTTGACCACTTGATTGACCGCTTCGTAACCCAAGCAAAGGCACACGGGCAAGTTATCAAAATGGCCGCCTATGCACCCTGGGGGCAGCGGGGCAGCCTACCCCCATTGGTAGATGTCAACGGGCGCGAGGTGACGGAGGAAACGCCCAGCCGCCTGATGCTGGCCAACATTGAGCCAGTGTTTACGCTGCCTGGCAAAAACAGTGCAGACATCCGCATCGCCCGTGACGTTATGGCAGACGCCGCCCGGCCCGATGCGGGCGATGTGTTCATCATGGCGAGCGGTGACCGTGACTTCAACGACGTGCTGAACACCTTAATTTCTAGCAGTAAGCAGGTGATCGTGTGGGGGGTACGTGGCAGCACCAGCCGTCAACTGGAAAATAACCCCGGTATCACGATTGAGTTCATTGAGGACTTTACAAGCCTTAAATCACACTCGTCGTTCGGCTCAGAGCATTCGCTGAACGGCACCGAACTTTTAGCCGATGCCTTTACGCCGTCGCAGTGGTCCAGCGTGGTGATTCAGTTTGACCGGCTGGCCGACGAGCGTGAAGTGAACGTGCTGTCAACCGAGGCGCTCATCAACCAGCTAGAAAATGTGGGCGCGGTGGTGTCGCAGTCACGCGGCGAAGACCTGGTTTCGCAGGCCCTATCGCTAGGCATACTGAAGCCGGTATCGTCATCCGGGCGTATTACACTCAGTTCCAATCACCCCACCGTGGAGCGAACCCGCCTGATTCGGGACCGGGTGCTGCTGCGCGTGAAAAACACCCTGCGCGTGCGCGGCTGGGAATACGTCAACTACGGCTTTTTGCTCAAGGGGTTGGCGATGGACCGCGAGTTAGACCGCCCTGGCATGAACCCCAGCGACCAGTGGCGTTCGCACTGGATTGATGCGCTGGTGCGCGAACAGGTGCTTACACGCCAGTTGGTACCCCACCGCCACAATCCAGATGACCTTGTGCCCGTCATTAAAATGCGCGATGACTACGACCCGGTTGCTACCAGCGAGTATCCTGTGGCGGGGGGCGTGGACGTGGACAATGACGACGTGACGTGGTCTACCCTGTCCTTGAAGGATTTGGGCCAACGGGAACCCGACACGGCCAGCATGGTGTATCGCATTGTCGTCAGCGTGGAGCAGTTTACCAGCTTTCGTGGGTTTGCATGGTGCCCGCTGGGCAGCCTGCACCGCCGCCTGCGCGACTATGACAATGCGATGTCCTTCCAACGGGCTGTTGAATATCTGATGGAAAACAGCGCGGCCAATGTTGACGAATACGCCAACCCACAAAGCCAGTTCAACACCAAAGGCATTTCGATCATTGAAGAAAATGACGTTAGTGCAAGTATCCTGCACGACCGTGACGAATTTATCCGGCTGCTGCTGCAACTGTATGACCAGAACATGCTGATCTCGCAAAACAATGTCAAAACCTACGTGGGGGATGACCGCTGGGACCTGCCGCTGTGGTTTTCCATCATGGAAACAGAAAACGTCCTTAACCCGATCCCGGCCCGGCCCGGCCAATACAGCTTGTTTCGCACCCATCACACCGTCAACCTTGTAGCCGAAGCAATGGAAGGCACATCACCGAATTAACGTCTTTTTTCGGCACAGGCCGTCTGATACAATGCGCTTGTTCAATGAATAGGTACCACGGGTTGGTGACCGCCACTAACCCGCTGGCGAAAAGGAAATAGTATGACACTAGATAAGACGGTCAAAGCGTCCCTCATCGAAAAGTATGCACGTCATGACGGCGACACCGGTTCACCGGAAGTTCAAATTGCCCTGCTGACGGAGCGCATCCAACAACTGACGCGCCACATGCAGGAACACTCCCACGATCAGCACTCCCGGCGGGGGTTGCTCAAACTTGTGGGGCAGCGGCGGCGTCAGTTGAAATACTTGAGCCGCACCAACCCGGATAGCTATCGTCAGCTCATCAAAGAGTTGGGACTGCGCCGTTAAGCGCCACATTAGCTCAGGCGTGTTTACCGCCATTCGTGGGCGAAATGCCCTATCATAAACATTGTGTATTGCACGCTCGGTGAGGCAGGAATTGGTGAGTGGTGCCAGTCGCAAAAGCTGGGGCCAGTGACCAGTCCCTGTTCGCGGGGCGTGTGTGCGTTATAGGAGAGAAACGAAAAAGTATGATCAACCAATTCAAGATTGATCTGGGTGGTGATGACATCATCCTGGAAACAGGCCGATTTGCAGAACAATCCGGCGGCGCG
>DAOTTY010000312.1:0-36839 GCA_034437575.1 Anaerolineae bacterium | reverse complement strand
GGCTTCTGGCACCATAACAAGGAAGGCCATCGAATACGTGTTAAGGGGCAAGCCCGGCGCTATCTGCCAACCCGTGTTCAGTGTAAGCGCGTCACCATCGCGCACAAGCTCGGTTTGCATCAAGGTGAGCCAGTCGCCATATGCTGCGACGGGGGTTCCACCGGGGCAAAACGCGGGAGATTGGGCATACAGCGCGAGTTCGGCGCGGGGCACGTCCAGATAGTCTGCACAGTGGATGTAGTCGCGCTCGGCCAACACCTCACGGATCATCGCAGACTTGCGCTCAAGGTTTTCGGTGCGGTTCGTCCCCCACCAGATGCGGAGCGCGGGCGGCACCAGCCCTTCGATGTCAGGGCGGCTCACATCTCCGACGACCTGCGGACGGTTGGCGATGGTGTGCGTATAGTGCCCATGACGCGGGTCTGGGCGTCCGTTGTACAGGAACACATCAGCCGGTTCGCCGTGTTCCAGCACAGGCGTGACGAGTTCGCGCCAGGGTGGGGCTTGTGGGCGGCTGAGCGTTAACTCGTCGCGGGCAGTGACGACAACACCCACCGCACACCACACGGCCAGCGCCGTTACGCCTGCATAGCGGTGCAACTGCCCCAATGCGGCAAACGCGGTTCCGGCGATGAGCGCCAGCGGCACCCATAGCCCCATCAAATAACGGAAGCGGTCGGGTTCTAGCACGCCAGATAGCTCGTTTAGCCCAATAATCCAGATGAGCGTGCCAACCGCGCTCACCCACACCAGCACGTACTCGCGGCGGCGCTCACGCTCACGCACAGCGGCATACAGTCCGGTGAGTAGCAGCGGCAGCATGACCCAGGCAGCGTTGTTCGTGAAGTACACCGCCGTAAGCTGCACTATCCCCAGCGGGGAGGCCGCCTGCACCAGCAGCCAGTCCTTTTCCTGGTTCATGGCGTAGCCGCGCAGCAGCACGGGCACCTGCGGCGCAAACAGCACCACTACCGGAACCGCCGCCAGCACGGGCAGCCACCAACGGCGCGTTTTAGGCACAAACAGCAGGTGATACACCGCCAGCACCGTCAGGAACGGGGCCATAAAGTAGTGCCCATACACCAGCCCCAAAGCGCCCAGGGTAAGTCCAGTGTAAGCCAGCCTACTAGCCCGCCGCTCTGAGACCGCAATCCGCCAGTAACACCACAGCGTCACGCTGACGGCCAGTGCCCCCAGCGTAAACACGCGGAAGTAGTGCATAAACGTGATGAAGTAAATCGAGGTGCCCATCACCCAGGCGGCGGCAGCTCCCACAATAGGGCCGAACAGGTCACGGCCCAGGCGGTACGTCATGGCGATGGTGAGTAGGCCAGCCAGGAACGGCAACACCCGCGCTGCCAGCTCCGACCAGCCGACGAGCCGCCCCCACCCCCAGATGAGCATCGGAAAGCCCATTGCCTGATCGGGCGACTGGGCTGCGACCCGTGCCCACACCTGCGCGACGGTGTTCATGGGCTGGTGGTGGGCACCCCCGGCTACGATATACGAGCGCAGTTCATCGTGAGAAAGTTCGTCATAGTCCAGGCGTGGGACGGCAAAAAGCGCTGCGACTAGCAGCGCTCCGAGTACGGTCGTCCATGCGAGAGATAGTCGGGTGGGGCGCGTCATCGTGCGCCCCTATGATGCAGCCACATGTCCGCTTATGCCTCGTCTTCGGGGGGGCGGCGGCGCTTGAGCAGCTTGGAGCCGATGTTGCCACTTCCGCCGTCAGATGCGGGCGGGGTGGTGGGCTTCGATGGCTGTGCGGGGGTATCTGCTGGCCTAGCGGGCGGGGTGCCCTCACGGTTGGCACGGCTTTGCTGCTGGCGCTGCTTGAGCGCGGCAAAGCTCGTCTTCTCATCGGAGATGGACGGGGCGGGTTTGGCTTCTTCTGCCGGGGTGCTGGTGGATGCTGTCGGCGCAGCCGTGCCAGCGTCATCGCGGTTGCGGTGCAGCGCACTGACGGTATCAGCCCCGCTGCGGGCGGCAGGCTGGCCGCCCATCTGCTCACGGGCGCGTTCACGCGCTGTGAACAGCGACGACATGCGCTCGGATGTTTCCTGCGTGGCATTGGCCGCCACACCGAAAACGGCATCCCAGGCGCGTTGCAGGTCACGGCGCGTCACCACCAGGCGGCGCACGGCAATGTCCAGGGGCAGCAGCAGCACTGCCGCAATCAGCAACGGCATCCAGATGGGCGATGACGCCCGCTGCGCCCGCAGGGTGTGTTCAAACGCCAGGGCCGGGTCTTCGGCAATCTCGCGCCCGCCTGCAATGGTCGCCACATCCCCCAAAATGCCCGCCCCGGCTGGTGACACGCGCAGGTCATACTCCGGGGAGTAGCTCATCACCCAGCCTGTCGTTTGGTTGACGGCAGTTTCGCCGTCGCCGCCCGCCAACCGCAGGATATAGGCACCTTCTTCACCCGGCATGAACGACGCTTCGTAGCGGCCTGGGGCCACCTGCTGTAACTCAACCTGGGCGTTTTCCAGTTCCGGGTTTACCAAAGACATATCCAGGGTCATCCCGTTGAGGAAGCTGCCGTCGTCGCTGCGGGCATCCACAATGACGCGGGCTTGCTCACCCTCCGTGACAACGCGCATCTCGACGTTGTTGCTGGCGCTTTCGGTGATCGTCCACTCGACGGCCTGCGTCCAAAACGTAGAGAAGTTGCCCCAGTCTACCCAGTCGGCAGCCCACCGTGAGGTTGCGTCTGAGGTGAAGGCGACCGAGCGCCCCAGCCCGTACTGCCAGGATGCCAGCAGCGGGTCGTTAAAGCCGCCCGCCGGGGTGCCGTCTTCACCCAGGAACTGCGGCACCGTCCAGATAACCTGAGCAGTAGCCTTGGGTGTGGTGGCCACGTAGCCATACAACGGCGGCGTGCTGTCGATGCCAGTCACGATGGGGCTGCGAAGCGCCACACCGGGGAAGAACTGCTCTTCCTGGATGTAAGAACGGGTAGCCAGCACGGTTTCCTGCGTGAAGATGGTCGGGATCTGGTCGATAGAATCTACCATGTAGAAGTTACCGTCACCCGCAGCCGCCATATCATCCAAAAAGCTGGCTGACCCCGCGCCAATGGCAATCACAGATGTGGTCACCTCAGCATCTTCGTTGATCTGCCCGGTGAGTTCGATCAGTCCGCTGGGGTCAGCGCCGCCGTCTGTCAGCAGAATAATGTGCTTGCGGTCGGATGGGTCTTCGACCAGCGTGCGGGCCACCAATCGCATCCCCGCCAGGATGTCTGTACCGCCGCCCGCCCGCAATGTTGCAATCAATGATTGTAGGGCGCGCCGGTCGTTGACAGGCTGCACATCGGCAATCCAACTGCCTGCTGTATCGAAGTTGGCCGCGCCTGCGCGGTCAGTCGGTTGCAGGAATTCAATTGAGCGGATGATAGCCTCTTTGGCCAGTTCGATGTTCTGCACGCCGCTTGGCCCCACTGCCCCCATACTCCCGGATGTATCTACAAGGTAGGCAATGGTGAGCTGCGGTAAGCGCTGCTGATCCCGGATGCGGGTTTCCAGCGGCAGGGCCTCTTCAATGGGCGTCTGGAAGTAACCGCCGGGGCCGTAGCTCTCTGGCCCGCCGATGAACACCAAACCGCCGCCCAGGTCGCGCACATAGCTTTTAATGGTGTCCATGCGGGCGGGTGACATGAACCGCGCCGGGACGTTGGTCATGATGATGCTGTCGTATTGGGCCAACGCCACTAGCCCGACAGGCAGTTCGTTGGGGCTGCGAACGTCCACAGTAAGGCCAGCTTCTTCCAGCGCGGGCACGATGTAAAGCGCTTCCTGCGGGTCTGTGGTGAGCAGCAGCACTCGCGGCGGCCCAACGACCCGGCTAAACGCAGAAAGCTGGTTGTTCTGGTAAAAGCCGTCGGTGCCCTGTGGCTCGATCAACACACGGAAGTCACGGAAGCCGCTGTCGCCCGCTTGCAACGTGAACGTGCGCCGATTCTGGCCCGCGTTCAGTTCAATGTCATCCTGGAAGATGATCTCACCGGAGGCGTACACCGTGATTTCGGCGGGCGTGGCTTCTTCGGCTTCTACCGTCACGTTGAGGTCAAAAAGCTGCTCCGCGTTGACAGTGGTGGGCACATCTACGTCGGTGACCTGGACTTCCGGCACGCGCTCCGGTGAAAACAGCACATAATCCACCTGTACGTCGGCGGCAGCGGCTAACCCGGCGGCGGCTTCTGTATCACCGACGGTGGGGCGGCCATCACTCAGGATGACCATACGCCGGGCTGCGTCTGAGGGGAACAGCGCCAGCCCCAACCGGATGGCCTCGGCAAGATCCGTGTTGCTGGTGATGGGCGCGGACTGAATTTCGCCCAACTCGCGCACGTTGTTCACCTGCCGTTCAACAACGGCGTTGCTACCGAACAGCACGATGCCCGCGCTGTCGTTGATGCCCATGCTCTCCATCGCTTCGGCCACGTAATCAAATTGTTCCTGTTGGGTAGCCGCGTCGATGCTGTCGCTCACGTCCACCAAAAAGACGACGGCCAGCTTATCCGCAGAGCGCACGACCTGCGCCCCGCTGATCGCCAGTATCATCAGTGTGAGGACGATGAGCCGTAAAATTAAGCTGGTGAGGTCGCGGGTGCGGCGGTAGCCATAGCGTGGGAACCCAATGTAGGCGGCTACCGGGATGAGCAGCAGCAGCCCTAAAGCCGGAGCAAATGTAAACGTCATGCTGTTTCCCAGAGATTAGTTTGCTACTTTATACATTGCATTGTACAGGCTTTTGCCGCCTCAAGTCGATACGTCTGTTGTACACATCTATTTGAATTGGGAATAGCACTTTTAGAGGATTTGCCAACGCGAGATGATCCGATTGACCTTGCCTTCACCTTACCACCCCCTCCCTTAGTTAAATTCGGCCTTGTTGAATAAATATGACAGATAGATCGTCCCCAAGTCATAACGTCCGGCTATGCGACCCGATAGCTGGCGGGCTGCCCCAACTGGGTCATCCGATTTAAAGCTGCGACTTTAACACGCGCTTCAGTGACCTGATGCGCGAGGGTGCGGGTCCTAATGTCTGAAAGCGGCGTTTTATTTCGCATTTACATCGGAATCCACACTCGCGTTTGTGGATAGGCCAAGCGCATTCACAATAGCGTGAATCACGTCCTGTTCAACCGCTTCGATAGGGCGCTCCGCGTCGATACGAACGAAGCGGCCCGGCTCTGCTGCAATGATCGCCTCATAACCCGCAACCACCCGCTCCCGGAAGGCAGCTTCTGCTCCGTCCAGACGGTCGAACGCTTCCCCGAACAACGATGCTCGATAGCGTCGGTTCAGCGCCACCTGTGGTGACAGGTCCAGGTAGATGGTCAGGTCGGGCACAAGCCCCCCCGTTGCAAAGTGAATGATTGTCCGCAGCATATTCAGGTCCAAGCCGTGACCGTGCCCCTGGTAAGCCAGGGTGGAATCATAGAAGCGGTCCAGCAAGACCACGCCGTCATCGTTGAGGTGGGGCACCAGCACCTCGTGTACGATCTGAGCGCGAGAGGCATTAAACAGCAGCAATTCGGTTTCAGGGGCGATGGCTTTGTTTTTGTTATCTAGCAGCACAGAGCGGATTTGCTCACCAATGTCGGTGCCCCCCGGTTCCCTGGAAACCAACACATCCACGCCCAAGTCACGCAGATGGGCCGCTACCGTTTTGATATGTGTGGACTTGCCACCGCCATCAATGCCTTCAAAGGTGATTAACATGCAATCGCCGCCACCTATCCGTACCATACGAGCCAAAAGCGGCCCTTAGTATGTGTGAAGGGCGGCTGTTTTGCAAAGGGAATGGGCGTCACTGTCTTAGCTATCCTCTGAATCAGGACGTGAGAGGCTGTCGCAAAGTGGCTCAATGCTATAGCGCTCACGTTCCACGCAGGTAAGTTCGGTGACATAGCGGTTCGCCGTGGCCCACGCCACAAGTTCTTCACTGGAGCGAGCAATGCGCCACACTTTGGCGGTGTTATCTTCCGCTGCTGAGACGGCTTGCGTGCCATCCGGGGAGAAAACAACATCTAGCACCCAGTTCGTGTGACCATCAAACCGCCGGATTTCCTCGCCCGTGTCCGTTTCCCACAGGCGCACGCTGGTATCGCTCCCGCCAGAGATTAGATAGCGATCATCAGGACTCAGCGTCGCACCATACACAAAGCCCTCGTGACCCACAAACCGACGCACTTCGGTGCCGGTTGCCACGTCCCACATAATCACGTCATCGTCCGCGCCAGAAACAACAAACTGTCCATCCTGGCTAAAGTTAACGGCATTTACCCAGCCCGTGTGCCCGCTCATGGAGTGCAGGTTTTCGCCAGTTGCAATGTCCCAGATCACCACCAGGCTATCCGACCCGCCAGAGACGAGCTTGGTGCCGTCTGGGCTAAACTTCACCCGAAACGTGCGCCCCTCATGTGCCGACTCAATGACCCGCTGTTCTTTCCCTGTTTGCACATCCCACAAACGAATGGAATCGTCACTGCTGCCAGTTACCAGCAAGGTTCCATCTGGACTAAAGTTGACGCTGTTCACATCACCCTCGTGGCCGGTTAACCGCCGCAGAACGTCGCCTGTTGCCGCATCCCAGATTATCACTGTGTCATCATACGATGACGTGGCGAGCAGCGCCCCATCCGGGCTAAAGTCAGCTCCAGATACCGTGTCGGTATGACCCTCAAACACAGCCAATGGGGCACCTGTTTCGGCATCCCACAAGCGCACTGTGTTATCGCCATCCGTGACGTTGAGCTTGCCTGACCCCGTTGCAATTGCGCTACCGTCAGGGCTGTAGACGGCTGTCCACAGCCAGTTTGAGTGGCCTTCCAAATTGTGAATCAGGTCGCGTCGCTCTAGAGCAATCAGAAAGGCGCTGTTATCCGAGAAGATGTCCCCATCATTGCCAGATGAACTCAAGGCGTGGGCACCGTCGGGACTGAAAACAACATCCAGCACCCGGTCAACATGCGTATCAAAGCGTTGCACCTGTGCCCCGGTGTTGATGTCCCAGTGGCGCACCGTCTGATCCCAACCGCCAGAAAGCAGTGTGCGGCCATCTGGCGCATAGTCCACCGTTGTAATCACGTCCGTGTGGCCCAGCAACCGCCGGATGATCTGACCGCTGTCTACATCCCACAGGCGAATCGTGCCACCGAACTCGTTAGGGTCGTATGAAGCAATGGCAGCCCTTGTGCCGTCTGGGCTGAGGGCTGCTGCACGTAGCCACCCGGTGTTTTCCGCTCTAAGCGTAGCAATCTGGTCGCCGCTGGCCACCTCATACACAAAGGCTATTCGCAGCGAGGCATCGCCCGCGTCCGGTGGTTCCACCATCGCGGCGATGACCCGCTGCCCATCTCCGCTGAAGTCCACACTGAGGACCCGGCCACCGTTGCCCGCCAACCGTTGCCTGATTCGCCCGGTTTCCACATCCCACAGGAACAACTCACCATTTGCATCCGCGCCAGAAAGCAGCAGGGACCCATCAGGGCTGAATGCCATCTGGTTGACTTGCGCCGTGTGGCCTTCAAGCTCACGCACAACCTCACCCTGGGCGGTATCCCACAGGCGGATGACACCATTTGTGCTGCTGGACGCCGCTATAGCGGCGGTCGGGCTGGCTGCAACTGCATAGACGGGCGTGCCAACGCCCCGGTTGTCGTTATTGATTTGCACATGCGCGTCAATTTCATCAATAATAGTGTTGGTAAGCGGGTCAATGATGAGCAGTTTGCCTGTTGCACTGCCCGCGATAGCCTGTGTGCCGTCCCCGTTGAAGGCCAGGCTTAGCAGTGAAGCATCTGCCAGGGGGTTAAGCTGGGCAATTTCACCGGGCGCATAGGCGGCCTCTGCCAGGGCCTGCTTGACTGGGGTAAGTTCACTCTGCTGCCGGTTGGCTTCCAGCGCCAGTTTAAGGGCATCCGTCGGCAGGAATTCGTCAATCAGGTTGAGCGAACTTGCCGCCAGGGCCAATGCCGACGACTCGGATGCACGCTCCTGGGCTTCCTGAGCGTTGATGGCGGCTAGCTGGGCGTTGTCTTCGGCAAGTGCCCGCTGAACCTGTGCCCGCTGGAAGAGGATACCTGATAGTACAGCCAGTGCTGTTGCGACGACTGCTGCCACACTGACGACCATTAAGACCCATCGCATCCGCTGCTGTGCCCGTTCCTCAAGGGCTTCTTCTCGCGCAATGCGCTCCCGCTCTGCCAGAACGGCTGCTTCTTTACGGTTGAGGCTTTCAGCTACATAGGCCGCTTCCTGCTGATTCATCGCCACGAAGGGTGTATCTCGCAATCCAGCGAACTGCTCCAGGCGGCTGCCCGACGCCAAAAAGCTGTCATCGCGGTTTTGGGCCAGCCACTCACTCGTGGCGTGGTTCAAGCGCCGCTGTGTGCGAAGGTCTTCGCGGGCTGCATCCAGCCAATCACGCAGACGGTTCCACTCCCTGATAAGCGCTTCGTGGGCCACTTCGAGGGTCGGTTCGCGGGTTTGAGGATCGTTGTCGAAGGTCAGCAACCGCTGTTTACCCAGTGTGGCGATGACGCGCTCCATCGCCACATTGTCACCCAGGTTATGTAGCTCCGTCCGCAGGATGCGGCGGCGCGTGTCTTCCTGGCCTTCACCCAGCGTCACCAATCGCAGGAACATCTGCTGGGCGGCAATTTGCTCAACCTCGTTCAGTTCCTGGTAAATTTGCTCGGCCCGTCTGGCGAGGGCACCCATCGCCCCACCGATCTCGTCGTAAGCCGCTAGCGTTAAGCGGCTGCCGTCGCGCCGCTCAAAAAGCTGCGTGAGCGCGTACTGTAAAAGCGGCAGCGCACCGGGCTGCTCCCGCACGTCATCGGCAATGGCCGTGGCAAGCCCTGCTTCGAGCGTGACGCCAATTTGCCGAGCAGGCAGGATGATGGCATTCTCCAGTTCGCGGGCACCCAGGGGCAGCACAACCTCTGTATGCACGCGAACCATCTCTCCAAATTCGTAGTAGCTCAGGGGGCGGTCATAAAAGTCTGCCCGCAGGGTTAAGATCAGGCGCAGGCGGCTGCGGTCTTCATTGGCTGCCTTCATCAGGCTGTTGAGGAAGTGCTGGCGTGTCGCATTGTCTTCAGTGAGGGTGAATACCTCCTCAAACTGGTCAATAAGAATAACAAGCTGACTGTTGTCGTCAGGTAGCACGCGCTTAACCGCTCTCACCAAGCCGCGCTCATCTTCTTGTAACTGGTGCAGCAGGCTCTCCGGTGGATTCACTGCGATTCGCAACAGGGCCGCTTCCATTTCCTCCATTGGATGCGCCCCTGGCACCATTTCAGTGTAAAACCAGTCTTGGCTGCTAGCGATTACATCATTGCCAACAATGGCCCCGTGCCGTAAAGCCGGGATCAAACCGGCCTTCACCACACTCGATTTACCGCTGCCGCTCGGCCCTACGATTACCAGCAAACGTTCACCGACCCCGTCCTGGCCGCGTGGGGTCAGCCGTTCCACGAGCCGCTCTGTGAGTTGCTCACGCCCGAAGAAGTCACCGTTATCAGCTTCTTCAAAGGCTTTCAGGCCCTTATAAGGGTTTTTAATTTCATGCGGTGCCATACCCGTCATGAGCAGGCCGCCGTCAGTCGTCATCAACCGTTGAATCTGTGAGGTGGAGGCGTTCGATTCGCGCAGGGCGCGATTGTAGGCCAGGGCCAGTTCCATCACACTGATGTAGCGCATGGACGGGTCTTTAGCTGTGGTGCGTTGTAATACCTCTTCAATATGATCGGTCACATCGTCACGACGAGACTGTAACAGCGGCACCGGGTCATGTAATTGATGAATCATCATGGCGGTGGGTGTTTTACCTGGGAAGGGGTGTTCACCCGTTAGCGCATAGTGCAGCAAAATGCCCAGGCTGTACACATCTGACAATGCGGTAACGTCTTCCCCTGTAATCTGCTCTGGGGAAAGATACGCCGGAGAGCCAATGATCGTTCCTGTTTGCGTCAGGTTGACGTTGTTGCGACCGATGTCTTTCGCAATACCAAAATCAGAAAGATAGTGATTGCCAGCTTCATCCAACAAAATATTGTCGGGCTTCAGGTCGCGGTGGATGACGCCATCGTTGTGGGCTACGGCCAATGCCGACGCAATCTGATTAAGCATCACTCCCGCACGCTCAAAAGAGAGCGGCCCGTTTTGCCGGATCAGTTGCGTCAGGCTACCACCGCGCAGATAGCGCATAACAAGATAGGCACCCTTCGGGTCGCGCCAGTAGTCGTACAGCGGAACGATGTAAGGGTGTTCTAAGCGTGCAACCAGTTGGGCTTCTGTTTCAAAACGGCGGATGAACGTTGGGGCGTTGGCATACTCAGGTAAGATGACCTTCACGGCCACTTCACGGCCAATGATTGGCTGGTATGCCCGATAAACCGCGCCAAAGCCCCCAGTGCCAATCAGTTCGCGCAGCTCATAGCCTTTAATCTCATTGCCTAATAAGCTCTCAATCATAAAACACCACGCATCATCCCGTTGCGCCGACAATAATGTGCATTTTAACCAACAACCATCAGTTTACCGAACAGAATCAGTGAATTCTGTGTTTCGTTCGTGTACGATTTTACGCTATATTCCGTAATGGTGACAGGCCGGGTTAAAGCCTGTATGAGGTGTGGCCTACGTGACGCAAGTCAGCAGCGGGGCCAGAAAGGCAAGCTATCGAGTGTCTAAGGGGTCATGCCCTTCGGGCCAGTCAGGATTGTAGGGACCAGTTTCGGGAAGGTCGTGGATGGGTGCGCCGCTTGCGGGCGGCTCTTCACTGGATTCGCGCGGGTCGCCGGGGGGGTGGGCAAACTCTGCAACGCTGGCACGCGCTTCCCATTGGCCATCGTTACCTGGGGTTTGATCGGCAGGGGGCGGCTTCGGTGTAGGCGTTTCTGGCTGGGTATCAGCGTCTGCCTGCGGGGGCATGGCAACAGTCTCGTCTTCATCCTCGTAGGTAACGTCTCGTTCTTCAACCACGATGACAATCACACTGATGTTGTCTTCGCCACCGCGCTCGTTAGCCAGGTTAATCAACTGCTGCGAGATCAGGTTGGGGGTGGTGTGATGGCTCACGGTAGACGCGATTTCTGGCGGGCGTACATGGCGCGTTAGCCCATCGGAACACAACACAAGATGGTCGCCCACGGCCAGGTCCGTGTAGTAAGTGTCCACATCCAGGTCGCTTGTTTGGCCCAATGCACGGTAAAGTACGTTGCCCATTGGGTGTGTTTCTGCCTGATCCGCAGTAATATGCCCTGCGTCTAACAGGGCCTGAACGAAGCTATGGTCTGACGTGATTTGTTCAATTTCTCCGTCGCGGTTTACCCGGTAAGCGCGGCTGTCACCCACATGCGCGAAGTGGGCGCGACGACCATTTACAAACGCCATCGTCAAGGTTGTACCCATACCACGCTGGCGGGGGTGCGCCACAGCTTGATTCATAATGGACACGTTCGCTTCTTTTACAGCAGAACTCATCTGATCTTCGTCAATGTTTGTCACTTGCGGTGCCGACGCATCCACATCGAGGTAAGCCATAATGGTTTCGACGGCAATGCGGCTGGCTTCTTCACCGGCAGCAGCCCCGCCCATACCGTCAGCAACAATGGCCAGTACCAAACCATCACCTGTCCAAAGGTGAATACTGTCCTCGTTGTGGTTTCGCACCCGGCCCACATTTGTGATCGCGCTGCCGCGCAACTTGATTTTTCCCTGTGGGTTTGTCATCGTTTTTTCCTTAACCAGTCCAGCCACAACACGAACAGTCGATTGGTCTTACCCGCTACACAAACTATAATCGACAATCAGGTTTACCTCAAGCAGCGGTGAGGTCGGTGCCAACCTGTCCCTTATTTTACAGCACCCCGCCCGACCTGCAAGCAAGGTAGCAACTTCGTTACATTGAGACAGCTCCTGATTGAAGTATACGTCAAGGTGACGGGTTAGTCGGGTATTTTTGCACACTTTTGCAGCTTAAGGCTTAAGCCAATGCCGTTGATTTGGCCATTATGTGTGGTACAGTCTTTACTTAGCTACCAATATGAAAACCCCTCCCAATTGAAAAGATGGATGACGCATGGCTGATGCACTAGGCGATGTTTATCGCATTGACAACTTTAACGACACATTTGCGCTGGGCCACTACGCACGCGTTACAGACGCGCTAGATCGACGCAGTGGCCACCCTGTCGCCTTTAAGGTTATGCGCCCAGAACATGTGAGTAATGATGGCGACGTGCGGTGGGAGATGCAAGCATTCGCTAACGAGGCTGGCCTGCTGATGAAGCTGGCTGAAAGCCCCTACGTGGTTGACCTGCTGGATTGCGGGTATCTTTCTGGTACGGGGGAGGCCCCGGTAGGTGGCGAGATCATTTCTTTCGGCGTAGATGTCATTGGCTTCTCACGGGCGTTGATTGACCATGCCAGGAAGGGCTGGCGTCCGTACCTTGCCCTGGAAAACCTGCCGCGTACCCAAAACCTGCTGTATTTGATGAAACCCAATGCGCCCACGGTTCGGCGTCGGTTGCCCAGTGAAGAAGGGTTGGCCCTGGCGCTACAATTTGCTGAACTGCTCAAAGTAGCCCACCGCCAGCGCATCGTCTACTTGGATCACAAATTGGAACACGTTTACTGGGATGGCACGCGCCTACAGGTGATTGACCTGAATAGTTCGCGCCAAATTGTGCCTGAAGACAACAGTGATCACTTTCGAACCGATATTCACAACTTGTGCGTGGGTATCCTGTACCCCCTTTTTACTGGGTTGTCGCCCGTGAAGGCATCTTTGCGGCCTCAACCGGGGGGCATGAAGCAAGTGGAAACACGCTATCAGGGCATCACCAAATTGGACTTCGGTATTGAACCGACGTTGAGTCGGTCGCTGGTTGATATGTTGCAGCGTGGAGCAGCGATGGAAATCGAAACGGTAGACGATTTCCAATCACAATTGCAAGAGGTGGCCGCGCTGCACGGCTGGGACTTTTCGGAGCATTACACCAGCCCGGCTAGCCGCGACGCCCGCACACAACTCCGTTCCGGGTTAACAAAACTGCGCGAAGGCCAGGATAAAATCCGCGAGGCGCGTGATCTGTTCCGTGAAGCGGCTATTCATGACAACATCACCGAAGACCTGGAATCTGAGTTGCGGCGGTTGGTGAAGGCCGTGAACTATGTGTTGAATCAACGTGTGATTCCGTAGCCATTTTGGTGCAATTCGACTGGCGTAGTGGCTGGTTTGGCTGTACAACTAGACAGTCTAAGGTAGCTTGGTGGTTCAAACTTAGCCTGGGGGGTGTGGGCACAGGATTGACTTTATCCATGCACACGACGGACATACAAATACCATGCCCCAATTTGCGTTCCGTATTGATGGTGACCCCAAGCGCTACAGCTGCAATGTTTTTCGTTATCACAGCAGCCTGTCGCGCCTATACATTCGCGTGTTCGAAGGGCTAAAAGATGCCCCCAGCTTTTACCTACTGTTTACCGACGTTGGCTACTTTGAAGGGCCAATGAACTGGCGAGGCGTGGACTTCGTCCGGGCCGATGCGGAAGACTGCCTGAGCCTAATGGTGGCAACAGGCATGGTAGATGACATGATGTTGGATGACCTGGACACCCGGCAAGCATTGGCCGAGGCCGCTTATCTGTACACCTTACAAACGGGTCACAGTCGCATTCGCATTATTGCAGGCGAGGCCGTCAAGTTGCAAAATCTGCCCGCCGAAGCTGAGCTGGAATGAGTCGCCTATGAAGGCTACGTGTCACTGCCTCACAGCATCCTGAATGTTAGCCAGATTGACCGCTTCGATAGCGGTAATCTCGAAGCTAGAGACAATCGGGTTGACCTGGGCAGCACGCTGCTACTCTGTGGCTCAATATAGGGCGTAAAGTGACACATACACGCCAAGCGATTCATCCATATCTTGTCCTTCAATAACTCCCTGTAGAGCAAAATACCGACTGTCAGGTGACGATGCAAAGTCAGTTGCATTTCCCAAGCAGGTTGGCAGCGCTATTCCAGTTTCTAAATCTAATATTTCCATGTTAGTTATCCCCCTTCTCAGGAAAGTCTTTTAATATTTGCTTAATATAAAAATGTGGAGATATAACAATCATGCTGTTATATTGAGCTGGGTCACCCTAATTGCCGCATGAAATATCTTAATGACCTATGGCTAAATCTTCAGTTTCAAGTCGAGATACCAAGCTAAAAAGCGTTATCTCGTCCGGTATGCCGCACACTAAACATGTGCATGAAAATATTGTCGGTTACCTGTTTGTCTCACCAGCCCTGCTGATAATTGGCATCTTTGGCATCTTTCCAATTGGCTATGCTATCTACATGAGCCTCCATCGCTGGTTGATTCGTCCAGGGCAATTTTACTGTATGCCGGACGATGCTTTCAATTTCGGTGCTTGTTTCACCAACTATACCGAGATTGTTGGCGACTGGCTCGGACTTCTGATCTTCCTTAGCGGCTTTGCCTTCCTACTAATCGCGTGGTGGTTTTGGAATAAGGCGTCTGAAATACCGCCGCGCCATTCACCCGGCCCTGCCAAAGGGGGAGTGGGGTTCATCAGCACGCTGCACCCGGCGCTGAAGGGTGTGCTGGCGGTTGGCTTCTTGGTACTTGCGCTTTTCCTCATCACGCAGGGCTGGGGACGGATGTTGGTTCAAGGCGATGAGGCTTTCCTTAATGGCTTGATCGTCACCTTCTATTTCGCTATCTTCTCTGTGCCGATCCAACTGGCTTTGGGCTTGATCCTGGCTTACGTTCTTTTCCAGAATATAAGCGGCAAGGAGATGTACCGCATGGTTTTCTTCTTGCCCTACATCACGCCTGCGGTGGCGGCAGCCGTTGTGTTCCGCACAGTTTTCAGCTCTCGTGACAATGCGCTGGCCAATCAGTTTATCGGCTTGTTTGGTGCCGAACCGCAGCGCTGGTTGAATGAGCCATCCCCCTTCCTGAATGCGCTGTTCGGTTGGAACTTAGAAGGGTTTTTGGCCGGGCCAAGCATGGCGTTGGTATCCATCATCATACTTGGCATCTGGACGTACACCGGTTATAACGCGGTGCTCTTCCTAGCCGGTTTGGGTAATATCCCCCGTGATCTTTACGATGCCGGCAAGGTTGATGGCGCAAACGGCTATCAGCTTTTTCGCTATATCACCCTGCCCCTGATCTCTCCCATTACCTTCTACCTGTCTATTCTTGGCTTCATTGGTACATTCCAGGCCTTTAATACGATCTACGTGATGCGTACACCATTTGCACAAGATAGTGTCGATACGATCAGCATTGTGATTTTCGACCGATTCTACAAGGCCAGCCAGTACGGAGAGGCGACGGCAATGGCGGTTCTGCTCATGCTTGTCATCCTTGCAATTACCCAGTTACAGCGTTCAGTGTTGGAGAAGCGAGTGTTCTATGGCTGATACAACTCACATAACAGAAGCAAACCCGGTAAGCACCCGGCCTATTGAGGTACGCCGCAAAATACGAGTGTCTTGGGGGCGTATCTTCATGTATGCCCTGCTTACCACTTTTGCCATTTTGGCCGTGTTTCCCTTCATTTGGATGCTGTCTAGTTCGTTGATGACTTTGGGTGAGACGATCAACCGTCGGTGGCTTCCTGACACGCCCCAGTGGCAAAACTATGCCGAAGCCTGGGAAGGTGCTAAGTTTAGTGAGTACTTTATCAACAGCGTTATCATCACACTAACGACCATTGTTGGGCTGTTGACTACCTCCATTTTTGCAGCTTACGCCTTCGCCCGAATCAAATTCTTCGGGCGTGATGTCATCTTTACACTGCTGCTGCTGACCCTGATGATCCCCGATGAGGTGACGATGGTGCCACGTTTCCTGATCGTAACCGGGCAAATCTTCCCCTTGCCGCAGATCGGGCAGGATGACCTGCTCATTAGCTTCGGCGGCTCGTGGATGAACACACTAAGCGCGTTAACGGTACCGTTCATGGCTAACGCTTTTAGTGTGTTCCTGCTGCGTCAGTTCTTCGCACAAATCCCCAACGATCTGTGGGATGCCTGCCGGATTGATGGTGGCGGCCACCTGCTCTTCCTGATACGAATTGTGCTGCCTATCAGCCGCCCGGCTGTCCTGACGGTTACACTGTTGACGTTTATTGCCGCCTGGAATGCTTTCTTGTGGCCGCTGCTGGTGACGACGCGCGAGGATTGGCGTCCGCTGGTCGTGGGCCTTTACAACTTCACCCAGGAAGCGGGCACACAGACCCATCTACTGATGGCTGCTTCCTTCATTACTATCGTTCCAGTGCTGATCCTGTATTTCTTGACGCAGAAGACCTTTACTGAGGGTATTGCCACCTCTGGTCTGAAGGGCTAGCGGTGTTTACCAATAGCGACAGTGTCGCAGTTAGTGGGGCCATCCCCCACGCTGGGTATTCGCATTGTTGTGAAAAACCATCTACATAATCATTACACTGAAGGAGATCCAATCTTTATGCACAAGTTCAATGCCTTTCTCGTTATACTGGTACTGGCGATTTTTGCCGCTGTTCCAGCCGCTGCTCAGGAATCCGAGTACGATTCAATAGACCCGGCCAGCCTCGACGGTGTCGTTGTGACCTTCTGGCATCAGCACTCTGGCGCTCGTGAAGAGGAACTCAGCCGGATCATCGCCAACTTCAACGAGACCAACGAGTACGGTATCGTCGTCGAAGCCTCTAACCAGGGTGGGTATGGTGATATCTTCCAGAAGATGAATCTGGGCCTGGTCGGCGGTGGTGATGAACTGCCGAACCTGGTTGTTGCCTACCAGAATCAGGCTGCAACCTACCAGTTGGTTGATGGCCTGGTTGACATGCGTGCCCTGGTTAACAGCCCGGTGTGGGGCCTGAGCGAGGACGAGAAGAGCGATTTCTTCACGGGCTTTTACAACAGCGACATCTTCCCCAGCTTTGATGGCCAGCGCCTGGGCTTCCCGCCGAACCGCTCGATGGAAGTTATGTATTACAACATTGACTGGCTGAATGAAATGAGCGAGTCTGGCGCAATCAGCTTCGATGGGCCGCCCCAAACACCAGAACAGTTCCGCGAGGCTGCTTGCTCGGCTGTTGAGAATCCCTTCAGTGGGGCTACTGGCGATCCTGCGACCAGCGTAGGTTACCAGCTCAGCATTGATGCTTCTCGCTTCGCTAGCTGGACGTTCGCTTTCGGTGGTGATGTCTTCGATTATGACGCCGGCCAGTACGCTTACAACAGCCCTGAAGCAGTTGAAGCCATGACTTTCTTGCAGGAATTGTTCGCGGACGGCTGTGCGCGGGGTGTGGAAGAGCGTTTCGGTGACCAGACTAACTTCGGCGCTGGCACCACGCTGTTCACAGTGGGTTCAAGCTCTGGCTTGCCTTTCTACGGTAGTGCCGTTGACGAAGGTGCTGCCTTCGAGTGGAGTGTGACTTCACTGCCGGATGTTAATGATGAGCCAGTCATGAATCTGTACGGCGCTTCTGTCAGCATCCCGCGCAGCACGCCAGAAGAAGAACTAGCGACCTGGCTGTTCGTGAAGTATTACACCAGCACGGAAACCCAGGCTGATTGGGCACAGGCCTCCAACTACTTCCCGGTTCGCCAGAGCGTTGCTAACAACTTGACTGACTACCTGGCTGAAAACCCGGCCTACGCTGCCGCATTTGAGCTGCTGCCCTTCGCCTACAGTGAGCCGGCTGTACCCGGTTACGACTTTGTGCGTGACATGATCGAGCAGCAGATGGCTGCCATTGTCGATGGCGCTCCAGCTCAGGAAACCCTGGACGCTGCCAACGAAGAAGCTAACGAAATTCTGGAAGATCAACTAGTCCAGTAATTCGTCTGTGTAATCGTATCAAAAGCCCCCCCTCATTGAAGGGGGGGCTTTTTAATCCAAACAGGCTTTAGCAATAATTGCCGCATCTACATTGTGAGTTTGCAGTGAGTTTGCAAGGACAGGGCTAACCGCGTGCTGCTGGCTATCGACATTGGCAATACAAATATCTACCTGGGATTGTGGCACAACGACGATTGGCAAATTACATGGCGTGCCCGTACTGTGCTGGACAAAATGCCGGACGAATATGCCGTGCTGCTCCGTAACTTTTTGGAAACAGCGAACCTCAACTGGGATGCTGTAACCGATGTGATTATCAGCAGTGTGGTGCCGCCTCTTACCGCTGCTTTCCGTGAGCTAATCTACACGTATTTAAAGATTGAGCCGCTGGTCGTCACCCATGAGACGAACACAGGTATCACCATTGACATTGACCAGCCAGAGCAGGCCGGGGCCGACCGCATCGTGAATGCGGCAGCCGCAGCGGTGCTATATGGCGGCCCGGTCGTCGTGATCGACTTTGGCACTGCAACGACGTTCGACATTCTGTCGGAACACAATGCTTACATTGGCGGGGCGATTACGGCAGGCATCGGGTTGGCGGCTGATGCGCTGGTAAGCCGAGCCGCCCGCCTGCATGAAGTGGACCTCCAGCCGCCCCCGTCATCGGTAGGGCGCAACACCATCCACGCGATGCAGTCGGGGTTGTTCTGGGGTTATGTAGCGATGATTGAGGGGCTAACAGCACGCATCAAGCAGGACATGCACACAGACAAGCCTATTCAGGTAATTGCTACAGGGGGGTTGTCTGTCTTGTTCAACCAGCACACAGCGGCGATTGACCGTGTGGACCCCAATCTGACGCTTAACGGCCTGCAAATCATTCACGCGCTGAACAAACGACAATAAAGCAAAAACCCTACATAAGTGTAGGGTTGTGCCTGCTCCACCGACTGGATTCGAACCAGTGACCCATCGGTTAACAGCCGATTGCTCTGCCGCTGAGCTACGGTGGAATAACTCTAGTGCTTTGACATAGTAGCAATAGGGTGAGGGTGTGTCAAGGGAGATCAGTAAGCCAAAATGCGGCGGTTCGCACGCTTGCACATCGTCACTATCGGCAGATAATGAAGCTATGCTGCCACGACCCCCATACAAGGAACTTGTGATTGTGAGGATGAGTGATGCGACGGATTAGGCGGCGCACATTACAGAATATGGTGCTGGTGCTGGTGACTGTGCTGGTCATGCTGGGCGTATTCGAGGTGCTGCTGCGAACGACTGACCCATTGGGCATTTATGCGCTGGTGACAACCTTACGCATTACATCACAGCACATGGATACCGCTGACCCGCGTGGTTTTGGCTTGCCCCCCGGTGACTATCAGTTTCCGGGTTGGTCGATGACGATTAACGACAGGCGCAACCGCGCCACCCCGGCAGCGCAAACGGACGCCTGTAAGATTGTATTCATTGGCGACAGCGTGACTATCGGCCAGAGTGTGCAGGATGATGAAGTGTGGGTTAACCTGTTGGCAGCCGAGGCCGAAGCGGAGTTTGCCAATGCAGCATTTATGGGGTTCAATATTGACCATATCGCCAACACGCTCGATCACCGTCAGGCAAATGGCTATGTTTATTTGATGATTGGCAACGACGCCAGCGAACAGGTTCCTTTTGAGCCGCAGGAAGCTGTTGGCGGGTTGCCGGGGTTTGTACAAAATCGGCTGCTGCGGGCAACCTATGCCTATATGGTGCTGCTGCGCTCTGGCAGTTTAACAGCACGGGGCGCTCCAGATGAGCCTGATGCACCGTTGAGTAAAGGCCCCACCGACGCAGAGTATACGCGCTTTCGGGCTGTGTTTGACCCGATTGCTAACCGGGACGACGTGTTGGTGTTGGGGTTTAACGGAGAACCGCTTATTGAGCGCGTAGTGATAGATTACCCGTCGCGGGTTGTAACGGTAGACCGCTTTACGGAGTTCGTCAGTTGGATTGATGTTCACCCAAATCCAGCAGGCAATCGGCAGCTGGCCGCCAACGCCCAGGGGCCAATTGAGGCGTTTATTGAGCGTATTTGCGGATGAAGTGTGGAGCGTTGTAAGCTTATAACCTCAGTCAGCCCGTTTTTAGCGACGTTTATTCAGTTTTATACACTTGGCGGGTGCTTTCGTGCCATAATGGCAATTGTAAGCTTGATAGTTGTGGGACACGTTATGTCAAAGGAAACGGCAAACAACATCAAAACCATTCGTTGCCCAAAGTGCGGTGATGAGTGCGCGCTCAGGGCTATTGCCTGCCGCAACTGCGGCACCATGCTCAAGGACATTGACGCGACAAGCGGGCGTACCACCGTGATTGTGCCGCGCCCTAAAACAGATGTTGATATTGACTATGACCCAACGTTGGCGGGTACCAGTAAGTTTCGGGCCGGTTCGGTGCTGTATCTGTCAATTGAGCGGGTGAATTCTCCTATTGCCCGTTATATCCACACGGAGCCGATCATTATCGGGCGGGAAGACACTGAAATGCTGGGCAAACAAGACATCAACCTATCGCCCTACAGCGCTCGTGAGCGAGGGGTAAGCCGCAAGCACGCGCAGGTTTACCTGCGTGATGGGGAACTGTACATCGAAGACCTGAATAGTTCTAACGGCACCAGCCTCAACGATGATAACTTGACCCCCTTCCAGCCTTACAAAATCCGTGATGGGGATGAAATCATGCTGGGGCACATGATGGTGTGGGTGAATTTTTAAGGTCGTCTCATTTTATCGCAAGGTTGAGGTGTGAAGGTTATACTTGGCTTCACAAATTCGTTGATCGCGTTATGATGGTGTTACACAATTTGTAGGGAGTGAGGCAAGATGACAGAAGATGCAACCGAACAACAGCGCCTCAACATCTGCCCAACGTGTGGCGAGCAAAACCCGCCCGGCACCCTGATGTGTCGTAATTGTAGTGCGCTGTTGAGCGATCATAAGGCCGGGGTGACGTACAAGCTGGACATGGAAGAGAGCCAGGTCATCGAAGGTGGCGACAGGGCTGATGCCCCCGTTGCGGAAGGTGACCAGCCGTCGAAGTTTGTGGCCGGGTCTACCTTTGCGATAAAAATCCGCGAAGCTGATGACCCGATGGTGTATCAGGCCAAGCCGGAAAAGACGCTGCTGGTGGGACGCCGCAACGACAAAGATGCGTTCATCCCCGATGTTGACCTGTACCCCTTCGCCGGGTTTTTACTGGGCGTTAGCCGCAAGCACGCGCTCATTTACCCGCAGGATGACCGCCTGATGATCGAGGACTTGGGCAGCCGCAACGGTACTTATGTTGCCGGGGAACGACTCAAGCCGAACACCCCGCAAGCGCTTCATGATGGCGTGCGCGTGAGCCTGGGCAAGCTGCATTTCACCATCCACTACTAGCAGCCAACCGCAGCGCTATTGGTCAGTGTGGCAGGGCGTGCTAGCATGAGGGATGTCTATCCTACGTCACCAAGCGAGCGACTATGACATCCCAAGAAATACCCCACCGCAGGTACAACCCGCTTACGGGCGAGTTCGTCCTCATCTCGCCGCACCGCATGAAGCGCCCCTGGCAGGGTAAGCAAGAGCCACCTCAACTCGACGAAAAGCCACAGTACGATCCTAAGTGCTACCTGTGCCCCGGCAACAGCCGCGCAAGTGGCCAGCAAAACCCCGACTATGACACAACCTACGTCTTCACCAACGACTTTGCCGCGCTGCTGCCAGACCCCGGTCCCATTGCTGCGCCTGAGGCTGTGCTGCTGCGGGCCGAGGGCGTGCGTGGGACGTGCCGCGTGATTTGCTTTAGCCCGCGCCACGACCTGACGCTGCCGGAAATGGAACGGGGAACGATCCGTAACGTGGTGGATGTGTGGGCGCAGCAGACTGCTGAGCTGGGCCAGGACTATGCCTGGGTGCAGGTGTTTGAGAACAAAGGCGCGTTGATGGGCGCGTCTAACCCGCACCCACATGGGCAAGTTTGGGCGGAGGATGTGCTACCGAACGAAGTCCGCAAAGAAGATGACCACCAGCGGGCATATTACGCTGAGCGCGGGTCTGTGCTGCTGCTGGATTACGTCGCGCTCGAAGCGGAGCAGCAAGAGCGCGTTGTTGTGGAGAACGATCACTGGTTGGCAGTGGTACCCTATTGGGCTACGTGGCCATTTGAAACGCTGCTGCTGCCCCAGCGCCACGTTTTACGCCTGCCAGACCTGACCGACGACGAGCGTGACGCGCTGGCTGACATCCTCAAGCGGCTGCTTACCCGCTACGACAACCTGTTTGAAACATTGTTCCCCTATTCGATGGGTTGGCACGGGGCACCATTCAACGGAGAGGACAACGCGCACTGGCAACTTCACGCGCACTTTTACCCGCCGCTGCTGCGCTCGGCCTCTGTGCGTAAGTGGATGGTGGGCTACGAGATGATGGGCGAGTCTCAGCGCGACCTGACGGCGGAACAGGCCGCCGCCCGCTTGCAGGCACTATCAGAGACGCACTACAAGCAGGCAGCAGCGCAAGGCTAAGAAGCCATTTGAAAAGCAGAAACATGGGGTTTCACCCCCATACCCTACAAGGGATTAGCATCCCTTGACCCGCTATTTTCCGGCGCAAAGCGCCGGAAACACAGGGTGCAGGGGCACAGCCCCTGCTGGAAGTGTGAGGGCAGCGCCCTCACAGACTTCTCAAATAGCTTCTAAGAGTCGGCTTCTGGCAGGGGCGGGCAATCGGTCAGTTCGGTGATCGTGTCTGAGCGAACCCAGCCCTCAATTGAAGAGCCGGTATCCAGTTGAGCGCGGACGTTGTACCAGATAAGCACGCTGCCCGTATCACGCTGCTGGGCCACCACATTTGCCGATTCGCCCGCTGGCAGGAAGCCAATCACCCGTGAGGTAATCGACGGCAGCGCTCGCACGTTGGCGCTGTCCAGCGTATTGCGTACCACCAAACGACACAACACTGGCTGTGTGGGCGTAACGGTGGGCGTACTGGTGACAGTTGGGGTATCTGTCGCTGTGGGCGTGCTGGACGGGGTTGGGGTGTGCGTGGGCGTGTTGGTTTGCGTGGGCGTGTTGGTATGGGTGGCCGTGAGGGTGTGCGTGGGCGTAAACGACGGCGTCACGGTCAGGGATGGCGTCACGGTGACAGTGGGCGTCAGGGTAACGGTGGGCGTTGGGGTGGGTGTGGGCGTATTGGTTGCTGTTGGCGTCACGGATGGCGTAAACGTCGCTGTGGGTGACGGTGGGTTCAACACTGGACTCCACACGGGTTCGGTGAGTGCGAGAGACACAGCCAGAATGATAATGACTGAAATACCGCCCGCTGCCACCTGCAAGATGCGGCTGCGGCGCATCCCGCGAATGTCGGCCTCAATTTGCTGGACTTCTGCCCGCCGCCCCAGAATGTGGAATGGTTCTTCACGGATGGTATCCAGGTAGGTTTGGGCTGGGGTGATGGCCCCTGCGTCCAGGGCGGCGTTGGCCCGTTCCAGATAGCGGCTCATCAACTCGTTGACGACATTGCGATAGCGCTCGTCCTGGGCGTAGTCCAACAAGCCACTCAGGGTTGTTCGCGCCTGTGATAGATCGTTTTCCGCGTTCTGTGCGGTGAGGGCTGCGGCCCGCTCGATGCCCTGGCGGGCGCGTTCGAGTTCGCTGGCTTCGCCGCGTGCCCGCAGCAGGTTGTCCGATACAGACTGGTTACCGGGGTCCAGGTTGACAGCCAGCTCCAATCGCTTGAGCGCCTGGTTAATCAGGTCTAGCTTTTCTTCGATGGACACGGCTGTTTCCGAGCGAGCCAGGGCAGCCTGGGCCTGGTCGTCAAGCTGGGTGCGGATGCCCTGCAAGCGGCTTTCGGTATCGCTTTGTAACTGGCCCACGCGGCTGCTGTTAGGCAGCAGTTGGCGCACGCGGGCCAAAATTTGCTGGATGTTTTGAAGTTGGGCCGCCTGTTCTTGCAGGGTGCCGCCGATCATACTGAGCTGCACGGACGCCTGTTCGGTTTCATTTTGTACCCGCCGGACGGTGGCAATACGATCTTCAGCCTGCGGGTCATTCGGGACGACGCGCAGCGCACTCTCGTAGCGGCGCAGCGCCTCGGCCCAGTTGTCGGTGGCCATCAGCCTGTCGCCCTCGTCAAGCATCTGCCGGGCCAGTGACAGGTCCTGGATTTCGAGCAGGGCTTGTTCGGCGTCCTTCCAGTTGGGGATGCCGCTGCGCTCTGCCAGGTCACGCGCTTCACGATACAGGCGCTCGGCTTCGTCGTAGTTACCCGCACGCACCAGTGAATTTGCCCGGTTGTATGACACCCGCGCATCGAACGGAATGCGATGGTCGGGCACCACGCCGCGAATGAGGTTATCCTCGGCTTTTTCGCGGTATTCGAGAGCAGTAGGGTTGCCCGGTTGCTGCGTCAGCACGCGGTTAGACAGGTCAATGGTCTGCTGGTAGTCACCCGCGTAGTAAAGCTGCGTGATTTCGGACAGCATTCCGTCGATAACCTCGTTGCTGGCCCCGGTGTTGGGGGCAGGTGCCTGCCGGGTCGGCTGTGGTGGGGATGTGCGCCCAACGCCGCCGTTCCCGCTGCCCCCACGCCGAATTTCCTCCTCCGGTGGGTTGTAGCCTGACGATGTGGGGTAGCGCGGTGACGAGCCAGGCGCGGGGTCATCGGGCTGCGGGTCAGGTTCAGGGCGATAGTCGCTGTAATCGGTATACGTTGAGTAGCTGTCTGCGTTGGTGCTGTCCGGCTCCGGCAATGTGGGTGTAGACGGCTCCACGTAGGTTGCGGGGTCTGGGTCTGTAGGTTGTGCCTGAATGTTATAGCGGGTAAACATGTCCTGCACACGGTGGGCAGCCAGTTGCGACTGGTCAGCAGCACGCTGGGCCAGTTCGATAGCTTCTGCGTTGTCCGGTGTGCGGGCGAACACATCCGCCAACAGGTCAAGCGCATCGTCCAGGTCGTCGTCATCTCCGGCAATTTCGATACGAATCCGGGCACGGCGCAGCATCCCACGTACCTCAGCCGAGGCAGTGGTATTGTCTGACGTTGCATCCGTTGAACCGGGCTGTGAGCGACCGCGCCGGGCAACCTCCGCGAAGAGGGCCTGTGCCGCCGATTCATAAGGGGTATTTTTGGCGTCTGTCATCAACTCACGCGCTTCCATTTCGAGTTGAGAGACCGCCGAGGCGGGGGCATCGGCCCCCAGCGCACGAATGCGTTGTCGCAGCGTTTCCAATCGGCTTTGCAATTTGCTACTCATACCTGATCCCGTCCTAGCGCTTCGTCTCACCTAACCTGTACAACTTAACCCATCGTTACGGCACAGGCAAGGCTTTGACGATGGGAACGCTTGCCAATACAATATAAAATAAATCGGCACCCAGGAAGAACCTATGCTCCCAACCCTGCCCATTATCCCACGTTATAAACTTGTGATGTCCTACGACGTCAAACGGGGAATGCATTCGGTCTACTACCGTTATGTCGTTAGTGAGTTTATCCCGGCTCTTAATCAGATGGGGATTTACGTTTCGGAGGCGTGGCACACGGCTTATGGGGACTACCCATTGCGGCAGGTGGAGTATGTGTGCGACAGCATGGAAACGCTCTCTGATGCGTTTGACAGCAAGGAATGGTATGATCTCGAAGCGCGACTACGGGCCTTCACAACGGGTTACACCAAAAAGGTGGTTCCTTATCGGCATGGTTTCCAGTTTTAAGTCTCACCAACACTAAAGACTGAACCGGGAGACAACACACCATGATAAGTCGGCTTCGACCGCTGCTGCCCTATTATCCTGACTTGCTTGCGGGCCTGCTGATTCTGTCGGTTGTGCTGCTGCTGCTGGCCTTTTTTACCTTGTGGCGGTCGCGCAGTGCTGAGCGGTGGCGCGTGCGTCACGACTCTGGCATATGGGGCGGGCGTTTTTTGGTGGCTGGACTTTCGATGTTAATCTCCACAGTGATTATTGGGGGCTTCAGCGCTGTGATTATCCTGTCATTTGACTATGTGGATGCGTTTTTCCCCCCCAGTAACCCCTATGATGTGGAGGGCGTGGCGTTGACGAGCCTGCCGGGTGTAGCCACCCTCACAGCAACGGCAGATGCGCCCCCGGTGACGCGCACACCGCGACCCACGCTAACGACTGCCCCCACGACGGCTGTGCCTACGGTAACGCTAACGTTTACCTTCACCCCCTCACCATCACACACACCAACTCGTATGACCCTTACACACACACCTATCGCTACTGCAACACCATCGCCCAAACCGACGCAACAACGTCCAACTGAAACACCCGAACCCACCGCGCAACCCACCCGTGCCAATGAAACACGACTGCCCTACGTTAGCCTGATTGACTGAGGGCAAGCGCTTAACTCAAATCTAATTTAAGTAAAACGAACCTATACATGCTTGTTTAGAAGCCAGGCCACAAAGCGCTGTACACTGAATTGAAGGTCAATTAATGTTAAGTTACGGTTTACAGGTCTTTTATGGTTAAATGGACAGCAACAGTCCTCATCGTTGACGACGATGCTGAAACAACCACAATGTTTGGTTATTACTTGCAGCGTAAGGGCTATAACGTTCAAACAGCAGCGCGGGTCAGTGAGGCGATGCCGCTGGTGAATGGCGACACCCCCCCTGACGTGCTTATCCTGGATGTTATGTTGCCCGGTGCCAGCGGCCTTGAGTTGCTGACGCACATTCGTAGCACACCGGCTATTGCTCACATTCATGTGATTTTACTGAGCGCCCACGCCCTTCAACCCGAAGCGCGACCTGACGGGGTTCAACCCGACCAGGTGTTGCAAAAGCCAGTCCGCATCGCTGACCTGCAAGCTGCGCTGTACGCTGCACTAGCACGCTAACGCCCACTCCCATAGAATGACAGGGAATTTGCGCTAGCAGGAGTTGGGTCGTGGCGTTTCAATTTGAATCTTTGGTGGGGCACCTGTTTGTTGTTAATGGGCGCACGCTCAGCAATCCCCCCCCCGGTGCCCTGGTTGAAGTGGCCCCCAAAAGTGCCTCTCGTGGGCGCGAGGCGGACACGCTCTACGTGTTGGTGCTGCCGTCAGGCGAATCTGCTCAGGCGATCTTTTATGAGCAGCTTGCTGCACTCGCGGCAGAGCGCTACTTCAACAGCAGTGGCAGCGTTACTGCTGGCCTACGCGCCGTATACGATACCATCAACCGCAACCTGCTAGAGCACAACCGCACAGGCAAGCGCACGTATGAGGCTAACATGCTGTGCGCGGTGCTGCACGACCGCAACCTGATTTTGAGCCGCTGCGGATTGGGGGTGGCGATGCTTTACCATGACGATACGGTTCACATCTTCCCAACCGACCCGCTGGACGAAACCGACGTGGTATTTGGCCCACCGTTGGGGGTGCAGCAAATTCCCGATGTAAAGATGAAACAGTTTACTGTTCAGCAGGGTGCCCGCCTCGTTTTATCAGATACCGAAGTGGCCGACACCGACATGGACGCGCTCAAAGACGTGATGAGCCGGGAAACGCTGTCGTCTGTATTGGTAAAGATGAAAGACGTGCTTTCCGTCAATGC
This sequence comes from Anaerolineae bacterium, assembly GCA_034437575.1. GTDB lineage: Bacteria > Chloroflexota > Anaerolineae > Aggregatilineales > Phototrophicaceae > DAOTTY01. The sequence continues at coordinate 9,370 of DAOTTY010000312.1, read as the reverse complement.
AACGGCTATGGCCACTGAGTTTGTGCTGCCTGATGAAGTGGATGACCCGTTTATCCGCGAGGGCAACAACAGCAAAGAAATTATTAATTCGCCTGTCCCGCTAGAAAAACAAATCGAGAAGATTGATATTGACCCCGGCCTGGGCACCCGCATGATCGACACGGCTACCGAACTCCGTGATGGCACACAGATGGGCCTCAGCAGGGCGTTTAAGGGCGTGGCGAAAGGCGCGGAAGTCACCAACAGCCTGATTGACCATTACTTCAGCCCGCCACAGCAAGCGGAGAAGACGTGGTGGGCCGGGCCGTTTAGCGTGGGGGTGTCGATTGGGATACCGCTGCTGGTGGTGGGGTTGGTCATTGTGTTGTGGCTGGGTGATATTGGTGCGACCGAGTACGAAATTTGCGTGTCGCAGGCATATGATGCGGCGGATGTAGCCCGCAACATCAACTCATCTGACCCGAATGGCATTATTTCTGGCTGGAATGCCGTGCTTATCAAAATTAGCGAGTGTGGCGGCATCCGGCCCGAAGGTATCCCGGACGCGCCCGTTCGTGACTTAGAACGCGAGGGCCAGAGCGTTGTCGATACCCTACTGAACATTGACCGACGCCAGGCCGACGCGATTGTGGCCTTCCCCAGCGCCCAACTCACGCAGATTGTGCTGCGTGGGCTAACAACCTACGTGCTAGATGACGCCAACAATATCGTCTACAAGGTGGAACTCACCGGCGACGGGCGCAGCATCGCCCCGGATACACAGGAACCCATCCCAAGTATGCGCCAGGGGGCACTGGTGAATCAGTTTACGGTGGGCGATATTATCGACATTGCCTGGGCCGAAGACGGCACCGCCCTTAGCCAGAGTAACGTGCTTATTGCCCTGGACCGCGATGGTGTGCTGATTGAACACTCACCGACCATCCTCACACGCGGGGCGCAGCGCCTCATCGGTACGGAAAACTGGGTGAACCCGGTGGCGATTCGCATCTGGCGTGGCAACCTGTACGTGCTGGACCCCGGCGCGAACCAGATTTGGCGTTACGCACCAACGGGCGGATCATATCAGGGAGCGCCAACGGAGTACTTCGCAGGGCAGGGCCGCCCGAATGTATCTGAAGCGGTAGACTTTTCCATTGACGAGAATGGCCTGGTGTATGTGCTGTTCAGCAACGGCCAGATGGGTAAGTATCGCAGCGGAGAAAACGAAAACTTTGACTTCACGATGTTCCCGCCAGGGCAGGATATGGGCACCGCGAACGCAATGTACTTCAGCACCAGCCCGATTTTGCAGTACATGTACATCACCAGCCAGCCAAACCGCACCATCTACAAGGTTACTCACGCCGGGACGTTCGTCCGCAGCTACCGTACCTTTGATGAAGACCTTTACGCATCGGTAACAGATGTCGTTGCCGACCCCAGCCAGCAGCTTGTTTATGTGTTGAGCGGCAACAGCATACTGGTGTTCAGCGAGGAGTAGTACTCACACAATACCACAGTGGGTCTAACATGCGTCATATAGTTAAAGCGTATGTTACTCAAGTCAGTCATTTAACCAATCCACGCAAAAGGAGATACGATGCGTCGTATCCTAGTAACCATAATGATGTTGAGTGCCCTATTGACAGTAGCCAGTCTTGTTGGCGCTCAAGATGAAAATACACTTGTACCAGCAGTTGAAGTGAGCGGGCAGGCGTCCGTTGACGGGACGGTCTTTATTGAGCGAGCTGCTATTACGGAACCCGGCTGGCTGGTCATCCATGCGGATGCCGACGGTGCCCCCGGCCCGGTAATCGGCTTCCGAGCGATCAACGCAGGCGACAACTTCCAGTTTAATGTCCCCGTTGACGTTGCCCGTGCCACGCCGACGCTGTATGCCATGCTTCACACAGATGACAACACCATTGGTGAATACGAGTTTGGTGAGGTCGAAGGCGCGGATGGCCCCGTTACGGTTGACGGTGCAGTCGTAACGCCAAGTTTTGAGTTTGATGCAGTGCTGGCGGCTGACCAGTTCGTCACGGAAGATAACACCGTAACGGTTCCGGCAGTTGTTGCCCAAAACGAGGGCTGGATGGTCATCCATGCGGATAACGGCGAGGGCGGCCTTGGCCCGGTATTAGGGGCGACGTTTGTTCCGGCAGGCCTGAGTACAAACGCTGTGGTTGAACTACAAGGTGAAGCGACCGCTACACTGTTCGCCATGCTGCACGAGGACACGGGTGTAGAAGCTACTTACGAGTTTGGCGATGTTGAAGGGGTTGACCTGCCTGTTGTCGTCAACGGGGTGCAGGCCACGGCCAGCTTCCGCACGGTGCCGAACGTTATTGCAACCCAGCAGATCGTGACGGATACGTTTGTTGCGGATTCTGTGTTGAGCGATGGCCCCGGCTGGCTGGTGATTCACGCGAACGCTGACGGCGCTCCCGGTGAAGTCATTGGTGCAGAGTTCGTCGAAGATGGCTACAACACCGATGTGGCTGTGTCGCTGAACACGGACGCCGAAATCACGCCTGTGCTGTTCCCGATGCTGCATGTTGACACGGGCGAAGCAGGGGCCTATGAATTCGGTGAAGTCGAAGGTGCTGACGGCCCTGTTATGGTTGACGGCAATGTACTTACCTTCCCGATGCTGGTTGCGCCGTCGTTTACGGCCTCAGCACAGCCGGTAAGCGCAGATGGCAGCATCAATATCGCAACCGTATTGAGTGATAGCCCCGGTTGGATGGTCATCCACGCCGATAACGGCGACGGCGCACCCGGCCTGGTCATTGGCTTTTCGCCTGTGCTGGACGGCTTGAATAGAAATGTAGGCGTGCTGCTGGTTGAGGAACCGACAGCGACCGTCTTCCCGATGCTGCACGTTGACACAGGCGAACTGGGGGCCTACGAATTCGGTGCGGTCGAAGGTGCCGATGGCCCGGTCACGGTAAACGGCGATGTCGTTGTGGGGCCGCTGGAACTTGAAGGCGTTGAGTAACGCAGATAGATTTTGACCTCTGAATTGCAAAACGGGCGGCCATCTGGTCGCCCGTTTTTGATTTGGTGTGAATTCGCCAAATACTATTCTGTGTCGATGGCCTCACCATACACAGCCACATCCACCACGCCCGTATTGCCGCCCGTACTGTCTTCGACATCGAAGCGCAGCGTTGAGGTGGTGAAGTTCACGTCGAAGGTGTAGGTGCTTTCTGTGCCGTCCAGTTCAAACGGGCCGTAGGTTTCGCCATCGTCTGCCGTTACAGTGAACGAGTTTGTAATGGCGGTGCCGTCGCTCATGGCGCGGGTTTGGTATTCAATCTGGTTCACCAGATAGGTGCTATCCAGCGTGACCTCAAAGTAAGCGTCATCCCCGTCGCCATTGGATGACCACTCGGTTGCGGTGTTGTCATCAAAGGCATTAAGGATACCCCAGCGCCCGTCGTTGGGGCCGTCACCAAAGTTACTGCTCACCTCAAGTACCTCTGCGCCGTTCGTGGGTGAGAGTAAATTATCGCTGCCATTTGCTTCGGCGGGCAGCGTGCGGAACGTGTAAACCTCGCTCACGTAAAACGTGCCGTCTACGCTGGTGCCCATCATGCGGTACTGGTATTCGGTATCTGGTTGCAGCCCAATCATAATCGGGTTGTGTTCCACAATCGCGGCCTGGGCCATATCCGGGTCGTTGGTCACGTTGCCGTAGGTGTCATCCGTGCCATAAATCAGATAGCAGGCCAGCGCTTCGGTGCCAATGAAGTTGACGCGGGCTGTGGTGCTGGTAATGTCCAGCGTTTGCGCCTCAGATTCCGTCACGGTGGATAGGGGCAGCATTTGCACTGGAGCGCCGCTCAGGTCAAAGGTGACGCCGTCGCCGGTTTCGCTGGCTTCGGACTGTTGAGCAGTCGTTTGGGGTTGTGTTGCGCCCTGGCCGATAAACAAGGCAGCGGTAATGCCGATAATGGTGATGAGTGCTGCGAGTATAATGTTGCGGTTCATACGTTGGGTTTCTCCTGAGGTCTATTGACAAGATTGCGAATTTAATGTTATGTTCACGTTGAATTGAATACCCACCCGACCGAGGTGTGCCTATGACCCGGATGTCTGGCACATAACAGGGGAAGCCCGGTGAAAGTCCGGCGCTGTCGCGCAACGGTAACTGGCTAAATGTGCCAGAAGCCCGAATGCCTGCCTTGGTTGTGAGCGTTGTCAGCCTTCGCGCCGATTGAGGAGAACACGCGTGCCCCTACTCTTTATACCTTACCTAACTCCGGCCATCCCGTCTGTAGGGTGGCCTACAACCTTTTGACGCGCAGCCGCGTGAACAGCTTACCCCGGTTCGTTATTGCTGCCCCCATGAGTGGCAGCGGCAAAAGCACGCTGACAGCGGGCCTGATTGCGGCCCTGGCGCAGGCGCACGTTGTACAGCCGTTCAAAGTTGGACCCGACTACATTGACCCGATGTATCACACATTGGCGTCTGGCCGGGCAGCACACAACCTCGACTCGTGGATGCTCGGCCATGATGACGTGACCGCATTGTTTGCACGGGCGTCTGCCGATGCACACATTGCGGTCATTGAAGGCGTGATGGGCCTGTACGACGGCTATGAGGCCACAACCGAGACGGGCAGCACGGCAGAAGTCGCCAAGCTGCTCAATGCCCCGGTGATTTTGGTGCTGGACGCCAGCCGAATGGCCCGCAGTGCCGGGGCAATCGTGCTTGGCTTCCGGGATTACGACCCGGATTTGACCCTCGCAGGCGTTATTTGCAACCGTGTAGGCAGCGACCAGCACGCCGCGTGGGTTACAGAGGCAATTGAAGCAGTGGGCGTGCCTGTGTTGGGCTGCATCCCACGCAACCCGAACCTGCATCTGCCAGAACGTCACCTGGGCCTGTATACGGTTGCCGAGCGTGAAGGGGAGGTGCAGCAGTTCCTGACCGCTGCGGTAAAAGCTGTGACGACACACGTTGATCTGGCGCGTGTGTGGGATGTCGCTCACAGTGCGGGTGGCTTGTCCGCTGCCCCTGTGCCCACTAAGCTGCCCACCCCACACGTTCGCCTTGCTGTCGCCCATGACGAGGCGTTTTGCTTCTATTATGCGGATAACTTCGATAGACTGCGGGCGGCTGGTGCTGAAATTGCATTTTTCAGTCCGCTGCGTGACAAAACCCTACCTGCTGACGTGGCTGGGCTGTATTTGGGGGGCGGCTACCCGGAACTGTACGCCAGGCAGTTGGCAGCGAACGAGCCGATGCGGTCTGCTGTGCGTGAGGCCATTGCAAGTGGGCTGCCCACCTACGCGGAGTGCGGCGGGCTGATGGTTCTGGCGGAATCGCTCACCGACGCGGATGGCCAATCACACCCGATGGTGGGCGCTGTAGCGGGTTCGACGGCGATGGTCGGACGCATGACGCTGGGCTATCGTGAGGTAACCGCGACAGCAAATAACTTGCTCATGCAGGCAGGCGACAGCGCACGCGGCCACGAATTTCACTATTCCGCGTGGGTAGATGCACCCGCACAGGCGGATGCGTATCACGTTACGTCGCGGCGCAGCGGGCAGACGTATACCGAAGGCATCGCAAACGGCAATCTGCTGGCGTCATATATTCACCTGCATTTCGGCTCCAACCCAACCCTTGCCAGCAATTTCGTTGATGCCTGTAAGGCGTGGGCCGATGCGAACCTCCAAGCCAAACACACACAAGGATAACATCCACAATGAAGCATACATGGCAACTCACTTGCGTTCTCATCAGTGCGCTGCTAAGCGTGACGACCGTCACCCAGGCACAAACTACCCTGGACGCTAACCCGACCGGCTGCGTAGAAAACTATGACCCGTCTGTGGACTACTTCCCGGAAAAAGCTGCGTTTATCGCGTCAGAAAACGTCAGTGTGGAGTACTCTAATCATTACAAGGTCGTCACAGTCACCGATGCGTTTGACGGCGCGGACCTGTTTAGCTATGTGCTGGTACAGTGTGGCACCCCCGCCCCGGATGCCAGCCAGTTCCCCGATGGCACGCAGTTTGTTCAGGTGCCTGTTGAGCGCTTTATTGCGCTGGCCACCACCCAACTCCCGCATCTGGTGGAGTTGGGGCGGGTGGATGCGCTGGTGGGCCTGGGCGAGTTCACGTTCGTCAATGCACCCAGCATCCGTGAGCGTATCGCGGCAGATGAACTGGTTGAGGTAGGGGGGGGCGCGGAAATCAACATTGAGGCGGTGCTGGCTGCTGAACCGGATGTGGTCATGACGTTCGGCTTCAATCCAGATACAGACGCGCACCCGGTTTTGATTGATGCGGGGGTGTTCACGGCGATGAATGCAAGCTGGCGGGAGGCCACCCCGCTAGGCCGCGCTGAGTGGATTAAGTACACGGCGCTGCTGTTCAATGCGGAAGCGGCTGCCGCAGAGCGCTACGACGAAATTGCCGCCGCTTATGAAGCAGCACAGCAGCTTGCCGCGTCTGTGCCGATGGATGAGCGCCCGGTAGTGCTGTGGAATTATCTGTCGCCGTTCAGTGATGCGTGGGCGATTCCCGGTGGCCAGACGTATGCTGGGGCGCTCATCGAAGATGCGGGGGGCACAGTCGCCCTGGGCGACCTGGCAACGGATGATACCGCCCGCCTCTCGCTGGAAGTGGTTTACGAGGGTGCCCTGGATGCCGACGTGTGGGTCGTGAACGGGTTTGGCATCAACACGCTGGATGATCTGCTGGCGTCTGATGAGCGCTATGCCGACTTTGACGCGGTGCAGTTCGGCAATGTATGGAACAACAACCTGGACGTGAACGAAAACGGCGGCAACAACTACTTTGAACTGGGCGTGACCAACCCGCACCTCATCCTGCAAGACCTGGTGGCAATTTTTCACCCGGACCTGACCCCGGACCACGAGTTCACGTTTTTTCAACCGCTCACCCCCGCAGACTAGGACGCTGACATGACAGACACCAACGGAACGCCGCAAACAGAAGAAAAAGCCGAAAAGCGCCGCGCCGCCCGCCAGAACCGCGACAAGCGCGGGCTGGTGCTGGTTAACACAGGCGACGGCAAGGGCAAAACGACAGCAGCGCTCGGCGTCGTTTTGCGGATGCTGGGGCGTGGCAAGCGCGTGTGCGTGATTCAGTTCCTCAAGCACGAGGGCGGCAACTGGGGCGAGGTGCGGGCGGCCAAAGCGTTTGATGGCCTGGACTGGATCAAAACGGGCGACGGCTTCACCTGGACATCAAAGGACATAGACGAAACACAGGCCAGGGCGCTGCACGGCTGGCAAATCGCCCAGGAAAAAATCGCCAGCGGGGACTATGACCTGGTGCTGCTGGACGAGTTTACCTACCCGATGCACTTCGGCTGGGTGGATACAGCAGAGGTGATTGACTGGCTGCGGGCCAACAAGCCAGAGCAGATGCACTTGATTGTCACCGGGCGCAGCGCCCCGGACTTGCTGGTTGAATATGCCGATACCGTCACGGAGATGACGAAGGTCAAGCACGCTTTTGACGCAGGCATTTCCGCAGTGGCTGGTATAGAGTTCTAATGAGCGCGTATCGCCGCCGGGTGCTGCTCACCGCGCTGCTGTTGGACGTGGTGTTCGGTGAGCCACCCAATCCTTATCACCCGGTTGCATGGATGGGCAAGGCTATCGGTCAACTGCGGCAGCGTGTGTTGGTGGTAGGCAAGTTGCGTCCGCTGCTGGGGGGGGCGGGCATTTCACTCGGCGGGACTGCGGCTACAGCGGTGCTGGCCTTCTTGATAGACCGCGTTTTGCGGTGGGTGCCGCTCGGCTGGCTGCTGGCGGGTGTGCTGCTCAAGTTAACGTTTTCGCTGCGCGGCCTGAGCGACGCTGCCTGCTCAGTGGAGGCGGCATTGCGTGATGGCGACATTCAGCAGGCGCGGCACATGGCGGCGTGGCACCTCGTCAGCCGGGATACATCACAGTTGGATGAAGCTCAGGTCGCAGCGGCGGCAGTGGAATCCGTCGCGGAGAACACATCGGATGGGGTGATTGCGCCCCTGCTGTTCTATGCTTTGGGGGGGTTGCCCGCTGCGTATGCCTATCGCTGGGCGCAAACGTGTGATTCGATGTTGGGCTACCGTGACGAGATGCGCGAGTGGTTGGGCAAAGTCCCGGCCCGTTTTGATGACCTGCTCAACCTGATTCCGTCCCGGCTAACAGCGCTGTTGTTCGTGGCCGCTGCGCCGCTGGTCGGTGATGACTCTGGGCGGGCCTATCGCATCTGGCGTCGGGATGGGGGGCAAACGGCGAGTCCGAATGCAGGCCAACCCATGAGTGCGGCAGCGGGTGCGCTGGGCGTAAAGCTAGAGAAGGTCGGGCATTATCAGTTGGGCGAGGGGCTGTGCCAACCGCAGCCTGATGACATCCGGCGGGCGCGTTATTTGATGTTCGCGGCGGTTGGGTTATTCTCTGGGCTGTTGTTTCTACTCAAGGATAGCCATGCCGATTGAACCCCGCCCGCAAATCCGCACCACCCCTGCTGCCTATCATGGCGCTTTTGACTACGGCGAACTCGAACAGTTGGCGCTTTCACCAGACGATGTGATTGACTTCAGCGTAAACAGCAACCCATATGGCCCGCCGCCGGGTGTGCGCGAAGCGATTGCCAATGTGCCGCTTGATCGTTACCCTGACCGAGAGTGTATCGCGCTGCGGCGTAGGCTGGCTGAACGGCACGGCGTCAACATGGCAAATATCGTGGTTGGCAACGGTGCCGCTGAGGTGCTGTCGCTGGTGGCGATAGCGTTCATTGAGCGCGGTGACACGGCTCTCATCTTTGAACCGACGTTCTCCGAGTATCGGCGTGTGGTTCGTGTGATGGGCGGTGAGGTGGTGAGTGTGCGGTTTAAGGCGGCTGACCATTTTCAGCCTAATTATGGTGCCATGACAGCGGCCCTGGAAAAGCACCAGCCCAAACTGGTGTTCCTGTGTCATCCGGGTAGCCCGGCGGGGGTGCCATTCGATGCCCTTGAAATCGCCAGGATCGTTAGCACCTTTCCGAATACGCTGTTCGTTGTGGACGAAGCCTATATCCGGTTTGGTGAGGCTATCACATCTATCTTTGCCACCTGCGATAACTGCCCGAACTTGCTGGTCACGCGCTCCATGACGAAAGATTACAGCCTGGCAGGGTTGCGCCTGGGCTATGCACTGGGGGACCCATCTGTGATTGCGGCGGTGGCGGCCACCCGCCCGGCCTGGAACGTCAATGCGCTGGCCCAGGCGGCGGGGTTAGCCGCACTAGATGCTGATGATGCGGTTGAGGCATCGCTGGTACGGCTGCGGGCGGCGACGGCACAGCTACGCCGCGATTTGGTGGCGCTGGGATTCGACGTGCAGCCGTCTGCTGTGAATTACTTTCTCGT
>DAOTTY010000311.1:0-9835 GCA_034437575.1 Anaerolineae bacterium | reverse complement strand
TGCAAAGTCAAGTTTTCACATCGCGGGGACGCTGTCCCCGCACCCCTGCAAAGGGTTGGCACCCTTTGAACCCGTGTTTTCGGACGCAAAGCGTCCGAAAAGGCAAGTTTTTGTTCACTTTTTTCAAAAAGTGACGGGTTTGGGCAGCGCCCAATGATCTGCCATGCAAAGTAGATGAAAGAGTAGTTAAACTTCCGAATAAACGGTGAACTTTCTGCTCGAAGCTGCCGATCACCACCGCTAAATCAGGCGTATCGTGCAATCATTGACCTAGACTGCGGTACCGTTCCGACGAGCTGATTCGCATTTGTAAAGTCGCGTTGCTACAGTTTGCCTCGTGAACCGACTAACGCGGATTAACGCTCGTCCGATTCGCGGGTCGCATAATAGGCAATAACGATTGGCACAAAAGTTACCACCATAACAAGCATGGCGGCTACATTTGTCACAGGGCGGTCACGTGGGCGGGTCAACTGGCTAAAAATCCAAATCGGAAGCGTTTGCTGCTGCCCCGCTGTGAATGTAGTCACAATGACTTCGTCAAAGGAAAGCGCAAAGGCCAGCATGGCACCAGCCAGTATCGCGGTCGAAATACGTGGCAAGATGATATAGCGAAACGTTTGAAACGGCGACGCACCCAGGTCCATAGATGCTTCAGTCAGAGAGTGTGATGTTCGCCTCAACCTGGCAACAACGTTGTTGTAAACAATGACAACCGTGAATGTTGCGTGCCCCAGGACAATCGTCCAATAGCTAAAATCAATCCCCATCAGGCTAATCGCCGAGCGCAGGGCAATACCCGTAACAATACCTGGAAGCGCGATTGGCAAAATGATGATGAGAGAGATCGGCTCACGCCCAAAAAACCTTGTGCGTGCCAGCGCCATGGATGCCAGTGTGCCCAACACAATCGCTGACAGGGTAGCCACGCTTGCAGTGCGGAGCGATAGGCTGAACGCCTCCCAGAAGTCTTCGCGTTGCAGCGTAACCCCAATCCACTGGGTTGTAAGGCCAGGTGGTGGAAAGCGGAACGAAGCTTCCTCTGTGGTAAACGCATAGAGGAAAATTACCCAAACCGGAAAGTGAAGAAACAACAGCACCAGGCCGGTAGCTATCTTCAGGCTAATGCCAGCGTCTTGCCCAAATGACTTAGAGCGCATCGAAAGCCCCCAATCGGCGTGCAATAAGCAAATAGACAATCATGATAACGATAGGGACTACCGTCATGGCGGCAGCCAGTGGGATGTTCCCAGCAGTGCCTTGATGCGCATAGACTGCCTGACCAATGAAATAACGCGAGTTCCCGATGATCCCAGGGATGATGTAGTCGCCAAGCGTTAACGAGAACGTGAATATGGAACCAGCGACAATACCAGGGAAGACCAGGGGCATAATGACCCTGCTGAATGTCGTTCCTGGCTTTGCACCCAGGTCTGCTGAAGCTTGCAACAGAGATGTTGGCACACGTTCGACAGCGGCCTGAATCGGCAAAATCATGTAAGGTAGCCAGATATACACAAAAACGATATAGGTCCCGATGAATGAAATTGAAAGCGACGGCCCCCCGATAACCGGGATGCTCAAGACCAGATCAAGCAGCCAGTTCATGTGCAACTGAGTGACAAGCCAGTTAAACATGCCTTCTTGCGCCAGGATGAGCTTCCAGGAATAGACGCGGACGATGTAGCTGGACCACAACGGGAGCAGGACCATCAGGTACATAATGCCCTTCAGTCGGGGACCTGCAAAGCGCCCCATGAAATACCCCAGCGGAAAGGCTACGAGAGCGCAGGTCACAGTAACAACAGCAGCCATCACCGTCGTGCGTGTAAAAATCTCAATGTTTGCAATCGTGAAGAGTTGGGCGTAGGTTGCTAACGTAAATTCACGACGAATCAGACCCGTGAATTGATCTAGGCTGTAAAAGCTTTGTGTGATTAGCGCAAGGAGAGACCCCACGTAGACAACGCCAAGCCAAAGCAGAATCGGCAGCAGCAGCGCCAGCAAAGCGTAATTGGGATGTTGGTAGAAGTAGTTGGCTATCCTACGCAAGGGGGTGGCGTTATCACCTAGCGGAGAGGACGTAACAGGTGAAGGTTTTGAATCTATCGCCATGATGGACTCCTTAACTCGAAAGGTGCAGGGTGTGGTCTTTACGCCATGACAATCGAACGCGCTGCCCCACCTGCTGCTGGGTCTGTTCTGTGGCCTTCACCGTGTTTTGCCGGAGCAAAACAATCTCGCCGCCGCTTTCTAACGCGATTTTGTAGCGTGTGTTGACGCCCAGATAAACGATTTCATTGATAGAACCATCAGCGAAATACCTGTCTTGGGGGACAGGACTTTCTACCGCTTCCATCGCAATCTTCTCTGGGCGAATCGCTATCGGTGTGCTTTGACCCGTAATCGGTTGGGCAATTTGTGTGTCAAGAATGTTGGTTGTGCCAACGAACCCGGCGACGAATTTCGTTTTGGGGTGTTCGTAAACCTCGGTTGGCGTACCGACCTGCTCGATCTTCCCCGCATTAAACACGGCGATACGATCGCTCATGGTCAGCGCTTCCTCCTGGTCATGCGTCACAAAAATAAATGTGATGCCAATGTTCTGCTGAATTGACTTGAGTTCGACCTGCATTTGTTGGCGCAGTTTTAAGTCCAAAGCGCCTAGCGGCTCGTCTAGCAGCAGAACGCGCGGTTCCATAATGAGGGCACGAGCAAGGGCGATACGCTGCTTTTGGCCACCAGACAGTTGATTTGGCCTGCGGTTGCCAACATCTGGCAACTGAACAAGGTCCAGCATTTCCTGAACACGGCGTTTGCGCTCGTCTTTCGGTACCTTCTTAATCATCAACCCATAGGCGATATTCTGCTCCACAGTCATATGTGGAAACAGCGCATAATCCTGGAAGACCGTGTTCACATTTCGCTCGTAAGGGGGGGTGCTTTCCACATGCTCGCCAAATAGCTCGATGTGCCCTGATGTCGGTTGCTCGAACCCTGCCACTAAGCGCAGGCACGTTGTTTTACCGCTGCCGGACGGTCCTAACAAGGTAAAGAACTCGCCACCACAAATATCCAGGCTGATATTGTCAACTGCCTTTACATCGCCGAAGTGGCGACTCAACCTATGTAGGCGGATCGCCACTTCGCGATCTGGTGCTGCATTACTCATCGAGCTTAACCATCACATGTTTGGTCACTTGATAATCGCGGACTGCTTCAGCAGATAGATCCTTGCCAAAACCGGACTGCTTGAAGCCGCCGTGCGGGGTTTCCGATGTCAGCGGAATGTGATCGTTAATCCAAACAGTGCCGTACTCCAGGTCACGTGCTAGGCGCATTGCGCGGCCAACATCAGCCGTCCACACGGAGGCCGCCAGCCCGTACAGCACATCATTGCCATAGTGAATCGCTTCGGCATCATCCTTGAAGCTGTTGAGTGTCAGGACTGGCCCAAACACCTCTTGCTGGATGATTTCAGAATCTTGCGCGGCCTCTGTAATAACGGTTGGCTCAATGTAGTAGCCCGCGTCCATGCCAGCAGGTACACCACCACCCGTGATCACCCGCGCACCCGCAGCCTTTGCACGCTCAATGTAGCCCTGCACCCGCTCACGCTGTATGCCCGAGATCATCGGTCCCATCTCAGTATCGGCGGCAAACGGATCGCCCACCTTCACAGACCGCATAGACTCCACTACGGCTTCCAGGGCAAGGTTGTATTTGCTCTCATGGACGTAAACACGGGTCCCCGCTGTACAATCCTGGCCCGTATTAAAAGTAGAGGCAATCTTCGCACCTTGAGCGAGCGCATCTAGGTCCGCATCATCGAACACAAGGAGAGGGGCCTTGCCACCCAATTCCAAGTGTACACGTTTAAGCGTATCAGCCGCTGTCTTCATGATCTTCCTGCCCGTATTGGTAGAACCAGTCAGGCTGATCATACGAATGTCCGGGTGCTCTACGATGGCCTGTCCAGTGTCGTTATCCCCTGTGACAACATTGAATACACCATCCGGGATGCCAGCCTCTTTTGTGAGTTCAGCCAGCAAGAGGGTTGTCATTGGCGTTGATGGGGCAGGCTTTAGTACAGTTGTACAACCAGCAGCCAGGGCCGGCCCAAACTTCCAGATGGCCATCAAAATCGGGTAGTTCCAGGGGGCAATTTGCCCAACAACGCCGACCGGCTCTTTGCGGAAAATGGAGGTGTAGCCCTGTAGATACTCGCCTGCCATGCTCCCATGAACATCGCGGGCAGCAGCAGCAAAGAAACGGATATTATCTACCGCAAATGGCAGGTCGGCACCGATGCTGGTAAATTCATAGGGCTTACCAGTGTCTTCAGATTCTAGCCGTGCAAATTTTTCCTGATTGGCCTCCAGCAAGTCGGCAAGCTTCAGCAGGGCCAGGGATCGCTCGGACGGCGTCAGTTTTGACCAACGACCATCATAAAATGCTGTTTTGGCGGCCTGCACGGCGGCGTCCACATCAGCGCGGCTGGCATTCACAACCTCAGCAATTATTTCGCCGTTCGCAGGGTTTTCAACAGCCATCATGGTGCCACCGTTCGTGTCACGCCATGCGCCATTTATCCACAACTTGTGTTGCATAATCAAATATCCTTATTTTTGAAGAGTAGCGAGGGGGTAGATGTGCGAGGTCTACAGTGTTGCAACTTGCCTGCTGCACCTACAAACAATCGTAGGTATGCCTTTGTGGCACACCTACAACGTTAATTGTTATGGTTTATCTAACGACCGCCGATAACAGCGATGTAGTCTGTAACCCACTTGAAGTACGGCACACACACTTCTCCGCGATCATCGCCGCAGTCAGCGACCGGGGTACGCCAGAACTCGATCCGATCAAAGTTGTCAAAGCCGTTGGTGGTACACCCATCAGGCCCCAAAAGCTCATTGCCTTCACAAGCGGCGGGTACTGATGGAGCCGAACCGAACCATGCTGCCAGGTCTCCTTGCAAGTTCAGGTTGAGCGAATGCTCCAGCCACATGTATGCACAGTTCGGATTTGGAGCGTCAACGTGAAGCATGGTTGTATCAGCCCAGCCAGTTGCACCTTCTACTGGGATCGTGCTTGCAATCGGTGCTTCACCCGCCTGAAGCAAGTTCACTTGGAACGGCCATGAGCCGGAAGCGGCAACGCCTTCATTTGTGAAGTCATCAATCTGGATGAACGCATCGTGCCAGTAGCGACCGATCAGTTCACGTTGCTGGCGCAGCAAATCGAGGGCGGCCTGGTACTGGGTTTCATCAAGGGCGTAGGGGTCTTCGATGCCCAACTCTGGATTGTGATATTTCAGATAAAGCGCTGCGTCTGCAATGAAGATTGCACCGTCGTAGGCTTGAATGCGCCCAGCATTACTTTCACCATCTGGCAATGTCATTTCCTCGAAGGTCACGGCCCAGCTTTCTGGCGGGGTGTCACCAAAAACCTCGGTATTGTACATCAAGATGTTTGACCCCCACTGATAGGGCACGCCATAATGAACATCATTTACAAAGTGCCAGGGGGCTTCTTGCAGGCGCTCGTCTATCGTATCCCAGCTTGGGATCAAATCAATGTTAATCGGCTGCACGCGCTCACCTGCAATCAGGCGGAGGCTGGCATCACCGGAGGCGGTTACCAGGTCGAAGCCACCCTGGTTCATCAGCGCCACCATCTCGTCCGATGTAGCGGCAACCTGCTGGCTCACCATACAGCCTGTTTCTGCCTCAAAATCGGTTACCCAGTCAAAATTCGAGTCCGTCGCACCCCGTTCAATGTAACCCGCCCAGGCCACAATGCGCAGTTCACCCTCTAGCTCACCAATCTCAGTCATCATGCCATCCTGCGCATATACGCTGGATGTCGTAAGCGAGAACAATGCAATCAACAAAAAAGCGAATTTGATACGATACATGAAACACAACTCCTTGTTGTTTATTTTGAATTTGATTTGTCTGTCACCATGCTATGCAGAAGGCCAATTCCCCCAGCTTACAATAATTTTAGTTTGACCTGCACTTAAATGCTGCACAACGATGAAACTAGACCATAAATGAGTCTACTATTTTGTGGTACAGTTACAAGTACCAACTCAATGCTAGTTTAGGGTACCAATCTGCCAGGCATATCCTGGGCACTTATCCTTTAACGTAACTCTCGCTCCCGAAAATAGACCCCATCAAGCCGTTTAACCCGTTGCTGATGCTGTTGGTTGGCATTGCGTTTGTCGAAATAATCAGCGCGCAAGTCCTGGTAGATGCTTCCGTCACGGATAATGTGGTACGCAATCCTCACGATGTTGTGTGCCACCGCAACGGCGGTCCAGCAAATTGCAAGTCCACGCTAGCCTGTACCTATACCATAAGTGGCCGTTAACGCTCAGGCGGGTAGGAGGTGAACTCCATCCACATCGTAATCTAATCCAATGGATAACCCTTCAGCGTAGACGCGACCGATGCCCGGATTCTGCTCGACAACGATAAGATGCTGACCGTTGCTATTGACGATATATTCGGCTTCCGAACCAAGATACATGGCCTGTTCAATGCTGACCTGGGGCAGGCTGTCATCTACGCGCAGCCGCAGCATTTCCGGACGTAGCATTGCCATGGGATTATGGTGGTCTTGTATGGGGAACTTCGGGTGCAGGGTGACTGTTTTGCCCAATAGCTCAAAGCGCAGGGTATTCTCCGCTGGCTGTTCCAAGTTTTGCGGTAGGATAAAATTGGCCCGCCCGATGAAATCAGCTACGAAGCGCGTTGTGGGGTAACGATAAATCTCTTCAGGTGTGCCAATCTGGTCAATTTTGCCGTTGTTCATGACCACAATTCGATCAGAAAGCGCCATCGCCTCCACCTGATCGTGCGTTACATAGATGCTTGTAATCCCTAATCGGCGCTGAAGCTGATGAATTTCACTACGCATCTGCACGCGCAATTTGGCATCCAGGTTAGAAAGCGGCTCATCGAACAGAAGAATACGCGGCTCCATCACCAGCGAGCGAGCCAGGGCGACGCGCTGCTGCTGCCCGCCGGAAAGTTCGTTAGGGCGGCGCTTATCCATACCCTCAAGACCGATAACCTGCAAGGCTTCAGCGACTTTCTGCTTGATCTCCTGGCGTGAGGCGCGTCCATTTTGCAGGCCATAAGCGACGTTTTCAAAAACGGACATATGCGGAAAGAGCGCATAGTTCTGAAACACCAGCGCCATATCGCGCTTGTTGGGTGGCTGGCTGGTGATGTTTTCGTCATCTAGCAAAATGCTCCCGGCATCAGGCAATTCAAAACCGGCGATCAAACGCAGCGTTGTCGTTTTACCGCAGCCAGAAGGACCTAAAAAGGTGAGGAATTCACCCTGGTGGATGCTCAGCGAAATGTGATTAACGGCTATGACCGTTCCCTTGCCAGCACGATCCGAGAATTCCTTGACCAAACTGTCCAACACGAGTTGTGTCATCGCATCTTTGCCCATTTTAACGCCCCCCTTCTAAGCGACGTTCCGCGCCGGTTTGTGTTCCAACCACAGCGTACAAAATACCAATTGCGACCAACACAATGCCAATCAGAATCACGCAATAGGCGAAGGCATTACCATAACGCCCGTTCTCTACTTCGTTGAGAATTTGCTGGGTCATGATTTTTGTCTGCGGAGTTGTCAGGAAAATGATGGCTGAGATGGTCGTCATAGAACGGGCGAAAGCGTAAATCAAGCCGGCAAGGAAGGCCGGGCGAATTAGCGGCAGGGTAATGCGCCGGAAGGTGCGGGCGTTATCCGCCCCCAGGCTGATCGAGGCTTCCTCAATCGACGGGTCGATTTGTGAGAGCGCCGCCACCCCGGAGCGTAAAGCCGCTGGCACGCTGCGGACAATATAGACCAGCACAATCGCCAACGCGCCACCCAGGATCGCCCGCCCGCCTGTTAGTTTCGGAATAAGTGTGATGTCACCGAGCATGATCGGGCTGTTGAACATGAGGATATAGCCAATACCGATGATCGTGCCGGGCACAGCGATGCCCATCATCGTGCCAAAGTCAACCAGGTTGCGCCCCAAAAACTCTTTACGCACGACTAAGTAAGCGATAATCATGCCGACTAAACCGGCAATCGGTGTAGCGATGAGTGACAGGCGCGTTGTGTCTTCCATTGCTTGTGACCCAATGCCATTAATCACAAAATCAAAGTTACGCAATGTGAGTTCCCAGCGCACGCCGGGGATAATGACAAACGCGCCGTAAATGATTGTGCCATAAATGAGTACAATCAGTAGACAGGTACCCATTGCCAGGGTGAATAAGGGCCAACGCACCAGCGGATGGTCGATGGTTTGGGGCCTGCCGGAAGGTTTACCCGTTACAGAAACCACATTCATGCGGCTAATCCAATAACGCTGAATGAGAAACACCGTTAGCGATGGAACGAGCAGAATAGCGGATAAGACCGCTGCGCCGATGGTATCATAAAGCCCAATAATGGTAACGTAAATGCGCGTTGAAAGCACTTCATAGTTGCCGCCCATCACAAGCGGATTCCCCAGGTCTGCAATCGCCTCGACAAACAACAGCAAAAACGAGCTGGCAATGCCAGGGAACAGCATAGGCAGCGTTACCGTGCGAAACATGCGCCATTTGCTCGCGCCCAGGTTCGTTGCCGCTTCATCGAGGGCCGGGTCGAGCGCACGCATCATGCCGGCGAGGTTCAGGTAAGCAATCGTAAAAAACGAAAGGGTCATAACCAGTGTCAGCCCATCCAGGCCATAAATGTCGTACCGCACATCGAAAACCCCACGCGAGATACTACCATTGCGCCCGAACAGGACGATAGTCGCTGTTGCCACAGCGAAGGGTGGGGAGATGATTGGCACCAGTGCCACAAGGTGCATAAAGCGTTTGAAAGGTACGTTGAGCTTGACCTGGACGAAGGCAAACAGAAAGCCGACGGCAGTACCTAGCAATCCGACAGTAACCCCCATGACAATCGTGTTCCAGATAATCGTCTGGTATACCGATTCGGTGAGATAACGCTGGAAGCGTGACAAGCCTTCTGTAGAGAAGCTGATGCCAATCATGGTGATTAGCGGCAGGATGATGGCAATTATAATGAAGATGACCGCTGCGACGAGGATGAGCGCAAGCAGGGGGTCTTTGGCGATGGCTCTAAACTGTTTGTATTGCTGATTGTTACCGATGGCTTGCACGCAAAACTCCTGGGGCATGGATAACCCCTACTCTGTGTATGCAGAGCAGGGGTGTTTTTATTGTGACAAGGGTTTGGTGATTACTCAGTGGGGGCGGTGGCGATTTCCGCATCGAAGCGCTCGGTGATTGCCACGCGGCTCAGGCCCGCTGCCTCGAAATTGTAATCCACAACATTGATCTGGCTCAGGTCAACCGCTAACTCGGACACGACGGCATCCGGGTTGGTCGGCAGTTGCAGGGAGTTAACCGTCGGGCCGATGTTCTGCGCTTCTGCCGTCAGTGCCCAATCGTACCACTCACGGGCGGCTTCCGGTTCCGGGCCGTTGGCAATGATCGCCATACCGCCAATTTCATAGCCTGTTCCTTCTTCGGGGAAGGTGGTCGTCAGGATGCCGTCAAAGCCTTCTTCCTGGAGCTTGGTGCAGTCGTGAGAGAAGATGATGGCAACTGCGATTTCACCCTGACCGGCCAGCGAACCGGGGGCAGAACCTGAGCGGGTATACTGAAGAATGTTGTTGTTGAGCTGCGCGAAGTACTCGAAAGCCACATCAACTGCTGCTCCAGTTGGTAAACCTTCTGCGGTATACCCTTCGCCCCCTGCTTCTGCCTCAAGGCTATTCGCTGCAAGTGTCACC
>DAOTTY010000310.1:0-6821 GCA_034437575.1 Anaerolineae bacterium | reverse complement strand
CCAGCACCCCAACCTCATTGCAGGCAAAATCAACTACGGCACGGCAGACTTCTCCACCGTCAGCGCCATGTCCCCCGGCCAGGCAGACCAGGCAATCACGCTGGGCCAGCGCGTTGCCGACGCGCACATTGACGATGGCGCAGACATCCTCCTGGTGGGCGAACTGGGCATCGGCAACACAACGGCAGCCGCCGCCATCACCGCAGCGGTGACCGGCGCTCCCGCTGAGCGCGTGACGGGTACAGGCACGGGCATCAACCTGGAAAAGCTAGAGCGCAAAATCAACTTGATTGAGACGGCGCTCCAAGTGCATGACCCGGTTCATGTAGACACACTGGCCAAGTTGGGCGGCTACGAAATTGCGGCGATTGTTGGGGTGATTTTGGGGGCAGCGGTGCGCCAGGTGCCCGTTGTGCTGGATGGCTACGTGGTTGCGTCGGCGGCCCTGATTGCCGCCCACCTTGACACAAACGCGGTCATGTACATGGTGGCGGGGCATTGCAGTGCAGAACCAGGCCACGCCGCTGCCCTGCAAGCGCTGGGCCTCAAGCCGCTGTTGGAGTTGAGTATGCGCCTGGGCGAGGGCACAGGCGCGGTGCTGGCCCTCCCTATCATCGAGGCAGCCATGCGGACGCTGCAAGAGATGTCAACTTTTGGCGAAGCCGGGGTAAGTGGGCCGCTTCACTGAGGCACCGGGGGGATGTGTAGGCACATGCTATACACAAACAGCGTCCGTCGTGCCGCCGCACCACAATTAAACGGTGGCCGCCTGTTGACTGCTGCTGAGGGCACTTTCCAGGGCGCTGAGGATGTCCTGGGGCATACATGGCTTTTGGATCAGGCCGTCAGCGCCAATTTGGGCGAGATAGTCGGAATCCTGGAAGGTCGGGTTGGCACTGAACATCACGATGGCGATGCTGCGGGTTTCCGGGTTGGCCTTCAGGCTGCGGCACAACTCACTGCCCGGCATCCCCGG
The DNA here is from genome assembly GCA_034437575.1 of Anaerolineae bacterium. GTDB lineage: Bacteria > Chloroflexota > Anaerolineae > Aggregatilineales > Phototrophicaceae > DAOTTY01. The sequence continues at coordinate 5,845 of DAOTTY010000310.1, read as the reverse complement.
CATGTTGTCGTCTAGGATGATGGCATCCGGCTTGCTGCGGCGGATGATTGCCGAGGCTGCGGCGGCGTCTTGCGCGGTAATGGGGTCATACCCGGCCCGCTGCAAAATGATCTGCGTAATTTGCAAAAAGCCGCGCTCATCGTCCACGACTAATACAGTGCGATTCTTCATGCGTTGTGCCCTCTTTTGTTACGTATTGTGATGCCGAGGTCACCAGCTTATGACAGCCTGGCGTTGTAATGTTCGGCCCGCTCGCTTAATCTTTAAGCATTGTAGCACTGAACAGCCAGCCACAGGGGTAAATAAGCTGCTAAAATTGAAGAATGCCCCTAACATTTAGGGGTTCCCAGGCAAATGCTAAAGCCGCAGCCGCTCACATACGCGGTCCGTGAACGCTGCCGTTGAAACAGCGCCCTCTGTGAAGATGTCTGACGTGTGCATCCCTTCAGCCAACGTAGCCCGCACCGCATCCTCGATAACTTTGGCCTCGCGGCGCAGGCCCCAGTGATGGCGCAGCAGCATGGCCACACTCAAAATGGTGGCGGTGGGGTTGGCCACCCCTTTGCCAGCGATGTCTGGCGCAGACCCGTGAACCGGCTCGGCAATGGCGGTGCCGTCACCAATGTTAATGGACGGGGCCAACCCCAGGCCCCCGCCCCAGGCTGCGGCCATATCCGACAGGATGTCGCCGTACAGGTTCGGGGTGAGCAGCACGTCAAAGCGGGTCGGGTCTTTGACCATCCAGTAGGCGGCGGTATCGACCAGCAGTTCGTCCGTTTCGATTTCCGGGTAATTCGCGGCCACTTCCATCGCCACGCGCCGGAACAGCCCGTCAGATTGGGGCAGCACGTTAGCTTTGGTGACGATGGTCACCTTTTTGCGGCCCGTGTTGATGGCCAGGTCGTAGGCCAGTTGGGCCACGCGCTGGGTGGCCCCGCGTGTGATGACTTTTTGCGCGATGATGCGGTTACCGTGATCTTCTTGGGTTTCTTTGCCCACGTACAGGTCTTCGGTGTTTTCTCGCACCACCACCAGGTCAATGCCGGGGCGCGACGTGGGAATGGGTAGATAGCGAGCAGGCCGCAGGTTGGCGAAGGCTTGCATTTCCCGGCGCAGGCGTACAATGGGGGACGAATACCCATCGACCACGTAAGATGGCGACGAGGCCGCCCCGAAAATGACGGCCCCGGCGTGGCGGGCCGCTTTGATGGTTTCTTCCGGCAATGCTTCCCCGGTTTGCTCGAATACCTCCCAACCAGCCTGTGCGGTGGATATTTCGATGTTGGAGGTAATGGCTTGAAGGACTTGTAAGGCAGCAGGGACGACCTCTTGACCGATGCCGTCACCCTGGATCACACACACTTTCATAGGATATTGCCCATACCTTTAGTAACATGTTTAAACGAAACCCCTGTAAAAAGTCTCTTGTTTAAGTTCTAATTAAAAAGATAGGGCATGTGCTTTAATCATCATGACATCCATTGTGACAGATGCACGGGTGTTTGTCGAGAATTGTTCAAAAATGCTCAAACGCTGCTGATCTTGGCCTTGCCCCCCCGCAAACGATTGTGAGTTTTTAACAAATAGCGCCTACCTATGCAACAAACACCAACCGGATTACAACCACCTGACCCATCGCTGGCCATCCGGCCTGTGGAACCCACTGACCTGGACGCCCTGCTGACGGGCTGCTGGGCAGATCGCTCCTATGATGTAGGGCGTTGGCTGGTTTCGCGGGTGCTGCGGAACCAGCAGGCCGAGCGCGGGACGGGGGCGATTTTGACGGATGTGGCCGGGGCCATCATCGGGTTTGGGCAACTGACCATCTGGCCGCGCTGTGGTGAGATCAGCGATTTGTTTGTGCGGGCCGAATACCGCTCACAGGGGTATGGCACCGCCCTGATTCAGTACATGGTGCAAGCAGCCCGGCAGATGAAGGGTGTCACCTGTGTGGAAATCGGCGCGGCAGAAAGCAATCCGCGAGCGCTGGCCCTTTACCGGCGGCTGGGCTTTGTGGACGAGCGCGTGATTTACATGAACCTGGGCAACGACAAGCGCGAACCCGTCATCTACATGCGGCTGCCGCTGCCCTAGGCGCGGTCATGGCTGGCCTGTAGGCGCTGACGGGGTTAGAATCCGCTGCCGAGATGCCAGCCGACTTCAACCGGAGACAACCCCCCATGCCAAACCAGACGCTTACCCCGCCGCTGACCGCCCTGGAGGCCATCGCCGGGGTATACACAGTCCCCATTAACCTGTATGACGACGAGCGCGGGTCCTTTTGCGAGATGTTCCGCCGGGAGTGGTTCCCCGATGTGAACTGGGATGCAATGCAAATGAACCGTTCTATCAGCAAGCCGGGGGTGCTGCGTGGCCTGCACTACCACCTCAATCAGGTGGACTATTGGTTTTTAACAAGCGGGCGCATTCGGGTGGGCCTGGCCGACCTGCGGGCCGATTCGCCCACGTACAAGGTAGGTGCCGCGCTAGAAATTGCCGCCGATGAGCCAATCGGCTTGTTCATCCCGGTGGGGGTGGCACACGGCTTCTACTCTCTTACAAACATCACCCTGCTGTATGTCGTGAATCAGTATTACAACGGCGGCGTGGATGAGCGCGGCGTGGCCTGGGACGACCCGACGTTGGGCGTGGATTGGGGCGTGGCTGACCCGATGCTAAGCGAACGTGACCGGCAAAACCGCCCGCTGGCGGGCATCCCTACGGATGAACTGCCGGGGCACGGCTGACCGCCCCGGCCCAGGCGGCAGCTTTAGCTGAGGGTTTCCATCGTGTTACGGATGATTGGCTCCAGGAAGACGTAGACCTTATTGAACATCGGGTCGTCGGTTTTTTGGGCGGTGCGGCACAGTTCGATGAAGGTCACGCGGTCGTCGCCGTACATGGCCAGCGCCAACCAGTCGCTTTCGCGTGCGATGGGCATACCGGGGTTGGCTTCCAGGAACTTGGCCCGTTCGCGCAGCATTTTGGAAACCCGCATGTACTGGCGGGCATCCGGGATGGTTTCGCCGCGCTTCACGCGCATCATCATCTGCCACACCTGGGCGTCGAACTCGGTTTGTAATTGCATCTGCTGAACAATGGTACGCTTGTCCATGATTTTTACTCGTTCTTTGCAATACTTCCTGACAGCACTATACCACAAAGTGTTGTTGAAGGCGTAAATATGATGTAAAATTTACAATCCTCATTAATAGAACCCCAATTCAAGAAGAAAGTATGTCCATCCACAGCGCCAGGCCGCGCCAGTGCCCATACGGGGCGTAAAACGCCTCGATGTCCTTGTCGGTGGCCGGGTCGCCGCCGTTATGTACCGCTGCATAGGCCGCCCGCGCAACAGAGTCTATCGCCAGCCACTCGTGATGCCCCAGCATCCGCATGGCCGACCCGGCAGCATACGCCCCATACCCATGCAAACGGCTGACGTGCTGGTAAAGTTCCCCGGCATCCCAGGCCGGGTCGCGCCAGCCTTCCACGTTTAGCTCACCGCTGCTGATGGCCGTCGCCAGCGCGTGCAAACCCTTGACGCGGTAGCCCGCCCGCACCTGTGCGGTCAACTCCTCTGGCGATTGGGCGGCAATTTGCGCGGGGGTGGGGAAGGTGCGGCGGCCATCGGGGGCGGCATCGCCATAAGCGGTGATGCGCTGGCACATGCTGATGGTGTTGCGCCACGAGACGTTCGTGGTAAACAGGATTTTAACGAGGTCTTCCCACAGCGTGGGGCTGGCCAGCAGCCGCCCATGACTGCCCGCTTCCACCCAATCATAACGCGCTTCATCACGGATAGCGTCATAGAACGGCGTCAGGTCGGTGTTCATGGCCAGCATACGCCGCACGGCTGTCGTTAGCTCGTGCTGCTCTGCGTCCGTGAGGTCAACATCTGCCGTGACGCGCACGCCATCCGTCAGGGTGAGATGTATTACCCGCCCGCTGGCCAGCCGGTGAACGCGGTGCAGGGTGGCTGCGTCCGCGTCATAGCGGAAGGGGGCCAGGTCGCGCCAGCCGTGGCTGTTTACCACGGCGTGGAAGCTGTATCCCCGTGGCGCGGGCAAGTGGAGTGTGGTCGTCATGGGCTGCGGCTGCCGTTGTACAGCGCATTCACACGTTCTTGATTGACCGTCTCGCCCTCGATGCCGTCCTTAGCCTGGTCATAAAACATCACCGTGCGGATGGGGAACGGAATGTTCATGCCCTCGGCTTCCAGGGTGGTTTTCATGTCGCGCAGCACCCGGCTTTGCACACGCAGGAACTCTGCGCGGTTCGGCTTCGTCCACCAGCGTACCCGAATGACAATGGCACTATCGCCCATCTCCTGCATGATCGTATCAGGGGCGGGGGTGGCCAGCACGCCGGGGGTGCGCTGCATGACTTCCATCATGATTTCCTGGGCACGGGCGATGTCGTCCGCATAGCTGATGCCCACATCATATTCGTTACGGCGGCGGTCGTAGGCTGTGTCTACCGTGACGGAGTTTTTGAACAATTCGCTGTTGGGGATGACGACCAGACGGCCATCAAAGGTTTTGAGGTAGGTTGCACGAATCTGGATGTCTGCCACCTCACCTTCGTAATCCTCAAACTTGATTTCGTCCCCGATGCCGAACGGCTGCGTGAAGATAATGAGGATGCCCGCAAAGAAGTTCTCGAAAATATCGCGGAAGGCGAAACCCACCGCCACGCCGCCAATCCCAAGCACCTGAATCAACTCTGCGGGCTGGAACGACGGCAGCGCCAACGTCAGCGCGACCATAAAGCCGCCCGCAATCACCAGCGCCCGCACAATCCGCCCTATCAGCGTGGATAAGCGCTGGAGGCGGCGAAAGCGGTTGAGTCCACGCTTAAATTGGCGCTGGGTAAAACCAGATATGAGGTAAAAGGCGTAGAATACAACAAGGCCCAGGATGATACCCGGCAGTGCCGCCAGGAAGGTTGCTGTACCAGACTGGATTTTATCCAGGGCAAGGTTAAGCGTTTCGGTCATTTGTTGGATTGTCTCCATTAGACACCTTAAAGCGCGTTACAGTAATGAGGTCAGCCTTATATTGCAACGCAAAGGTCTTAGCTATAGATGAGAGGCATCATGGCAGCGTATTGGATTTGACGAGCGGGGTTAAAGGCTGCGCCACGCCGGGGGCCGTTGCTGCAAACGCCAGCGCCACCCCACCGGATAGCCGAGCATCTTCGCCACATCCCCCACAATGCGAATGACAGGCACCAGCAGCACGGCATAGGCCACGTCAAAGGCGGTTAACCGGTGAGCGTAGCCGCGCAGGACAATGGGCAAACGGCGGTACGGCCCCCACAGGTAGTATACGCCCCCGGCAACCAGCAGCCCCCACCACCCCGGATGCACGCCCGCACCCAGCATCAGCAGGGCGGGCAGCCCAACGAGATACGTCAGGTAGCGGATTGCGTGCCGCTTGCGCCACAGGTCGGCTTTGCCGTCGCCGCGTGCATACCGGTAATACTGCTTGAAAAACGCCCACATCCCCCCACGCGGGCGAAAGCCCACGCACGCCCCCGGCGCAAAGGCAAACGGCGTAAGCGGCTTCAGGCGCAGGTCAAAGATGAGGTCTTCGCAGTAGTCCAGCCATTCGGGGTAACCGCCCACCCGCTCATAAACGGAACGGCGCACAGCCACACTGCGGCTGCTGGGCAAAAACGTCGCCGGGTCGATGTCATCCACCAGCGGCAGCACGGTTGCGCCCATTGCCGCCTCAAAAACCGTGTGCGGCTCCGCCTGGAAGAACCCCGCCACCACGCCAGGCATTTCGTCCCGGTCAAAGGGCGCGGTCAGGTGTTCCAACCAGTCCGGCGGCAGCGTGAC
>DAOTTY010000309.1:0-1598 GCA_034437575.1 Anaerolineae bacterium | reverse complement strand
CCGCATGTCTGGGTGGTGCAGCGCCGCGGCGTGAAGGCCGCTGAGTGGAACTACGATCCCAGCCCGGACATTGCCTCGTTCGTCAACGGCATGAGTGTGCGTCCGGTGATCGGCATCCCCTACTCGGAAGATAACGCCGCGTTGTTTAATGCGATGGACGACGGTACTGACTTCACGCTGACCATGAACACCGGCGCGATCCTGCGCTTCGCGTTCGCCACCAAGACTGAAGTGCTGCGGAGTGACACGCGCATCTTCCGCCAAGTCGGGCCGGGATTGGTGCTGCTGCTGATTGGAGAGACGGACGACGACGGTTTACCGACGGGTACACGCACTCTGATTACGGCGACCTATCCACCCGAACAGGAACTGTCACGCGGCGGCGAGCTGGTCGGCTTGAGTAGTGCAATACAGGAAGGCGAAACCGGATCGACGCTTGAGCTGGGAGTTGCCGCCGCCATCACACTGCGGAACGTATCAACGGTTGAGGATGACACCACCGGACAGCAGGCACTGTTGTTCGATATGGCTGTGATGGACGCGGCGGCCTATGGCGGGTATGATCGCGCTGCGGAGTGGTGCGAAATGTTGGGGTGGAAGAAAATAAAACGCGATTGCCCTGTATGTTGTATGTTTACTATAAGAGGGGAAAGAGGCCATGACACGCAATACGGTATTTATCGCCATACTATTAGGAATTTTGTCAGGATTAAGCATAGCAAAGACATTGAGTCAGCCACAGTCAATTGACTACTTTGGGGTAGCCATACTTGTTTATAACTATCACCTGCTCAATAATGCGTTGAACACCTTATTCAACAGCCTGCCCTTTGCGTTAATGCTGGTCATTGTCGCCGGGTTTACCGGTTTGTATAAAATAGGGCATGCTATAGGGTATGTCATCGGGTTCTTAGTTGGCGGTTTAGGTGCTTTTCAGGTTGCGTTGTTTCCGGTACTTTATGCGTGGCATAGCTCAGGCAGTTTACCGTCCCTGTGTGGGTGGATAGCAGCCTTTTTTGCCATTCTGGGTGCGCTCGGCATGGGATACGTCATCAGCCGGATACCATGCTTGATCGGCGACTTGATCGAAACGCCAGGGCGTCCAGATAACCCGTACGCGATGCTGTCCGTTATCGTGGTGACGGCTGTAATAACGCTGATGATATGGGGCGTGACGCAAACGACCCAACAACGGCAGAACCAAATGGTTGTTCAGGCTCAACTTGCGGTTATAGCTACCCAGGATGCACCGCTTGCAGCTACCCAGGACGCCCTAGAGAGGACGCAGACGCCGGGCAGCACCCCCCCCGATGCGCGGGCGTTTGCAGCTCAGACGCAGGTTATGCTGGACCGCGCTATCCTGGCGACGGAAGCATCCAATTTGCTGATTAAGGGCAGGGGGCAAGAGCTAGAAACAGATACAACACCTATCTTTCTGCTGCTGTGTTGTGCAGGGGTGGTGGCAGTACCAGTGGGCATATTACTGATCCTGAACGGACTGGTTTCGTTGCAATCGCGCTTATAAATTAGGGCTATCGCCCTACCGCCAGCCAGAACAGGCGGTGGATTTGACGTTGGTCTGGTATCGGGCCGACGAA
>DAOTTY010000308.1:0-3272 GCA_034437575.1 Anaerolineae bacterium | reverse complement strand
TTGACGGTGGCACGGCGCTTTGCAATCAGAAACACCGTCGGGCTGGTTTCGGTCATGCCAAAGCCAAGCTGCACGATCAGGCCCCGGTTTGCATACTTTTTGAGCAGCGCGACGGGCATCGGAGCGCCACCACACCCCCACGATTTGACGCGGCTGAGGTCGGTTGTGGCAAAGTCGTCGTGCTGGCTCAGGAACAGGTAGATCGCCGGGACGCCGAAGAAATGTGTGATGCCCAGGCTTTCATCTGCAAAGGTTCGCAGCGTTAGCGCCGGGTCGAACTCTCGTGCTACAACCACCGTGCCCCCGTGATGAAACACCGGGTTGGCGTACAGGTTGAGTCCGGCAGTGTGGAAGGTGGGCAGCACCACGTAGTGTACGGCCTCGTTGTTCAGGCCGATGCACTGGCTCATGTTGACCATATTCCAGAACAGCATCCCGTGCGTGATGAGTACGCCTTTCGGGTGGCCCGTCGTGCCAGAGGTGTACATGATCGTCATTGTGGTGGCGTGCGTGGTGAGTGGGTTCATTACAACAGATGGGTAGCCCCTCTCCGCATTGACAATGGCCTCGTAGCTGCTGTCCCTGTTCAGGCCAAGCTCCAGGCTGTGCGAAATCGCGCACGCTTCCAGCAACGGGGGGGTGCGGTCTGCGAATTCACTGTCGTAGAGGATGCCTTTGGCGTCCGCGTCATTGAGGATGAACACCAGTTCCGCGTGAACGAGCCGCCAGTTCAACGGCAGCATGATCGCGCCCAGCTTGATGCACGCAAACTGAAATACGTAGTATTCGGCGCTGTTTTTGGCCAGAATTGCCGCCACGTCACCTGCCTGGATATTCCACTCGTCACGCATATACCCGGCGAGGCGGGCACTGCGCTCGTTGAGTTCTGCATAGGTGAACCGTCGCCCGGTGCCCTGGTCAATCAGGGCGACTTTGTCCGGCGTGCGGTCTGCATTGAATGCAATCCAGTCTGATGCGCGTATCATGACACAGCCCCCCACCGCACCGCAACGGCGCTCCAGGTGTAGCCCGTGCCCGCCCCGGCCAACACGATTAAATCACCGTCTTTGATTTTGTCCTGTTCCAGTCCGAGTTGGATCGCCAACGCCTGATCGACGCTTTGCACATGCCCATGATCTTCCAGATACACCGACTGCTCGGCAGTCAGGCCGACGGCTTCCAGGATTTGCAGGTAGAACGAGCGCTTCATGTGCGTAATACCTATGAAGGCCACATCATCAAGGGCAGCGCCGCTTTTCTCCACCGCGCCCGTGATGACCTTGACGAAGTTGGGCAGCGAGTTCGCGCCCAGGCGCTCGCCCATATAAGCCATGTCGGTCACGTCCAGGCGGCCTTTAACCTCGCCAATCGTCACCGCCTCACCCGCTGCAACAGCTTCTTCTGTCAAAATTACCGTCTCCGATAGGCTGCCGTCGGTAATGGCCGCCGCACCTAAAATCGTGTTTTTGCCGCCATCACGCTGGAGCAGCATTGCTCCGCCGCCCGACCCAAAGTTGAACATAAAGCGAGAGCGCATGTTCTCGAAGTTGAGCAGGTCGTTTTCGCGGCTCCCGGCAACAAGCAGCACGGTGTCCAGCGAGGGGTCACCCAACATCATGCCTTTGGCCATGTTCATGGCAATGGGTGCCCCGGCACACAGCGCGTACATCTCAAAGGCGTAGGCGTTCACTGCGCCGATGTTGTGCTGCACCTTGGCGGCGGCGTTCCACACAACATGATCTTTATGTTCGCTGCCGTGTGAAATCACCAGCTTGATCTGCTCCGGGGCAATGCCTGCATCAGCCAAAGCAGCTTGGGCTGCGTGTGTGGCCATCGCCGTGACCGTGTCGGCTTCTCCGGCGACGTGCCGCTGCCGGATGCCCATCTTCTCTTGCAAGATGTTGGCCGGGATGTTCGTGCGGCCTTCGAGGTCGGCGGCGGTTTCGATGTGCGGTGGGAAGTACGTGCCTATCCCAACAATGCTAATGTCTGTCATAACTGATGCGTCCAAAATTTTATTGTGTTGCCAACATGATAGGTGTTGGATTGCGTCTTATTTTACCCGTGACGGCGCGTTTGTTGATTGCGAATCTTGCCAGCGTGTTATGTACCCAGCACCATGCCGCCATCCACCGAAAGCACCGTCCCGTTGATGAACGCAGCGGCATCGCTGGCCAGGAAAGCATAGGCATTGGCGATGTCTTCCGGCTGGCCCAACCGCCCAACGGGGGTCGCCCTGACCATCCGCTCAATGACCTTTTCCGGCACGCTGTCCAGCATATCCGTCTGGATGAAACCGGGGGCAATCGCGTTCACTGTAATGCCGTATTTGCCCAGTTCACGCGCCCACACCTTCGTCATGCCGATAACACCCGTTTTGGTGGCGACGTAGTTCGTCTGCCCGAAGTTACCATACAGCGCCACCACCGACGCCGCGTTGAGGATGCGGCCATACTGCCGCGCAATCATCACCGGGACGACGGCCCGTGTGCAGTTAAACACGCCCTTGAGGTTAACATCAATCACCTGCTCGAACATCTCATCGCTCATGATGCTCTGCACGGCGTCTTCTTTATACTTGACCAATTGGCTGTCCCGCGTGATGCCCGCGTTGTTCACAATCACATCCACGCGGCCCCACTGCTCAACCAGCGCAGCCACGGCGGCATCAACCGCAGCACTATCTGCCACGTTAACCTGCGCGAAGGCGGCTTCGTGCCCGGCAGTTCGCAGCTCGGCTGCGAAGGCTTCTCCGGCGTCAGCCTGCACATCCCAGGCGGCGACTTTCGCGCCCTGTTCAGCAAATGTGGTCGCTGTCGCCCGTCCGATGCCGCTAGCCGCCCCTGTCACAATCACAACCTGTTCTGAAAAGTCCATGTTCATTCCTGAGTAGCTTCATGTTGTGCGAATGGCCGAGTATATAAAGCCTAACCGTTAAATAGAAGCGTACCAACTGCTGCCAGAGGAGGTGTTGTTCAAGGTGCAGGCGGATCGCGCTGGCGTTTTTTGCACAGGAGCTATTAAGCCGCCCCGGCTGGCGGGTGACGTGCGACGACTGCGGCGAGGAAATCATCAACGAGCGTGAAGTTGTGCGCGATGGCAGGGCGGTGGGCGAACGCTTTGCCGTGTGTGTGCAGGGGATATATACTATTCAGGTGTTCGTGCCGTGCAGCCTGTTAGCGTGCTTGCCTGATCGAATAACTGATTAACCCAATCGAACGGATAAATGTCAAATGTCAGACTTACCCAAAATCTACACCCGAATCCGTGAA
>DAOTTY010000307.1:0-18248 GCA_034437575.1 Anaerolineae bacterium | reverse complement strand
GTTATTCAGGATAGCTTCGACTTCAAGCAGGCCCTTACGCCGCTCCACCAGGTCGCGCAGCGTTTTCACCCCCACATGATCGGCAGCGTGCGGTTCCAGGGCACGGCTGGCTGCTTCTTCCCAGAAGCCCGCATCGTCAAAAGCGTTGTCCTGCGCGTCGATAGCCCCTTGCAGCACATAATCCACGAACAGCACGCGCTGCGCCGCCGAACTGTGCAGCGCGTAGGTTTCTACCAGCCCCTTGCCCATCGCTTTGAGGTAGGTTTCGCGGGTGGGCATCTGCTTATTAAACCGCTCGCGCACGATGTTCTCTTCGTCCGTGTACAGGCCGCTCACTTTTTCCAGCGCGGCTTCGGTGCGCTCTGCACTCAGGTAACCCTTACGCTCAATCCACGCCCGCAAAATCTCCACAATAGACTTAAAGCGCCCCACCACAAAGTTATGCAACTCCGTGCGGGCGACCTGCTCCGCTTGCAAGGCCAGCCGTTCCGCATCGGCCAAATTACCCTTATCAAACGCAGCCCAACCGTCCGCCAGGGCGCGGCCCAGCCCCCCTGTCAGGGCGTGCCGCTCGATGTAGTCCGCATTTTTGACAACCGTCCGCAGTTGGTTCAGCCAGTTTGCCAACGATGGACTGAGCGTACTGACCGAATTGCTTGCAGAACTCAACGCCAGCCCGGTGCCCACCCGGTTACCCGCCAGCGTCAGGCTGTCGTATGCCTCCCACTGTTCCCCGGCACTGCTCAGGCCCTGCACCATCCCGGTCAGCATCTCGTCAAACAGCCGCTCCGTAAACGGCTGAAGCTGGCTGTGCGTGCGCTTCAGCCACGTCGATAAATCCGAGCCGTCGGCCACAGGCACATACGTCTGGCAGCTTTCCAGCACGCGGTACAGGTCATTAAGCAGTTTGGCAACCGCGCCCCACGCCTCGTTTGTCGGGTCAATATCGCGGCTGTTATCGAGGGCGGCCATCGCCTCACGCGGGGTGCTGGCCGCCTGCTTGCCGATGATATGCATGTTATCTGCCAGGGCCATCGCGGCATTGCGTGCCCGCTCCAGCGATGACAGCGGCAGGCGGCGCTCGCCCCACCCGATGTTCACCGCCTCCATGAGTGTCGTCAGCGCGGTCAGGCGGTCCACAATGCCCCGGTACACATCGCGCAGGTGGATTAAGCTCACAGGTTCGTCTTCGGCGTCGCGCACCGGCGCGTCCAGCATCCGGTTAATCTCGTCCAGCAGTTCGCGCTGCTCGCCCAAATGAACGCCGTCGGTGCCGTCCAGGTTGGCTAGCGCCTCACCCAACCGGAACAGGTTGGGGCGCAGCAGCACCACCTCCGGCACATGCGATGTCACCCGCTCTGCCAACCGCAAATGGATGCGGTGCAGCATCGGGTCAGGCGTTTCGGCCCGCACCAGGTCGCGGGCCGCAGTGGCGGGTTGGCCCTCAAACACCTGCGTGATAGCATCTAACATCGGCTGTGATGTCGGCAGGTTTTCATCGTCCAGCAGCAGCATACACCAGTCGAACAGCAGCCGCGCCGTCTGGCGCATGTCGCCGCGTGCCCGCCCGCGCAGCTCCCCCAAAATATCTGCCGCGCTTTCCCAGTTGGCACTCTGCATGTAAATGCGGGCTGCGTCCAAATCCGCGCTGATTTGCAGGTCACCCAGGCGATTGGCCACCTCGTCCAGTGCCTCGCGTACCGGGGGATAGCCGGGGTCCGCCTGTTGAACCGGTTGCAGCACGCGCTGTAAATCGTGCAGTTCGTCGCGGCTCAGCGTGCGCCGGAGCTGGTTGTTCACCCGCGATAGCACCTGATTACGCTGTTCTTCCAGCGGGCGGCGCACTTTTTCCAGTTCGCGCCGCAGTTCGTGAATGGTGCGATAGCGCACATTGGTATTCGGGTGCAGCGCAATACTAATCACCCGCACCAACTCCGACGGCAAGCGCTGCGCGTCCTGGCCGAAGCTCACTGTGAACGCCACAGGCGCATCGCGGGGCACGTCGGCCCGCCCGCCGCCGCTCAAAATGAAGTAGAGCAGCTCGCCCGTCTGGTACACATCCGACTGCTCGTTGACGGTGCCGGGCTGGGTTTCTTCGTCCAGGTGAACCGCGTTGCCCCAGTCAATCACCTTGAGGCGGTGGTTATCGCGCTGCCAAAACAGATGCTTGGCGTCCACATCATTGTAGATAATCTTGCGGCGGTGAGCGGTGTCCAGCAGGTCCAACAGTTGATCGACCACCACCAGCACTTCCAGCAGGGGCAGGCGCTCGCCCCGCTGCGCCAGTTCCAGCACCTCTTCTTCGATGATGCTGCCCGTTGCCCGCTCCATCACAATGTAATGGTGAGAGGTGCCGCCCACAAGGTAGTGCCCCTCCCCCAACAGTTCCGTCAGCACCGGGTGCCCGGTCAGGCGGCGCAGGGCATCCCGCTCGTTGAGGATGCTCACCTCCTGCCCGCCGCGAATGGGCGGCGCGTCGTTGGGGGCCGGGCGCTTAATCACAACCGGACGGTCGTTGGCTTCCGTGTCGTAAGCGCGAAGCGTTTCCCCGCTGCGCCCACGGGGGTAGATAAAATCGTAGCGGTAGCGTCCGTCAAAAAGCCCCTCAGCCATGGCAGCGCATCTTTCCGTCGTGTGGTCAATGAGTGTGTGTTGGCCCGCACGGTGAGCAGTTCCCAGCGCGGCTCTTAGATTGTACGCATCACAGGGTGTGTGGCAAGCCAAATGTAAAAATTGTATAGAGGTGGGGGCAACGGTATGGGATACTTGACCCATATGAGCGATTGAAGGCGAACCACCATGCTGCGACATATAAACCTGACCCACTTCCGAAGCTGGCAATCCCTGGATATTGAACTGGCCCCCATCACCGTGCTGTTTGGGGCCAATAACTCCGGCAAGTCCAACATTTTGAGTGCGCTGCTGCTGCTCAGGCAAACTGCGTCCCATCCTGAACCGATCAATTTTGGTGGCGGCGACCTCGATTATGTGGATTTCGGTAGTTATCAGGATTTGGTGTTTGCGAATGATGCGTCTTCTGAGGTGGGGATATACCTGAATTGGGATAATGCAAAAACCTCTGGCGGCTACGCTGTCTATGCTGATGCAGACAATCAAGACATAGCTTTTATGCCAAGCTATGATGTTTCTTGGCGAAATTTTGAGGATGTCGTCGAGATAGAGCGAATCAGATATGATTACAACCCCAATCACCGCTACTACTGGGAGGTTAAAAAAAATCGCCGCGACTCAGGCAGCGCTTATGAGTTCTCCTCACATACCGATGACCCATTTGGCTTACCGCAGCGCAGTGATGAAACTATCAGGGTGCGAAGTTGCTTCATCATTGAACCTGGCTACGTTCTTCCTGTAGCCACGCAAATGTGCATCAGTGCGATGGCAAATTTTCTGAACGATTTACACTACCTCGGCCCACTGCGCGAAGAACCCCAACGCACCTACCTGTACCGCGACATTGCCCCGCGCAGCATCGGCAAGCGCGGGGCCGATACCATCGCCGCCTTAATTTATGCCGATAGGCAAAAGACTCGAAATGGTCACGCCGATGAACCCTCTCTGCTGGAACAGGTGCGCGAGTGGCTGATTCGCATGGACGTGCTGAACGACTTCCAGCTAGACCCCCTCTCTGACGGCAGAACCTACCGCGTAAATGCCAAAACATCCGATGGGGCAGGCGGCGGTTCCCTGGCCGATGTTGGCTTTGGTGTTTCGCAAGTGCTGCCTGTGTTGACCCTGCTTTTCTTCGCTGAACCCGGCTCCATCATCCTGCTGGAACAGCCCGAACTGCACCTACACCCCAGCGCCCAATCGCACTTGGCCGACCTGATGCTAGACGTAGCCGAAAAGCGTAACCTGCAACTCATTGTAGAAAGCCACAGCGAACACCTGCTGCGACGATTGCAGCGCCGCATTGCAGAAAGCGCCTACCCCTTCGCCACGCCAGATAATATCCGGGCCTACTTCTGCTCCGCGACTGAAAACGGCTCGCAAATCGAACAAGTTGAGGTCAATCCCTACGGGCAGGTGGTCAACTGGCCAGACAGCTTCTTCGGGGACATCAGCAGCGACATTGACGCGGCCCTGCGAGCAGGTTTAGAAAAACGCAGGCAAGAACTGGCAAATGGTTGATTATATTGTAGACGTGAATGTGATCGCCCACGTCAACAAACTGTTGTCCGAACTGGAAGACGAGATCGAAATCGCCTGTTTTGAAGCTTGCCGCGCATGGTTACGCAGCTTTGATATGAGCGGGGGTGATCGAATCGTTTTGGATAACAGCTTTGAGATTTACAACAAATACACCGAATACGCCAATAAAAACACAGGTGGCTTTGCCAGAAGTTGGCTCAATGATCTCAACAGAAATCTACCCCAAACCACAGACTGGGTATCCATAGAATTTGACGACCATGGCTACGCCATTCTGCCGGAATCCATCCCCTTTAATGACCCGGCAGATCGCAAGTTCATCGCCGTGACGCTGGCACACCCCGCCCACCCGTCCATCATCAACGCCACAGACACCGACTGGGCCAAACAAAAGGCGCTGCTTCAGGCCAACGGTGTTGAGGTGGTCGAACTATGCCCGGACTACATCGCACGCAAGCTACCTGAACAGGACGAGTAGCCTCTAACGCGCATACGGGTTCGGCCTCTGGAACGTCTCCGCCGTCGCCTCCGCCAGTTCGATAAACCCCGCCAGATTCTCCACCTTATGCGTCGGAATCCGCTCCACCACCTTGACGGTGCCCGCATCGTCCATGCGCCCCAGCACCAACTCGCGCCCCTCCACCCCCAAATGCAGCCGCTTCCAACCAATGCGCCGGTCATCGCCCAGCACCAACCCCGCAGGCATCACCGTTACCTGCGGATGCACCTTGAACCCCTTCTGCTGCCGCAGCCGCTGGCCCATCTGCACGCCCATCTCCGCCCCGTAATGCGGCTGCACCGCCCCGATGAACTCAAGCAGGTCGCCGTGCGCCCCCGTGACCTTGTACACACTGCCATCCCGCAGCTTGAACGTCACCCCGCCCCACTGCAAACGCGGCTTACCGCGCCAATACCACCCCCTCGGATTTTCAATTACCGTTTTGACCGCGTTCCAGCGGTACTTCACCGGATTGTTCTTGCGCTCCCAGGCAAACCCCTCATCGTAAAAGCGCAGCGTCTCCGTCGGACGCCGCACCGCCAGCACCAGGTTGATAATGGCCCGCCCACTGCTGAACATCAACACCAGCATGGCCACCACCCGCCCGCCAATCAGCGTGGCCACTTTGATCGCATTGATCCCCGGAAACGGAATCGGGAAGGTCATCACCGCCCCACTGACCAACGCCGTACCCAACATCCACCACACGCCGCCGCTGGCCAGCAGCGCCACCACCGCCCACCGCAGCCGCCGCACATAGACTGACCGCTCCGTTTTGCCCTGCCACACCAGCACGGGCCTGTCCTTATACGCCCCGTCACGGGACTCCGTAAATCCAGCTAACATGATGCCTAACTCCGACAGATGAAACGTTATGAAATGTATAGTGGCATTATCGGAGATTTACCGGGACGGTGCAATCTTAGCCCTACTCCCCTGCCGCCGCCGTCACCGTCAATTGCTGCTCCCGGAGTTCCGCCTCAGCCTCCGCAGCGGCCTGGGTCGCCGTCGCCGCAATGTCAGCCTGAGACAAATCCGCTTGGGCCGTTTGCGTTCCGCGCAGCATCGCCCCGCCCGTCGCCGTCTGCCGCACCTCGCTCAATTCCTCCGTCTGGATGATCTGTCCCGTCGGCTGCGGCGTGAACCCACCCCGCGCTGCCGCTTCGGTCGCGGTGGCCACCACCACCGTCGATAGGTCGCGGTTGATGCCCGCCAGCGTGAGTTCAAAGTTGGCGGCCTGCTCGGTGCTGCGCGGCATCACAGCCTGGGCAAAAGCGTTAATCGTCGCCGCATCCCGCGTGTACAGTTCCTGGAATTCCTCCACGGGCGCTTCAATGTCGAAGATGGCAATCGCAAACGTGTAGCCCACGAACAACAGCAAGATGGCCACCCCAAAGCCGA
The DNA here is from genome assembly GCA_034437575.1 of Anaerolineae bacterium. Taxonomy (GTDB): domain Bacteria; phylum Chloroflexota; class Anaerolineae; order Aggregatilineales; family Phototrophicaceae; genus DAOTTY01. Next base: position 12,178 of record DAOTTY010000307.1, on the reverse strand, counting down.
TGCCAAAGCGCAGGTTGCGCCGCCCCCGGCTCATGTCGTCCGGCGTGCGGGCCTTCTGGATGGCGTCTTGCACGCGCTTGAAGCTGTACCCATCGTGGAAGCTCACCGGCTCCACATGCTCGATCAGGTCCGACAGCGTCGTTGGCTCAGTTTCCACCACCACGAGCGGCACCTGCCCACTGAGCGCACTCAGCAGCGTCGTTCGCAGGTCGTTGTCATCCAGCGCCGCCGGAGAGATGACGGCGACCAGCATCCCTTCAGGCGAAGGGGCAGCCAGCGTGTAGCCAGCGGCTTGCAGGTCGTTCGCCAATCGCAGCGCCGTGTCTTTATCTACTGCTGCATAAGCCACGGTAATTTCGCGTGTATTGCTCATAAGTCCTTCTCAAGTTGTGTGGGTTTTACGCCCTGGGCGCTCGTAGGCCGTGCCCAGGGCATTATGTGGTTTTTGAAAAGTATCACAGGCCAACTATTCCACAAAACGCCAGCCCACTCAACAATCTGTTTACGTCTTGGCACTAACCATGATGGCAGTACCCCCTGGCCTCGCCCAACCTGTCAGATCGAAACGTTCCTCAAAGTTGGGTATGATTAGGCCACCGGGGCACCCCCGGCGTGAACAGGTCAACCGAACAGGCGGGATATGCAGCATTTCAAACACCTATCACAAGATGCCATAGCGGGCCTGTCTGGTGCGGTGGCTGGTGCCCCCCAGGCGATGGGCTTCGCACTGATTGCAGGTATCAGCCCCATTTACGGGCTGTATACCGCTGTCGTCTCGACCATTGTGGCCGCGCTCACGGGCAGTTCCACCTATATGACGGTAGGGCCGACGAACGCCCTGGCCCTGGTCACATTTAGCACGCTCACCCACTTTGATGAGGGCAGCGAGGTCGAGCGGCTGTTTGTACTCACGCTGCTGGTGGGCGTGTTTATGCTGGTGTTTGGCCTGCTGCGCCTGGGCACGCTGGTGCGGTTTGTGTCCAACGCGGTAATGACAGGCTTCATCACCGGGGCGGGCCTGCTGATTGTGTTCGGGCAGGTGCGCCACCTCAACGGCTACGACCCGGAGGGCAGCACGGCCCTGCTGCGCTTCTTCGATTGGGTACTCCATCTGCACCGCACCCAACCGGAAACGCTGGTCATCAGCGCGGGGGCCATAGCCGCAATCCTGCTGGTGCAGCAAACGCGCTTTAAGACGTGGGCCACACTGATTGCCATCGTCGGGGCGACGGTGGCCGTGAAGCTGCTCAACTGGGACGCGGTGGCGCTGGTGCAGTCGATCTCATCGGTACCGCGTGGGCTGCCCGCCCCGGTGCTGCCCGATGTTACACTGGCCATTGACCTGGCCCCGGCAGCACTGGCAATGGCGGTATTGGGTGCAGTGCAGTCTGCCGCCCTCACTAACTCCATCCCTGAACCGGACGGTTCCACGTCTGACACGACACGCGACTTCATCGGGATGGGGCTGGGCAACATCGTGGGCGCAGTTTTCCAGGGGATGCCCGCGTGTGGGTCGCTGTCGCGGACGGCGGTCAATGTGGAGGCGGGGGCACACTCGCGCCTGAGCAACGTAATGGCGGGCGGATTTGTGGCGCTGTTCCTGTTAGCGCTCGGCCCGCTGGTAGAGCAGGTCACGCTGGCGGCGCTGGCCGCCCAGTTGATTGTGGCGGCGATCCGGCTCATTAGACCCGCCCAGGTGATGCTGGTATGGCGCGTGAATCCGGCGGCACGCACGGCCATGACCGCGACGTTTGCTTCCACGTTGGTGCTGCCCCTGGAGTTCAGCATTTACATCGGGGTCGTGCTGTCGTTGGGGATGTACGTGTACACCGCCGCTGACAGCATCCACATTGAGCGGTTGGTGCCGCTGCCCGAAGGCCGCTACAAAGTCGAACCCATACCGCGAACCCTGCCAGATAACGCCGTGACAATTGTTTCGGTGACGGGGCACCTGTTTTTCGCGGCAGTCAACCGCCTGGAAGCCGCACTGCCCAACCCACGCGGCTGCAAGCGGTCCATCGTCATTTTGCGGATGCACAACAACGACTACCTGGGCAGCACGGGTATCCGCTTTTTGCAAACGTACAACAAGCAACTGCGCCAGGGCGGTGGCAAGCTGATGCTATCCGGCGTAACGGAGCCGGTGTACGACCAGCTTAACCGCACCGGGGCCATCAACGACTTCGGTGCAGACAACATCTTCTGCTCCAACAAAATCTACTTTAATTCCACCACCGCCGCCTATCAGGTTGCCACAGACGAACTGTCGTAGGCGGGGTCGCGCTGGTGCAGCGTGAGGCGTAGGCCGTCTTTGGGCCGCAGTGTGATCGCTGTGTCTAAATCCACGTTTTGACCGGGGGCCAACTCAAAGCGGACGTGCTGCAAGAGTGTGGCCAGCACCAGCGTCATTTCCATCATGGCGAAGCTGTTGCCGATGCACACACGCGGCCCACCCCCAAACGGGAAGTAACCCGCTTTAACGCTATCCGGTTGGGTGAGGAAGCGATCTGGTTGGAAGGCGTCGGGGGCGTCCCAGTAGCGCGGGTGACGGTGCATGGCATACTGGCTCATGATGAGGATAGCCCCCGGTTCAATGGCATACCCCTGCAACGTGATGGGTTCCGTTGTCGCCCGCGAGATAATCCAGGCGGGCGGGTACAGGCGCATGGCCTCCTGAATCACCCGCTTGAGCGCCTCCAGTTGGGGCAGGTCGCCAATCGTGGCGCGGCGGTTGCCTAGCGCCGCGTCAACGGCAGCGACGGCTTTAGCGTACTCGTCGGGGTGTTCCGCCAGCAGATACAGCGCCCACGTCAGGGCATTGGCCGTCGTCTCGTGGCCTGCCAGGAACAGCGTAATCACCTCATCACGGAGCTGCTTGTCGCTCATGCGGGTGCCGTCGTCGTATTCGGCCAGCATCAGCATAGACAGCAAATCGCCTTTGTCTTCGCCCAGCGCCCGCCGGTCTTCGATGAACTGATACACCACGCAGTCAAGCTGTTGGGTGGCGTCCTTAGCACGCAGGTTCTCTGGCGTGGGCATCCAGCGCAGCGCCTGCTTGAGCGGGCGGGCAATCATATTGCTAGCCGCTTCAATAGCGGTGCTGACGGCATGGCTGATGTCATCGGTGTCGTTGGTGACGTCCGCATCGAACAGCGTTTTGGCAACGATTTCCATCGTGAGGTGCATCATTTCGCTGTGCGCTTCCACTTCTGGCTGCTGCTGCCAGCGCTGGACCATGTTCAGGGTGTAGTCCACCATTACATCGCCGTAGCCGCCAATCCGCTGCATGTGGAAGGCGGGCTGAGCGAGTTTGCGCTGCTGGCGCCAGTCGTCGCCGTTGTTGGTGAGCAGGCCATCACCCAATAGCGACCCTAACGTTTTAACCTGGTTCGGCGGCTTGATGGGTTTGCCTGCCTGCTTGACCAGGACGGTGTGAATGTCCTCGGCGTTGAACAGCAGGTACAGGTGGCGGTTGAACAGGTGCATATAGGCGATGTCGTCATATTGGTCACGGCAGGCCATGACGAAGTTAAGCCGTTCTTTGGCAAAGCGGCGCAGACCTAATACCGGGTGCATCTGCGGGCCGGGGGGATAGAGATTGTTGGGGGCTGTCATTGTGGGAACGCTCCTCGCGCTTTTCTGTCGATTATAGGGCTAATCGTAGCGCGAGGATGTGATGCGGGTGTGTTTTGCGCGTAAACAGTGTGTCAACTGGCTAGTAGGGAGTTTTGCACACGCCGTCGTCGCAGGCTGCCTCACCCTGATTGTTTTGCTGGGCGCGGTTTTCAATGGCATCGAGTTCTTCCAGGTCTACGCCCAGCAGCTTGTTGATCTGGTAGCGGTGGCGGGCGACCCAACCATAGGCGCGTTTACCCAGGTGCGTGGTACCAGGAAGGTGCAAAAGCGCCCACAACGGCAGGCCCAACGGCAGGTCGCGCAGCATTCGGCGGACGCCGAAGTAACCCTCATAGATTGCGTCTTCGCTGTCTACCACGTGGATAGCGCCCATTGACTTTTCGTAGTCCAGCCAGGGGTAGCGCCGCTCAACTTCGTCACGGTTGTGCAGGTCTAAAAACTCCACCCGGTTCAGCCAGTCCAAAGCAGTGACCATCAGGCGGGTGCTGTTGCAAATGACGCAGTTGCCATCGTAAATAGTAGTCGTCATGGTCGTCTGTGGTTTCTCTAGTTGCGTTTACAACCTAGAACGCCTGACCCAGCAGCGGTCTTACGTTTTTTGTTGCTAAACGCCGTTATCCGCAGACAGGCCAAACACCGCTTCCTGGGCAAACATGAGGGCTTCCCCCAGGCCAGGGTAAATCATAATGTCTACGCCGCCGTAGGCTTCTTTGCCCAACATATCGCGGATCAGGCTGGCCATAGGATGACGCCCCGCAAACACCGTATGAAAGCGCGGGTCAGCAAAGTTGCCGGGCTGATCCAGGTTCATGTAGCGGACAATGTGAATCACGTCACCGAAGCCAACCTGAGCCTGGCTAATGTCCAGAATGCGCCAGATGATGTCGGCATCAATACTTTCGGCAAGATATGCGCTTTGGATGTACATCTCGTGAGCGATTTGAGGGGTTAACTCATCGGTAAATGTAACCATCAAAATCGGATCACGCCCATATTGCTCAACGGTGACTGGCATAGAAAGACCTCACTACAGTCGTTGGACACTGGACACTTTATGATTTTGCCAATATTACATGACGGACGGAGATTGCTGTGTTAAGCGTCATTAAAACCCTCATGGATTTTGGGCTGCCCCTTTATGCAAGCTGCATACGCCCTAAACGCCCCCGAATTGAAAGCGGCGGCGTCACCGCAAGGCGATACCGCAATTCAGGGGTTTGGCGCTACAATAGCTGCGTGCGAGTAAATAAGTAAAGTGGAGGTTGCTATGCCCAACAACACACCCGATGAGCGGGCCATCGTCCCGGCGTCACAGGCCACCGATTCAGCCGAGCCGGTCAAGTGGCTGGTGGGCGGGGCGGCGGGGTGCCTATTGTTTGTGCTAACGATCATGTTTATCGGCGCTGCGCTGACGGCGGGCACAGTTGGCGGCGGCGTGCTGCTGCTGCGCTCCGCAATGGGGAGTGTATTTGCCGTTGAGCCACCCACCGGCAGCGTGACCACATCGCAAACCATCGTGACGCAGGTGCGCCCGTTGGGGCAGCTAATCAGCACCAGCGGTGGCTTCGCCAAAGCAGATATTGGCGTGTCGATTCAGCAGGGGGCGTTTGGGTCGTGCAATCACTCGGCCAATCATGTGGCCGCAGCGACGATCACCGCCGGGATTGATCTTTACAAAATCAATGAGAACGCTGTGACGTATGACGCAGCCGCAGATACTTACACCCTCATAGTGCCGCGCCCGGTGATTACCGGGTGCAGCATGGATTTCATCGACCAGTACGAGCGCAACCTGAACGTGCCCACCTGCGGTGTGGACTGGGACGACGCCCGCCAGATTGCCCAATACGAGGGTATGGTTAGCCTGCGGAATGACGCTATGGCGGGCGGCCTGCTAGAAACGGCAGAACGCCAAACTGAGTTCGCGCTGACCAGTTTCATCACAGCGCTTACGGGCAGCAACGTGATAATCGAATTTGAGGAAGAACTGCTCACCACCCACGAAGCCTACGGCAACTGCAATCCGCAGCCGCCGCGTGATTGGACGTTTGACGAGAGCGTTGGCCAGTGGATACAGAATTAGGTCACGTCTTCCAATACGCGCCGGGCCATACCCACCCAACAGAAAGTGACCGCACCCCATTATGATTATCGTAGATGCCCACCTGGACATCGCCTACAACACCGTTTGCTATGGCCGCGACTACACCCTGCCCGCCTACAAAAAGCGCCGCGCCGAAGCCTACACCCTCACCGACCCCGGCCCGGCTACCGTCGGCCTGCCAGATGCGCTGCTGGGCCGGGTGGGGCTGGTGTTCGGGACGCTGTTCGTCTCTCCGGCAGAGCGGGCGTTTAGCGGGCGGCAAACGGAACCCCGCTACCGTAACGCCCGTGAAGCGCACGCCCTGGCCCTGCGCCAACTGGACATCTACGAGCGGCTGGCGGGCGATAACGAACAGGTGCGGTTGGTCAAATCCCTGGCCGATTTGGACGCCGTGCTGGCGACATGGACACCCGAAACCACCGTCACAAAACACCAGCAGGGTATTGTGGTCTTGATGGAAGGTGCCGACCCCATCCTGGAGCCGAAGCAGTTCGAGGAATGGTATGAGCGTGGCGTGCGGATTGTGGGGCCAGCCTGGCGGGCCACTCGCTATGCCGCCGGGACGGGGGCATCCGGGCCGCTGACGCCGCTGGGCTTTGAACTGCTGGATGTGATGGCCAACGTTAACGCTGTGCTTGATCTATCGCACATGGCGGAGCGGGCCTATTTGCAGGCGGTAGAGCGCTACACGGGGCCAATCATCGCCAGCCACAGCAACCCGCGCCGCTTCTGCGATAGTGACCGCAACCTATCCGACGAGATGATTCACCTGCTGGCTGAGCGCGACGGGGTGGTGGGCGTGGTGCTGTTTAACCCGTTTTTGCATCCCACATGGCAGCAGGGCGAACGGCGCAGCACCGTTCCCTATTCAACCGTGCTGGATGCCATCGACTACATCTGCCAGATCACAGGCAGCGCGGCGCATGTGGGCATCGGCAGTGACTTAGACGGCGGCTTCGGCGTCAACAGTGTGCCCGCTGGCATAGATACGATCATGGATTTGTGGTGGCTTACGTCCGGGCTTCGCCGCCGGGGCTACAACGAAGCAGACATTGAAGCGATAGCAGGCGGTAACTTCATTCGCAAGCTGCGGCAGGCGCTGCCAGGGAGCGCGTAATGACGCGGGTCGCACAGGCCGGGATTGCGCTGGGGCTGCTGGGCATCGTCGTTACACTGATTGGCCTGTTCCCCGGTGTCATTGCGATTCCGCCCACGCCGGGGTTTGGTGTCATGCAAATACTCATCGTGGTGGTCGGCTTTGCGATGTTAATCACCGGGGCGCTGCTGTACGTCAAGTTCACGTTTTACAACTATAAAAAACACACCCTGCTCCAGCAAATCGGCATCCGGCTGGCCTACACCGGGCTAACGTTCGCCACACTGGCCGCCCTCGCAGACGTGTTGGGCTTCGGCTCCAACGTGAGAATTACGGGCGAGGACGTGCTGCTTGGCCCACTGCAAATGATTGGCATTATGATAAATTACGGCGTTTCGGTGATGGGGGTGATCATCTACGCTGTAGCGGGGTTCCCAGAACTTGACGGGGAGTAAGCAGGCAGTAAAACCGCCCGTCAGCCCCCGGCCTGTGCGGTTGCCGTCAGTTGAACGGCCCGCGTGCCGGTGGCGAAGATAGCTTCGGTGTCTATCTCGGCTTCAAGCGCCTGCCGCGTGACCTGCTCAGCAGTGGCGGTTTGCAACAGTTGAGCCTGGTTCGCTGTCGGCGGGATGGCCGTTTCACGCGGGCCACCAATCGCCCCGGTAGACAGCAGCCCAAAGATAATCACCGTGACGATGGCCGTCACAATCAAGCCGATGGCAATCAGCCATACCGTTAGCGATCCCTGGCTATTGCGATTAGGTTGATCCGTCACAGCGCACATGCTCCCAAATAATGAAGTGAGTTCGCGTATTCTAGCGTATCAGTCTGGTGCCGCATTCGCTCAACCCAAATACGCTTCGATAACGCGCTCATCCGCTTGCAGTTCTGCCGCCGGACCCTCCCGCGTGATGTGGCCGCGTTCGAGGACGTAAGCGTAGTCGGCCACTTGCAGGGCTTTGCGGGCGTTCTGCTCCACCAGCAAGATCGTCGTGCCCGTCGCCTTAATCTCCCGAATAATCGTAAACACATCGTTGACCAGCATCGGCGCGAGGCCCATGCTTGGCTCGTCCAGCATGACCAGCTTGGGCTGGGCCATCAAAGCGCGGCCAATGGCGAGCATCTGCTGCTCACCGCCGCTCAAGGACCCGGCCTTCTGCTGGCGGCGCTCGTCCAGGCGCGGGAAGCGACGAAAAATGCGGTCGATTTCGCGCTGCTCAGTGGCTTTATCACGCAGCAGGTAGCCGCCCATTTGCAAGTTTTCCTGCACGCTCATGTTAGCGATGATCTGGCGGCCTTCGGGCACCTGCACCAACCCGGCGGCGGTGACGCGATTCGCCCGCCAGCCCGTGATGTCCCGGCCATCAAACGCGATGCGACCAGAGGTGGGCGTCAGCAAACCGCTGAGGGTGTTGAGCGTGGTGCTTTTGCCCGCACCGTTGGCCCCAATCAGTGTGACAACCTGGCCCGCTTCAACGCTAAAGCTGATCCCGCGCAGCGCCCGAATGGCCCCATAACTGACGTGTAACTTTTCGACCTCAAGTAATGGCATAAGTACGGTTCCGTTGGTTGGGGTGCGTGTTTGGGGGATTATACCGCAATCTTGTGCTCACTGAGCCGCAAATGCTTGGCGTAACGCGCCAAATAGCATGGGGGGCAGGGGGCTGTGCTGCCTGCCGGGAGCGCGATGGTGGTGACAAATTCCTGTATCGACATAATGGGCGTACTACGGAATCAACTGCGAACGGATTTCTTCCACACGCTCGCGCAGCGTGCGCCGGTAAATCGGGATGCGCCCGCGATTGGCCCACTCCCACACCTCTTCGGCAACCGCAAAGGCGGCATCCGGCTGAGCAATGGCCTGCGAACGCGCTGCCCGCACTGCCAGCGCCTCACGCCCCTCACGCACCCACGCCGCGACGGTATGACCAACAGCTTCGGGCGTGCCGGGGTACACCCCCGCACGGCTTTCGATGATGTATTCCATGTTGCCCGTTTCCTGCCCCGGAATCACATCGCTGATGATGATAGGCAGCCCGGCGGTCAGCGCTTCGGTGACGCTGGCCGCACCCGCTTTCGTCACGATGAGGTCAGCGGCAGACATCATCTGCGGCATATCGCGGGTGAAGGGGTAAATCCAGGTAGGCTGGTTCCAGGTGGCGGCTTCCAGGCGGGCTTTGAGCGATTGATTCTTCCCGGCGACCACAACCAACTGTATGTCCAGGTTGTGTGCGTTGATTTCACGGGCCATGCGGAACAGCGGCCCCATGCCCTCGCCGCCGCCCACCATCAGCACGGTGATTTTATCTGGCAGCCAGCCTAACTGCTGGCGGGCGGTGCGGCTATCCATCAGGCGCTCAGCAAAACTCGGATTCACGGGTAGGCCGGTAATCCGCAGCTTATCCGCCGGGACGCCGTTGTACAGGCCCCGGTCGAGTGCCAGTTTGGTGGGCACCAACACGCGATCTGCCCGCTGGTCATACCAGAACACATGGGTAGAGGCGTAGTCTGTGACGACAGTGAGGAACGGCGGGCGCTCCCCGAACGAGTTAAGCGCGTCCATACTGGGCGACACCAGCAGCGCGTGGGCACACAGAATCACGTCAGCGGGGTGGTCGCGCAGCATTTGCTTGAAGTAGCGGCCAATGGTGATGTAACCGGCCCGCGACAGCGTGCGGGCGGTGGTGCGCGTGTCCGTCAGGTTGTGGGCGATGCCCCAACTACGTTTGCTGTGGGCAATCCACACCGGGTAAATTTCCGGGGCGTATTTGATAGGCGCAGGGGCGTACTGCTTGAGGCCATCAACCACCTCCACTTCGACCTGATCGCCATAGCGGGCGTAGAGCGCGTCGCGCACCGCGTGGGACACGGCCCGGTGGCCGCCGCCTGTATCAGACATTAAAATTAAAACGCGCTTGGCCACGTTATTCTCTCCCAAATAATCACGAATAACCGCAAGACAGACGCCGCAGGTGGCGCGTATCATAAGTCACATTATATCAACATTAACCTGGACTGAGATGGGCGCGGGCGGTTTCTCACGCAAACGTTACGAATTGCCGGGGAGGACGCGCTTCACGGCCTTATTGAACTTGGAGCGGGTGAGCGTGATTTTGCGGTTGCAGTCGGTGTTGTGCAGCACTACATCACTGCCCACGCGCACCACCGTCCACAGGTCACTGCCGCAGGGGTGCGCTTTGCGTAGCTGTACCACATCACCGGGTTTGACAGACGGAAGATCAGCCATCAGCCAGCTTAACACACCCCTTCAGGCTTAAATCTCCATCACCATCACCGGGTATTCCTGCACGGTGAGGTCAGGGTCGTGTTCCATGCGGAAGCGGCGCACCGGCTTAATGTGCAGGCTGTAATCGCTGCTGCTGGCCCAGCGGGCGATGTCGCGCAGCTCGGTTAGCCCTTCTTCCATCGCGTGCCCTTCGTCGTTGCCAAAGCGGTATGTGAGGAAGTATGGGTTGTCATCACGGATGTAGCCCAGCACCATATCCAGGGCAGCGGCAATGGCCTGCGGGTCACGCGCTGTGGGGAGTTGTTCCAGCACATCGACGGGCAGTTCCAGGTTGCGGCGCATGGCGTCCAGCAGGCGCGGGCGGTGGAAGAACTTGCACACTGCCGTGCTGCGCTGGATTTGCGGCGTGCGCCCGTTGAGCGAGTAGCCGGTGTCGTCGGTGATTTCCAGCACCAGCTCGAACTGCTCATCGGCAAGCTGCTGCCAACTGTCCTTCTCATACTGCGGGATGAGGTCAAACACGGCGTTCATCACCTGCGCTGTGTGATCTTCCAGCACAGCTTTGCGAGATTTACCCGCGACTTTGTCTGGCGTAGCCGGGATGGGTTCGCCCACGTTCATGGTCACGCGGGGGCGCTTGAAGCGCAGCGCGTTCATCAAGCTGCCCGCCGTGCCCCCAAACCCAATCGGCACAATCGCAGCGTTGGCCTTCTGGCTTAGCCAGGCAACGCCCGTGTGAGCCTGCGTGACTTGTGTATCCCAGATGCCGCCCTGCGGGAAGATGCCGACAACGCCGCCCTGTTCTAACACGCTAAGCGCTTTGCTCATCGCTTTGCGATCCATGCTGCCGCGCTTCACCGGGATGAAGCCATACAGGTTGCCCAAAAGCGCAACCCGTGGCTCTAGCGGAATATCGCCAGTGGTGAGGAATTCGATGGGGTACGGCGCAAAGGCCACCAGCATCCCCACTTCAATGATGGCGTTGTGATTGGCCACGATAATGACCGGGCCAGCGCCAGGGCGCGGGAAGTTCCTGCGCCCACGCACCTCGGCCTTAATCAGGAACAGCGCCATAGTGCGTAAGAACAGCCGCCATAAACGCCGGTACAGCGTGCGCCGGGGCACAGGAATATAGTTTTCGTCGTGTTCGGTCTTTTTGACCTGTTTGCTCACCACTGTCATACCGAGATGTAACCTCCTCGCTATCCAGGCAGCACGGTGACATCCGTTCCAAATGCTGCCAGCAATCCGCTTTCGTTTTCATCCTGGGTCACATCAACATCCACATACAGCCCACCTGCCAGGTGCAAAGCGCCGCTGAGGGCGTCTGACTGGAAGGCTTGCACCCGCAGCCGCGCCTGCCTGAACTCGCCCACTGTAACGTAAAACGACTGATGGGGAGCGCCCTTTCGCAGTTGCAGCACATCTTCCTGCCTGGACGCCTCGCCGTTGATGACCGCCAACCGCAGCACAATATCTGCCGGGGCGGCAACATTACTGTCATCAATGCCGATGTAAACCTGCGTTTCTTCACCAACCAGCAGCGGCTCCGGCACCACAACCGTCATGCGGCACTGCACCGGGGCCGCCCCATTACTGGCTGGCTCCGTCGGTTGGGGGGTGGCCGCTGCCCCAACCGGGGTAGCACCCGGCGCGGCGCGGTTGCTGCCCATTGCGCGGTCATACTCGGTTAGCTCCTGCATCAAATCCTTACCCTTTTCCGTCAGGGTGTACATGCGGCGCGCGTCCATGTCCGCGAACTTCTTGGTAATCAGCCGCTTAATCGCCTTGCTAAAGCTGCGTTCCGTCAGGTTGGCATGGGCGATAATTTCGATGTCGTCGGCGGGCTGGTTGCCGTTTTGTGCAAAAAACCGCAGCACATCCAGGGCAACGGGTGGGAGTTTTTGCAGCTCAAAAGGAAGTTCTGCCATCGTGATCTTTCCTACTTCATTGCACTTAAAGGTAAACGCCACGATTATAGTCTGTTTACACAACATTGCACAAAGCGCCGACACATACCTAAAACACGGTCGGGCGTGGTCCGTTACGGTGGATTCTGCCAGGGTATGAGATTGGGTGAAGTCTTTAACGGGGG
>DAOTTY010000306.1:0-2136 GCA_034437575.1 Anaerolineae bacterium | reverse complement strand
TTCGCGCCACCAGTGCAGTTTCAGCGGATGGAGCATGGGCATCACCGCCCACTCGTCAAAGGTGGTGGGGCCGATCATCCAGGCTTGCGTCAGGATGCGGAAGCCATAGCTTGCTTCCTGCCCACTGGTGAGATGCGTGGTGGCAGTGTGCAGCAGGGCTTCATACGCCTGCAACAGGTTGTCCAGATTCGCCGCCAGCACACCGTGCTGGTTCGCCTGCTGCACAAACCGGGCCCATACCTGTTCCAACCCGGTGATGGCTGGCTCAATGGCCTGCCGGGTGGCGGGCCGTCCGCGCTGCTGGAGCACCTCGCGTAACGTCTGCCCCATATCGGTGGCTGCGCGATACCAGACCCCCAGGTTGTGGAGCGGGCGGCTCAGGTCGAGATCGCTGCTGTCACTGCTGTCAGGGATGGTGGTGTAGATCGGGATACGCAGGCTTGCAGAGGCCGCCGCTGCCTGCTGCGCCTCAGCCTGGATATGGGCACAGGTTGCGGCAATCGTATTGTCGGCGCGATACTGCCAGGTAAAGACACCTCGCTCCTGTACCTGGTCGTCAGGCGCAACCACACTCACGTTAAACGCCAGACTGACCGTTTTGATCTTTTCTCGTTCGCCGGGATCGTCGTCCAGGTTCAGGTCTGCGTGGGCATACTGCTGCGCTGCTGCCCAGAGCGGCTCAAGCGTCCACTGGATGGCAGGCATCTGCTGCTCAATGCCGCCATAGAGCGTGCGGAAGGCCAGCACGGCCTCGCTGGTTGTGTCAGCGTTGCCTTTCTCAGCATCCAGGCTTTGCGGGTCAATCTGCACCCGCACGGTGGTTCCTGTGGGCAGGTCTGCACGTAGCGGCGTGAGCATGCGCGTGATCAGGTTGGTCAATCCGGCGATGAAATCGGCACTCTGGTAGTTCGTGGTGCGGCGCATCCGGTGGAGTTTGTTCCTGGTCGCTTTAGGAAGGCCATCACCATAGTCATCCAGCAGGCTATCCAGACCTGCCTCTTCTGGCTCGCGGCCCGCAGCCATATCGCGGAGTGCGCCCTCAACCGACTCCGGGAGTGGTTCGCCGCCTGGAAGGGGGGTGTCAATCGTTTCGCGTACCGTATTTGCGAGGTCTTTCAACTGGTCAGCCCGCGATGTGCGCACCTGCTTATGCAGGATCGGCGCGACCTCGTTCCAGTCCAGTTTAAACACTCGCCGCAAATCATCCTGTTTCGTCATAACACGGGTCAGGAAGCGCTCCAGGCGGGCGCGCTTCTCGGCTGCGGAAAGGCCGTGTGGGGTATCATCCTCCAGCGGCGCATCCTGTAACCGCTGCAGATAGCCGTTGAGCCGGGTCTGGTCGAGCAGTTCGCGTCCCAGGCGAGATGCCTGTAAGACATGCTGCAACAGGCGGTCGCCCTTTGGCGTGTTGAGCTTGTCTGCCAGTTCGTTGCAGCGAAAGAGGCCAAGATAGGGGAGTGCCTCGGCAATGGCGCGCTCCAGCGAATCGCCAGGGTTGGTATGCAGAAACGTATGGATCGCGCGCAGGAAGCCAACCAGATCGCGTAGCTGAGGCTGAAACAGCTTGGTGCGCAGTCGCGCCAGGAAGCGCTCCAACGTCTTGAACTGCGCTGCTGAGGGCTTATAGGTGATAAATGTTGCCACGACCAGATGCTCCAGCCCTTCAGTAGCCAGACGGCTTTCGGTGATCGGGTAGATCGATTTGAGACTCTGGGCATCGCTGGTTGGTTGGTTGAAGATGAGAATGAGCGCATGTCCGGCAGGAACATGGTTGCGGTGCCAGGTAGCTGAACGCTCCTCCTCCAGGGCATACTCCTCATATCCTGGTATCGGCGCAATGGTGCGCGCCAGAATCGGGTGTTTCTGGGTCGTGATGGTATTCTGCTGGTTGCGGAAGATGTGTAACAGCTCGCGATAGGTCTCGTCGTCAAAGTCATCGAGCCGAAAGAAACGCCGCCGCCGCCTCCCCGTGTTGATGAGGGATGCCAGGTTACGGAGCAGGGCAACAGCAAGAAATTTGTGTAAGGATGTGTCCACGAATAGCTATCCTCTTTCCTCCCGCGTGCCGATTGTTACCATCGCCGTTGTATCCGAATACTCGACCGCCAGACCCGCCCGTTTCATCTTCTCCAACAG
>DAOTTY010000305.1:0-2798 GCA_034437575.1 Anaerolineae bacterium | reverse complement strand
CAAAAACGGCCCCGTCACCAGCCAGCCCGTCAGCAAAATAGCGACGTAGTTCAGCAGCAGCGTGGTCACCACCTCGTCCACGCGCAGCCGTGCCTTTAACACACCGGGGATGAATCCCCACACCCCGCCGACCAACCCACCCGCCAGCAAACACGCCGGGATGAGTACCCAACCCGGCGCGTTCACGAAGGTAAAGCCCACCCACGCCGCTGCAAACGCCCCCACATACAATGAACCCTCTACGCCAATGTTGAAAATCCCCGCCCGAAATGCAATCAATGTTGCCAGGCCCGTCATAATAATCGGGGTCGCCGCCAGCAGGCTGTTCGCCACATTTCGAGAGTTGCCTACTGCGCTGTCCCACAACACCCCATAGGCTTGCAGCGCGTCCTGGCCGGTGGCCCACATAATCACTGCGCCTAGCAGCAGCGCCGCCACCAGCGTCAGGATGATCTTGAGCGTGTTGCCAAGCTGTGCCCGCAGTTCCGCTATCATACCCGGCTGCTCCCCGTCATCAGTAAACCGAGTTTCTCGCGGGTGGCCTCCGCCTGCGCCAGCCGCCCTACAATGCGCCCCTCGTACATCACCACAATCTCATCGCTAAGCGCCAGCAGTTCGTCCAAATCCGCACTGATGAGCAGCACACCCGCCCCCTTCCCCCGGATTTCCAGCAGCTTTTCATGCACAAACTGGGCCGCGCCGACATCTAAGCCGCGTGTGGGCTGCGCCGCGATGAACACCTCTGGCTGGTCAGCCGTTTCACGGGCAATAACCACCTTTTGCGCGTTCCCGCCAGATAGATTGCCCACATGCACGTTGCTGTTGGGCGTGCGGACGCCAAATGTATTAATCAGGCGCTGGGCGAACTGCTTCACCTTACCGAGGTGCATCACCCCACCCCGCCCCGTGAATGCAGGCGTGTTGTAGCGCGTGGCCACCATGTTTTCCCAGATGGTCATGTCCTTGCTCAAGCCCTGCTGGTTGCGATCCTCCGGGATAAGTGACAGCCCGCGCAAGCGGCGCTCCCGGCGGCTGAGGGCGTTGATGCGCTGCCCACTGATAATCACATCCCCGGCTAAGGGTTGGCGCAGCCCGGCAATCACTTCGATTAACTCGCTCTGGCCGTTGCCCTCAACGCCCGCCACGCCCAATATCTGCCCCGCGTGGACGGTCAGGTTAATGCTATTAAGCGCGGGGAGCTGCTGGTCATCCATCGCGGAAAGGTCACGCAGCACCAGCTTGGCCTCAGCATCAGGTTGCGCGGCGGCAGTGGCCCGCACCCGCTCAATCGACCGCCCCACCATCATCTGCGCCAGATGCGCTGCGTCTGTGTCGGCCACGTTGACGGTGCCAATCACTGCCCCGCCGCGCAGCACAGTCGCCCGCTGGCACAGGTCCATCACCTCGTTGAGTTTGTGCGAGATGTAAATGATCGTGCGCCCGTTGTCACGCAGGCGGCGCAGCACCTCAAATAAGTCTTCCACTTCCTGCGGCGTCAACACAGCAGACGGTTCGTCCAGGATAAGCAGTTGGGCGTCCCGGTACAGCACCTTGAGGATTTCCACACGTTGCTGCTCCCCCACCGATAGATCACCCAGGCGCTCAGTGGGGTCTACGCGCAGGCCGTAATCTGTGGAAAGCTGCCGCACAACCGCCGCTGTGTTCTGGCGATCCACGAACAGGCCGCCGCGCCGCTTCTCGTACCCAAGCGCGACATTTTCCGCCACTGTGAGCGACGGCACAAGCTGGAAGTGCTGGTGAACCATACCAATCCCCATACTGATTGCCTTCTGTGGTGTGGGGATAGTCACAGCCTCTTCATTATAATAGATGTGGCCTGCGTCCGGCTTGATAAGCCCGTACAGCATATTCATGAGCGTAGATTTGCCCGCGCCGTTTTCACCCACCAGCGCGTGAATTTCGCCTGCTGCTACGGCGAAGTCAATATGATTATTGGCGGTCACACCACCGGGGAAGGTCTTGGTGAGGCCCTGGGTTCGCAGATGCGTCATGGGGTTATAGTCAAAAGTTCGGCGTGTAAATGCGGTATGTATAAGTGGGCCGATACGTTGGTCGGCCCCTGCAAGTCGTTGTGCCGTGTAGAGGCTTGATACATCAAGCCCCTACGATGATTGGCTCAAATGATGGCTAGGATTCCATGTCCATCATCATGGAGCGCAGTTCGTCCATACCCGCACAGGTCGGGTTTTCCTGCACGATAGCGAACTCGTCTTCGCTCAGTTCACGGATGTCGATCACGGCAATCTCACCGTCCAGGATGCCCTGGCGTGCGGCTTCGACTTCATCCATGTACTCGCTGGGGATCAACTGGCGCGTATAAACCATATCGCTCAGGCCCACGCCGTCTTCCGTCAGGCCATATTGCAGCACCTCACCGCCGATGGCCTCACCTGCCACAAACTGGTTGATGGTATCGAAAACGGCCACGTCCACGCGCTTGAGCATACTTGTTAGCACGTTGCCCGGTGCCAAAAAGTCCTGGTCGCTGTCTACACCCACAGCAAAGTAATCGCCCTCTGCCGCAGCGTCGATGATGCCAGCACCCGTACCACCAGCCACACCGAAGATCACGTCAGCGCCCTGCTCATTCATGGCAACGGCCAGCTCGCGGCCCACTTCCGGGTCGCCAAACGTACCGGCATAGGCAAACTGCACGTTGATGTCTGGATTCACGGCGCAAGCGCCCTGCAAGTACCCATACAGGAACACATCAATGCCGCTGGACTGAACGCCGCCGATGGTGCCGATCACAGCCTCGTCATTGGTCTGCTCAATGG
>DAOTTY010000304.1:0-14943 GCA_034437575.1 Anaerolineae bacterium | reverse complement strand
CCTAATTCACCTGATCGGCCACCAGTACCGACTCAGGAATCGGCTTCAGGCCAGCCTCACCTGCCGGGCCAGCAGCCACCAACTTAACGCCGTCATTCGTCACCTCAACCAGATTGCGAATTTGCAGGCGGCGTACCGTCTGGTCAACGGCACGCTGGCGGTCAGTTTCGTTCCAGCCCAGCTCATTCCCCATGATGTCGCCAATTTCTGCCAGCAGCGGCACAGAAATCTTACCCAACATCGCTAACAGTGAGCGGCGCAGCACGAAGTCTTGCAGGGTCATCGTCTTCTCAAACCGCGTGATGTATAGCACCTCACGCTGCGAATAATCTGGCATGTGTTGCAACGGCGCGTCCTCACCCGCGTTGATGAACGCGGCAATCTTCTCCGCAATTGTGCCGTAGCGGTCTAACAGCACCTCCACCCGCTCAGCAGGTAAGCCGTACTTGCTGGCAATCGACATGATCCACTGCGTCCGTTCACGCGCTGCCATCGGGAAGCCCTTACCCCCGCCGATGGGCATGTTGTGCGTATCCAGTTGGCGCGGCACACCCAGGTCGTCCAGCACCTTGTTTGCCGTCTGCTCTCCAAACGCCCGGAACGTCGTCCATTTACCGCCCACCAGCGAATGAATCGGGAACGTGGTGCCGTTGCCCGGTTCCAACGTGCGGATGCTGTGGTCACGGCTAATCTGGCCCGTCGTCGCTGCGGCCTGCGACGGCAGCGGGCGCACACCCGAATATGTGAAGACGACGTGTTCGCGTGCCACTTGCAAATCTGGGAAGACCTTGCCAATCAGCGACAAGATGTAGCTAATTTCGTCTTCTGTACATACGGCCTTATCCGGGTTGTCTATGCGGATGTCGGTTGTGCCTGCCAACACGCGGTCTTCCAGCGGGAAGATCAGCACAATGCGCCCGTCGTCGTTCTCAAAGAACACTTCATGGCCGTTCAGGCTCTTGTGCAGTTCCGGGTGATCCAACACCAGATGCGACCCCTTCGTGCCGCCGATGAAGTTGCTCTCCCGGCTCATGTTCTGGTTGGCGATGTCAATCCAGGGGCCAGCCGCGTTAATCACGATTTGGGGCTTCACCTCGTAGAACTGCCCGGTGAGTTCGTCTTCCAGGGTTACGGTGTCACCCTCTGCATTAGCTGCACCCAGGTAGTTGAGGGCGTGGGCATTCTCGTTGGCGGCTTCTGCGTCAAAAATCAACTCCATACAGATGCGCTCCGGGTAGGGCATCCAGGCATCATAGTAGGTTGCCGTCACGCTAATGTCTTTGTTGATACCCGGAAAGCGCCGCAGCGATTCCGCTTTACTCAAGAACTTGTGTGTGGGCATACTGCGCTGCGTGGCCGCGAACGCATCGTACATCGTCAGGCCCAGCTTGATAATGAACGCCCCACGCTCACGCGGCTTGCTGGTCAACCCCAGGAACTTGAGCGGCGCGTTGAGCGTGCCACTCATCCACTTGAAAATCGGAATCGTCGTGGGCAGCGGCTTAACGTAGTGCGGTGCGTTTTGCAGCAGCCGGTTGCGTTCGGTCAGCGCCTCCTGCACCAGCCGGAACTCGGCGTTTTCCAGGTAGCGCAGGCCACCGTGCATCATGTGCGACGACGCCGCACTCGCGCCAGAGCAGAAGTCCGCTTTTTCGGCCAGCAGCACATCTACCCCTTGCAGCGCCAATTCCCGAAATGTGCTAATCCCGTTGACGCCGCCCCCTACGATCAACACAGAAATATTCGGTTGTTCTTTGAGTCTATCGAGTGTCTCTTGCCGATTCATCAAAAATGCCTTTACACTAAATTGTGATTCACTTCACTATATTATCGCGTGTCTGACGAGCCGTCACCACTCAGATGCAAACCCACCCTTAACCGGAGGTCAAATATGGCAGAAAAACCGATTCTTTGTGCAGATTCATCCCGTGAAGCAGGCGAACCGCTGGCCGGGTCTGCCACGCCATACCGCGTGTGGCTGCTGCTAGAATATCGCCCGGTGTGGCAGGCCAAAGCCGCCAAACCCGGCAACAACACCATCGTAGATGACGCCACCAAGCACATCCACGACGCGCTTAATGCCGCGCCAGATAGCAAAATGCTGTTCATCCGCCAGCAAAGCCGCAAAGACGGCCCCCTGAGCGCGTTTATCGTTTTCAGCGACGAAACCAGCCCACGCACCTACCGCCTCACCTTTGACAACTACCCTGACCTGCTCAACCTTCCCCTCGCAAACATGCTCAACGGCCAGATTGACGAAAGCCTGCGCCACAACGAGCCGCTCTATACCGTGTGCGTCCACAAAGAGCGCGACCGCGCCTGCGGCACTTATGGGTGGGGCGTCTACTCCGCCCTGACCGAATCCGTTGGCGGGCAGGTGTGGCAGTCCACGCACATTGGCGGGCACCGCTTCGCCGCCACGTTGATTAGCTTCCCGCGTGGCACGTACTACGGCCACATGAACCCCGACGAAGTCCCGGCGCTGCTCTCCGCAGAGCAGAACGGCGCAATGTACACGCACAAAGTGCGCGGACGCGCCTGCTACCCCAAACCCGCCCAGGCCGCCGAGGTCAAACTCCGGGAGCAGTTGGGCACCCACGCTTACGACGCGCTGCGCCACGTCGAAACGACGGAAACGGGCGAAGATGCCTGGCAGGTCACCTTTGCAGATGCCAGCGGCACCCATCACACCGTTAACGTGACCAAACAAATGTCCGACTTCAGGGTTTATTCCAGCACGGGCAACGACACCCCGGACGCCGTACCCATCTACAACACCACGTCCTATGCCCGTTCGTAACCTGACTGGCTGGTGGCTGTGGCTGCATCTGGCCAGCATTGCCGCGCTGGTATGGCAGCCCAGCCAACCCACCGTGATCCTCGGTCGCTACTCGCGCAATGCGGCGCTGCTGGTGCTGCTACTGGCGCTGGCCATCCCCGTTGTGATGTGGGCAGCGCGTGCGCTACCGCGCTGGCCATCACCGCCACTGAGGGTGGGGTGGGCGCTCGTCGCCATCGGAGCGCTGTTCGTCGGTGTGATGTGGGGCCTGCCTGCTGCGTCTGCTGTGGCGTACAAAGTCGCCCGGATTTACCTTACGTTTGTGGTGTTCACCGTCAGCGCGTGGGCCACCACCCGCGACACCCTCCGAACGGGTCTAAAACCGGCTTACGTGCGGCTGTTTGCGCCCGCGCTGACGCTGTTGACGCTTATGCTGGTGGTCAGCGTTGCAGGGCGCTTCCCCGGCGTCCTCTGGACCGACGAGGGCTATATGGTCAGTACAGCGCTGGGGTTTAACCGCACAGGCTCCCCGGTTCCGTTGATGTGGCAGCCCTATGACAGTGCGTCATTTTCGCTGTCCTACCTGGGGATGGGGCTGTGGTTGCGGCTGTTCGGCGTGGGTCACGTCACAGCACGGCTGTTCACGCTGGCGATAGGGCTGGCCATGCTGGGCGTGATGTGGCTCACCGTGCGCGGGGCGTATAGTCGCTTTGCAGCGTGGGGCGCTGTGATTGCAGGTGCCTTCGCCGTGATTTACCTCAACGTGCTGCGCCAGGATATGCTGGCGGCGTTGTATTTGTCGGTGGGGCTGCTGTTGTACGGGGTTGCCACCCGCCGCCAGGTCGCGTGGCTGCATCTGCTGGTGGGGTTTTTCATCGGCTTCAGTATAGACGGCCACCAGCTTGCCTTCCGGTTGGGGGTGGGGTTTGGGCTGGCCTATGCGGTTGAGTATGCTACACGGCTGCTGCGTGACCGCCAGTGGATTAATGCGCCGTTTTACTGGCTGGCCGCTGGCGGGGTCGCAGGCGCGGGCGCGTACTTTGCCCTGTACGGTGCCCTTACCACACAAATGGACGAGTTCGCAGGCGGGTCATACATTGTGCCAGCCTTTGACCTGGGCAACCTGAGCGAACAGCTTGCGTTGTCGCTGCAAAACATCCCGGTGCTGTTCGGACTGGGCATAATGGGTGCCGTCGTTGCCATCCGGCGCAACACACCGCTTGACCGCCTGCTGCTAATCGTTGGTGGGGTCAGCTTACTCGTCCCCATGACGCTGTATCCGGTATTCCGCTGGTACTATCTGGCGCACACGCTGCCCATTCTGATGCTGTTTGCCGCCGGACTGCTGGCCAGCCTACCCGATCAAGCCGCGCTGCGAAACATCGCCGTGCTGTTGATTACCGCAGCCGGGGCAGGCTACCTGCTGCGCGGCGTGATCCTCAACTCACAGGACTACAGCCCGGCGCACGCCGTCGCCCGCGAAATGCGTGCGGTCATCCCGGCAGGCACAACCTTCACGGGCGTTGACCCGTTCTATGTGGTGATGCCCGATTACCCCTTCTTCGAGCAGCAGGTTATCACGCTGCTGGCCGCCAGTGAGGGCGTGAGCGCCGCCGACGCCTGGGAGATCGTCGCCCCAGATGCCGTCGCGCTGGTGAGTGACTACCCGCTGCCCACACCCGCTGGCATCATGGCCTATATTGACCGTCACGACATGGTGCGGGCATACTGCTGGCAGGTCGCGCCGCTGGGCACAGTTGACCTGTACATGCACGACAGGGAACCGCTACCCTTTGGGGAATGCACACCACTCAGCGAGGACTCACCATGAGCGAACAACTCCCCCCAGGGCATAAGTTTCACGCAGGGCGCACCCGTTCCACCCAGGCCGCCCTGCAAGCCATGCAAAACGCTGGATACATGGCCGCAGACTTGCTGGCCCGGCACGTCACGGGCAATTGGGGCGACCACGACGCCGAGCAGAAAGCCGCCAACGATGCCGCTGTTGCCAATGGCGGGCCAATTCACAGCATCTATCACCTGCCTGGCGGGCAGGAAGTGTGGGTGTTCACCGAAGCGGACCGCAGCATGACCACCATTCTGCTGCCGTCCGATCAAGCGAGTTAACAATGAACCAGTGCAACGACCCTGCTTACCCCCCACCCCGACGGCTTCGCCGTCACCCCTCCCCGCATTTGGGGTTATGGGGGTTAAGCGAGTACCTGAGTAGCTACGAACCAGTGTAAAACCACAGGAACGATATTTTGAACGACGTAACCGAACTCAAACAGCGGGTAGGCACCGCCGCCGCCAACCGCATCGAATCCGGGATGCGGGTAGGGCTGGGCACTGGCTCAACTGCCGTGTGGATGGTGCGCCGCCTGGGGGAACGCCTGCAAAATGGCGACCTGACCGACGTTATCGGCGTGCCCACCTCTAAACGCACCGCCAATGATGCCGCAGCAGTGGGTATTCCGCTTGGCACCCTGGAAGATCACCCCGCGCTCGACCTGACTATAGACGGTGCCGACGAGATCGACCCACAGTTGAACCTCATCAAGGGGGGTGGGGGTGCCCTTCTACGCGAAAAGATCGTCGCGCAGGCCAGCCAGCAATTTATCATCGTTGCAGACGACAGCAAACTCGTGGAGCGGCTGGGCACAACATTTAAGCTGCCCATTGAGGTCATCCCGTTCGGGCACGGGTCGCAGCTTGCGTTTTTGGCATCGTTGGGGGCGCAACCAGCCCTGCGTTTACAAGAAACGGGAGAACCCTACCTCACAGACAGCCACAACTACGTTTATGACTGCACCTTTCCTGATGGCATCGCAGACGTGACCAACATGGCGGCAAGGTTATCAGCGCGGGCGGGCATTGTTGAACATGGCCTGTTCCTGGAGATGGCCACAATGGCCATTGTTAGCACGGCAGACGGCATACAAACCCTGCCGCGCCCGTGAGCCGCACCTGCCTACGCCGACTGCTGTTTCATCAGCCGGTGGAGCCAGTAGGCCGCCCGTCTGTAGTTTTCGTCGTTGGCCCGTTCGGCCTGGGCGCACCGCAGCGCCAACCGCCGCCGGTCGTCTGCAAACAGCGAGAGGGCCATCCAGTCCGTTACCGATTCCGGGGCCAGCTCGTCGTTGGCTTCCAGTTCTGCGGACCGCGCCTCTAACATCTGCATCAACTCCCGGTTGAACCCCTCCATCTTGAGGGTGTCACCCCGTTTGATGCGGCTCAGCAGCATCCACTGAATGCTGCGTAATTGGGTGTTGGAAAGTGTTTTACGGGCAAGGTCGTTTGCACGCATGGGTAAATTACCACCTTAACCAATTTATGGCTTACTCATGAGATTACAACATATTTTGTCGCAAACGGCCAGCGCTGATGTCAGCCGCCTTGCGAGGCGACGTAACATATTACAGTCAAGGTAATGATAGCATAAGGTGAAATCTATTGTTTGACGTGATTATTGTTGGCGGGCGTGTTGCCGGGGGCGCACTAGCGGCGCGGCTCGGTATGGCTGGCCTGCACATCCTGCTGCTAGAACGCAGCACCCACCCATCCGTCCCCGCCGCCTCATCCCCCGTGATTTATGCCCCCGCAATGCAGCTTCTGGATGAAATCGGCGCGGATGAAACCCAATACGCCGCCAATACGCCCCGCCTGCATCGCTGGTTCATCGAAGCCGAAAACGCCTTCCGCGTAGAACACACCCTGCCGATGGTATTGGGCCGCAGCTACGCCTACGCCGTTGAGCGGGGCCGCTTCGATGCCGCTCTATGGCACCACGCCGCCAGCCTGCCCACGGTTGAGGCTCGCCAGCAGCACACCGTCACCGATTTACTGTGGGATGGCAATCGGGTGAGCGGCGTGACCGTCAAAAACGTGGCCACAGGTGAACTGCAAACCCATCACGCGGCCCTCGTCGTCGGTGCCGATGGCCGCTTCAGCGCCGTCGCCCGCAAAGTCAACGCGGCTGAACACAGCCATCACACCAGCCACCCCACATCCGTTTACTATGCGTATTGGCGCGGCGTCACCCCGCCAGACGGTACCGGCCCGCCGAGTACGCACCTGTTCAGTCCGGGCGGGGACTACGGCATCCTGTTGATGGACAGCGCCGACGGCACCACAGGCGTTACCATTGAGGGCCGCAGCGACGTGATGAGTGTTGGCCAGGGCGGGGCGCAGCAATTCTACCTGCAAACACTGCAACGCCACCCCGCTGTATGGGCGCGGCTGGCCCACGCTGAGCAGGTAACGCCCGTCAAGGGCATGAAGCGTATCGGCAACGTCTACCGTCAGGGGGGCGGGCCGGGGTGGGCGCTCGTCGGTGACGCTGTTCACCAAAAAGACCCGCTCGACGGCCAGGGCATCTATAACGCGCTGTTCACGGCGAAAGCGCTGGCCAACGCCATCATCGACTGGCGCTGCCACCACACCAACTGGACGCAGGCACTCACTGAGTACGAACAGGCCGTCATTGCCGAAACGCGGCCCATGTACCACGCCACCATGGGCCGCGTGCAGCGCGAAATTTATACAAAGCGCCCCCACTGGTTCATGAAAACATTCGCTCGCTGGCTGTACGAAGACGAACGCTACCGCGACCATTGGGGCAATTTGTTCGTCCGCCAGGTAGACCCGCAGCGCTGGTTTAGCTGGCAGGCACTGCTCGGCCCGGTGCTGCGCGGCCTTTGGCGTCAGCTTTCTATGAAATGTACAAATTTCCTGAACAATGCAATAAATCACTAACCTCAAACCGTATGTTTAACGCTACAATAGTCAACAAATAAAGGGATAGTGAACAAGGCTGGGTTTCTGTTGGATAACCTCACGCAATTTGAAGAGCAGCTTGCCAGCACCAACCGCTCCATCCGCTATCGGGCCGTCTACCGCATCGCCAAGCTAGACGACCCCAAAGCGGCAGAGATGCTGGCGAACGTCCTGATGAACGACAATGACCGTGACATCCGCGCTGCGACCGCAAAGCTGCTTGCCAACTACCACACCGCCGATGTGGTCACGCACCTCAAACGCGCCCTCAAAGCCGACCGTCACGCCCAGGTGCGCCGCGCCTGTGCCGAAGCCCTGGGCAACATGGACGCCGAACGCTCCATCGACGGGTTGCTAGAAGCCCTCAACGACCGCAGCAAACTCGTCCGGCGGGCGGCTGTGCAATCGCTGTGCCTGCTCAACGACCTGGACGCTGTGCCCGCTCTCGTCGGCGTCTTGCTGGGCGACCCGGACAGCTACGTGCGCTGGGAAGCCGCCAAAACGCTCGAAATCCTGTATGCAACAGAGGCCGTGCCCGCCCTCATCGAAGCGCTGACTGCCGACGACAACAGCTATGTGCGCTATGCCGCCGCCGTCGCGCTGGGCGAACTGGGCGACCTGGATGTCACCGACCCGCTCGCTACCGCCATGATGCGTGACGACAACAGCCATGTGCGCTACGCCGCCGCCCGTGCCCTGGGCTATTTTATGGAAGAAACGTCCGACCCGGCCCTCATCCGCACGCTGCTGTATGCCCTCGAAGATGAAAACACGCAGGTGTGGCACGCTGCCGCCGAAAGCCTGTGGACCTCTGGCGACATCGTCATGCCCATTGTAATCGACGCCTTCCAAAGCCGGAGCAACCGCTTGCGTAAAGTGGCCCTTAAAGCCCTGTTGTGGCTATCCGCAGAGTACGACGACATCGACCTGATGGGCTACACAGAGCGCGAACCGTATACCGGCTGGGGCTGGTGGAATTGACCCACCGCCGCCTTTTGCCTCACAACATTCAAGGGGAGCAGAGATAACATGACCGATCCACGTAACGTGGCCATCTTTATATTCACCGATGTAGAAGTGCTGGACTTTGCCGGGCCGTTTGAGGTGTTCAACGTGGCCGGTGAACAGGTAGACCCGCGCCCGTTTAACACTTACACCGTCGCCCAAACGTCAGCCCCTGTTAAAGCACGCGGCGACCTGACCATCGTCCCACATTACAGCATCCAGGACATGCCCAAACCCGATGTGCTGCTGATTCCCGGCGGCAAGGGCACCCGCCCGCTGCTACACGAGCGCGACATTATCGACTGGATAAAAGCGCAGCACGCCGAAGTCGAGCGGCTGCTGTCTGTATGTACCGGGGCGCTGCTGCTTGGCAAAGCGGGCCTGCTAGACGGCCTGGAGGCCACCACCCATCACGGCTCATTTGACCTGCTGCGCCAACTCAGCCCAACCACCACCGTCCACGAGAACAAACGCTATGTAGATAACGGCAAAATCGTCACCAGCGGCGGCATTTCCGCCGGGATAGACATGGCCCTGCACATCGTCAATCAACTGGCAGGCGCAGACGCCGTCAAAACCGTGACGAAAGAAATGGAGTACACCTGGGCACCGCTAGAAACCGAATAGAACCGGGTTTGTGCATCCGCCCCCCCGTCCCTATAATCCTGCGGGATCATTCAACAGTTAGGGGCAGCACATGGCGTTAACATGGCGGGAACGAGTGGCGTTACTGGTGGCAGGGGGCGCAGCAGCGGCGGGCGCATACCGGGCGTTCCGCAGGCGATCTGAAAGCCTTACACAGATTCAAAAACAGCAGCAGCGGCTGCGCGAACAGCTCACCGACGAAGGCCGTTGCATCTCCCGGCAGACGCAAACCCTGCTGTGGCTGTACAGCCAATTTGATTTTCCGGCACCGCTGCCGCCGGTGCGCGGGTGGGCCGCCTCACCGGACTTGCTGGCCCTGTTGGTTGTGCTGCTGCGCCAGCACCAACCGTCTACGGTTGTGGAGTTAGGCGGCGGCACGTCCACCATTATCGTAGCCAAGGTGCTGCGCGAACTGCGGGTGGGCCGCTTGCTCACCCTGGAAGCGCTGGAACCCTTCACCCACCAAATCCGCGATAACCTGGCGCTGCACAAGCTGGATGACGTGGTTCAGGTCACCCATGCCCCGCTAACCCGCGTCAATGTAGAGGGGCAAGCCTGGATGTGGTACGACACCACCACGCTTGACGGCATAGACGAAATCGACTTCTTGGTGGTAGATGGCCCCGCCCAGCACAACAACCCGCGCCGTATGGCCCGCTACCCCGCCATGCCCCTGCTCTACGATAAGCTGGCCCCCGGTGCCGTCGTCGTGATGGATGACACCAACCGCGAAGACGAACGCCTGATTGCTGAACGCTGGGCCGACGAATTCCCGGATTTGCAGCGTACCACCACTTACCCGGAGTACGAAAAGGGTGCGGTGATTTTCATCAAGCAGTCATCTGGCTAACGTAAAATAACACACACATCAACGAGATAGCTTGCAAGGGGCACCCCACCCATGACGACCCTCACCCGCAACCCACAAGTGCAGGCGTGGTATTCCGCCTCACGTCCGCGCACCCTCACCGCCACCTACGCCCCGCTTGGCATGGCTGCGGCTATTGCCCTGCAACACGGCGTGTTCAATGGGCTGCACTACGCACTCGCCTTCATCGGCGCGCTGTTTTTGCAAATCGGGGCCAACCTCGTTAACGAGTATTATGACTTCAAGCGCGGGGCAGATGCACACAAGGTAGCGGGCCAGGGCATGACCATCAAAAACAAGGTGCTGTCGCCCAATCAGGTGCTTGCGGGGGCGATATTGACTGTGGCTGTGGGCGCGGGCATCGGGCTGTATTTGCTCACACAAACGGGGCTGCTGCTGCTGTGGATTGGCCTGGGTGGGGTATTTGTCGTTGTCACGTACACAGCAGGGCCGTTCCCATTGGCCTATAACGGCCTGGGGGAAGTGGCCGTCGCGGTGTTCATGGGGCCAATGATGGTGCTAGGCGCGTATTTCGTCACCACCAACCAATTCGACTGGACGCCCGTTATCGCCGCCATTCCGATTGCGTTCACCGTCGCTGCGATTTTGCACGCCAACAACATCCGCGACATTGAAGCCGACCGCGCCGTTAACAAGCGCACATTGGCCGTGCTGCTGGGCCGAGAAAACGCCACCAAAGAGTATATCTTCCTCATGATTGGCGCGTATGTCACATTAGGGCTGCTGGTCATCTTCCGCATAATGCCCCCCACAACGCTTGTCGCCTTCATCACCCTGCCAGAAGCGCTGCGCCTCGTGAACGTCTTCCGCACCGAAAATGACCCGGCCAAGCTGCACCCCGCCCAGGGGCAAACCGCCAAACTGCACGGTCAGTTCGGCCTGTTGATCGTCGCCGGGTGGCTGGTGTGGGTCGCCGGGGTTGCGCTCATCGGCTAGGGCGTGATGATAACCTCAGCCGTCTCGTCTGCGAAGTCATCACCCAGGTAGATGTACAGCAGTTGCACCTGCGGGTGCGGCTCAAAGTTGAGGCCGTAGTTGCCTTCGGCAGTGTATTCCTTGCTGTAGTGCAAACGCGGCACAAAAATTACCGTCGGCGCGTTGATGTCGGGGTCAGGCTGCCACCGAAACACAAATGTGCGTGACTTCAAATCAAAACTCATTTTGAGCGGCGTGCCTGCTATCGCCATCGCATACGGGCGCACAATCGCGTTCAGCGCCCGCCCCCCACTGTTGATGTCGTCCGGGTCAGTTTGCTGGTCCCGGCTGAAAATAGACAGGTCTTCGCCGTTCCACAGGTCGCCGTGTTCGTTGTTGTTGTCCGCCGCATAATTCCAGATGGTGCCGCCCAGCAGGTTATCATCCAGTGCGTTGTACATCATATCCAGCGCGTTGATTTGCGACGAGTAATTGCCCGACTTGTAGGCTTGCTTGTTGTTCATGTCAAACGGAATGCCGAACTCCCCCACAAACGCCGGAATGCCACCCATTTGGTTGGCCGCGTGCTGCTTGATCTCGCCAATTTGCCGGGTGTACATTGCCTGATTGCCCGCCGGGCCAATCACCGGGCGAAAGCCGTTTTCAGTCGTCGCCTCGATGTTGAAGAAGCGGTTAAACGACTTGAAAAACAACGTCGCCGCGTCGTACCAGTGCCCCGCATACGCCACCTGCTTCGGATCGTTATCGTTCCAGGTGGGGTAAACCGTATTCGGCACACCTTCCACAAAGATGAGGTGCTTCTTCTTCACGGAGCGCATCGCATCGGTAAAGCGATAGTAAAACGGCTTCAGGTAGTCGTCCACAAAGTTGATTTTGTGGCCGCGCACCCGGCTAAAGTGATACGGCTTCAGCACACGCGGCGTGCCCCCCTCATCCGTCCACACATCGTTTTCCATCCACACCCCCGGATAACCATCGCGCCACAGGCGCACGCCCGCCTCGTTGAGCTTTACCCAGTTGACCACATGCGGCCCCCAGGGACGAATGGCGTAATTCCGCACGCTGAGGGTGTGCCCGTTAGCCAACGCCATCGACTGTAACGGCGTGGGCGACGGCCCCAAAGACACCAACCCGTGCGGCTCATCGCGGGTGAGGTCGCTCAGTTCGATATAGCCGCGCATCGGCTCATTCAGCGAGTCAAAACCCACAACATTCGGCAGGTCAGCCAGCCGCTCTGCGACGGTCTGCATTGCGTTGATGTAGTGATTTTGCAGGTAGGTTCGTGTGTCGGTGCCGTCGATGGTGGTGCAGCTTGCCAGGTCATCCCCTGCAAAAAACAGTGTGAACATCGTGGCCGCGCCAAACTTGTAGAAGTTCGTCAGCCACACCATGCGCTTGTAATCGTCGGCCATCTGCTGTGTGACGGCGGCCCCGGTTGCATCCAGCCGGGTAATGTCCATGCCCACCGCTTCTAGCGTCCACCCCGGCGCACCGCTGCCGCCCGTCCAGCGGCTCCACACATCCTGATGCGGGTCAATAAACACCTCAATGCCATAGTCATAGGCTTTGGCCAGCACCGCGTGCAGGTAATCCAGATAGTCCTCGTCGTATTGATCTGGCCCCTGATGCTCTACCGCCTCCCACATTACCTGGAAGCGCAAGAACGTTAGCCCCCACGCTTTGAGGCGGGCAAAGTGTTCGTCCGCTTCTTCCAGCGGGAAGGGCCGCCCCACAAACGATACATGGCGATGCTCAAAGAATTGGTCGCCGTTGGGCATTACAGGGAGTTTAGACGTGCCGCCAACGTTCGCCCCACGTAAAATGCGCGTTCGTCCGTTATCATCTTTGAACCAGCTTCCGTCGATATACATGAACCACACTTGCAAATGCTTGACCAACTTTGCACACTTGTTTGTAGCACACATCATCGTGTGAGCGCTACTTTCTATCAGATTGCTTAGGCATGGTTTAAAATACAGGCGTTGCAAATTCACGGAAAGCGACTGACGTATGGCGAAAAAATCGAGCAAGAAACCCAATATGCAGCGTCCCAAAACAGCCGCTGGGCCGAGTGCCAAACTGAACATGCTGATTCAAAAGCAGGGGTTACCTATCGCAGCGCTGGCCTGGGCAGGCTACCAACAGGAAGGGCGTGGCTTCGTGCTGGTCATATTCGAGAATGACAAAACCGACCTGGAATTTCACGGGGTTAACGGCGACATCTGGCCAGCATTAGACCTGGAAAACAGCATCCCAGCCCTCAAGGAATTCGTGGACAGCTATGACCCGACAACAGAGGTGATCGTCTCTACGGAGGTCGCAGGCACAGGCGAAATTTTACAGGTGGGCGGGTTTGAACTGCCGCCGCCCCTGGCCTACGCGAAGCTAACATCGAATTCATAAACGCCGGGCGCGATATTTGTTAACATTGAGCCGTATTCAACGCACATCGCAACGAAGGACGACACAAGATGGAATTTCCACGCAGCAGCGGCGTTTTATTGCATCCCACCTCGCTACCGGGGCGCTTCGGCATTGGCGACCTGGGCGAGTATGCCTACCGCTTTATTGACTTCCTCACCGAAGCCGAACAAACCCTGTGGCAGGTGCTACCCCTGGGGCCAACCAGCTTTGGCGACTCCCCCTACCAGTCCCCCAGCACCTTTGCGGGCAACCCCAACCTCATCAGCCTGGATGTGTTGGTGGGCGACGGCTACCTGACCAACGAGGACTTTGAAGACCTGCCCTACTTCCCTAAGTACCGCGTGGACTACGGCCCGGTGATTGACTATCACAACCGCAAGCTGCGCCTCGCCTTTGAGCGCTTCAAAGCGCAGGCGGATGCCAACGCCAAAACCGACTTTGACGCCTACTGCAAGGCCAACGCCGCGTGGCTGGACGACTACACGCTGTTCATGGCCATCAAGGACGCGCACAACGGCAAACAGTGGACCGAGTGGAGCGACCCGGCCCTCATCCGCTATGAGAAAGCCGCGCTGGAAAAAGCCCGCGCCGAACACGCTGACAATATCGTGTACTATCAATTTACGCAGTGGGTATTCAAAACACAGTGGACGGCCCTCAAAGCCTATGCGGCTGAGCGCAACATTCGCCTGATGGGGGACATTCCGATTTTCGTCGCCCACGACAGCAGCGACGTGTGGGGCAACCAGGATTTGTTCTCCCTGGCCGACGACGGCAACCCTACTGTCATCGCGGGTGTGCCGCCAGACTACTTCAGTGAAACGGGCCAGCGCTGGGGCAACCCGCTCTATCGCTGGGACGTGATGAAGCAGAACGGCTATGCCTGGTGGCTGCGCCGCTTTGAAACCATCTTTGAATTGGTTGACCTGGTGCGCGTCGATCATTATCGCGGCTTCCAGGCATACTGGCAAATCCCCGCCACCGAAGAGACGGCCATCAACGGCACCTGGGTCGATGGCCCCGGCTCCGACTTTTTCAAGGTCGTGGTTGATAAGTTCGAGGAACTTCCCATCGTGGCAGAAAACCTGGGCGTGATTACCGAAAAGGTGGAGGGGTTGCGAAACGAGTTCGGCCTTCCCGGTATGCAGGTCCTCCAGTTTGCCTTTGACGGTGAGTGCGGGGCGAACCTGTTTTTACCCCACCACCATCCAAAAAACACCGTCGTTTACACCGGCACCCACGACAACAACACCACCTACGGCTGGTGGCACAGCGACGAAACCAACGATGGCATCCAGGCGTGTGTGGCCAAATACATTGGCGAATCGCGCAGCCACCTGGACGTGAACATCCACAAAGAAATGATTCGGTTAGCGAGTTCATCTATCGCGCACACCTGCGTCATCCCCATGCAAGACATCCTGGGGTTTGGTGCCGACACGCGCATGAACACCCCCGGCCAGCCAGGGGGCAACTGGGCGTGGCGCTT